>NZ_JBIURS010000013.1:144872-235556 GCF_044740965.1 Streptomyces sp. NPDC088252 | reverse complement strand
GCAAGACGCTCGACTGGGATACCCCAGCCGAGCGTCTACGTGATCTACTCACCACCTAAAACCAGGCGGTGTTGCGAAGACCCCTAGAACCCAAGTCCTGGCGGGCCCTTCCGCGTGTTCCCGACGCAGCCCGGCCCCGGGCTGCCGAGAGGGAGCAAGGGAGCGGGGCCCATCCGCGCACCGCCCACGCCCCCGTCCACGGGAAAAGGGCCGGGCCCCGGGGAAACCCCGGGGCCCGGCCCTCAGCCTGCCGACGGCTACGCGCTCATCGCGCGCACCGGGCTCAGTTGTCGTCCTCGTCGATCAGGAACCCACGCATCGGCGACGGGGCCTGCTGCATCGGCTGCGGCGCCTGCGGCCGCACCGGAGCCATCGGCTGGGTCATCGCCGGCGACATCTGCTGCTGGCCGCCGTACGAGGGTCCACCACCCATGGACGGGTTGCCGCCCATCGGCGGGTTGCCGTGACCGCCGTGGTTGCCGCCCATGGTGTGACCCATGGCCCCCGCACCGGCCGGAGCCAGCGAGGGCGACGGCGGCAGCGAAGCGGTCGCCGGGGTCCGCGGCGGAGCCAGCGAGTCGTCGGCCTGGGTCTCCAGCTGACGCAGCTGGCTCTCCAGGTAGGACTTCAGCCGGGTCCGGTACTCGCGCTCGAAGCCGCGCAGGTCCTCGACCTTGCGCTCCAGCGTCGCGCGGGCCGACTCCAGAGAGCCCATCGCCACGCGGTGCTTCTCCTGCGCGTCCCGCTCCAGCGCGTCCGCCTTGGCACGCGCGTCCCGCTCCAGTCCCTCGGCGCGGCTGCGCGCCTCGCCGACGATCTTGTTGGCCTCGGAACGGGCCTCCGCGATCGCCTGGTCGGCGGTCTGCTGCGCGAGCGACAGGACACGGGCGGCGCTGTCGCCGCCGGGGCCCTGACCGGGCTGCTGCATCTGCGGCGGCTGCTGCATCTGCTGCATCTGCTGCTGGGGGGCGTGACCGCCCATGGGACCGCCCATCGGGCCACCCATGGGACCGCCCTGCATCGGACCGGGGCCGTGCGGGCCCTGCGGGCCGGGGCCGTGCTGGCCCTGGGGACCAGGACCGTGACCACTGGGACCGGCGGGCAGCTGCGGAGCACCACCGGGCAGCTGGGGGGGACCCATCTGCGGGGGCTGCTGCTGGACCGGCGGACCCGATATGGCGGCGGGCACAGGTGCCCCGGGCCGGTCCTGCGGCTCCGGCTTGCGCATTCCCTGCTGCTGGTTCTGCGCGGCGGCACGCGTGGCGGCGGCCAGCTTCGCGCGCAGGTCCTCGTTCTCACGGAGCAGGCGCGTCAGCTCGGACTCGACCTCGTCGAGGAAGGCATCGACCTCGTCCTCGTCATAGCCTTCTCGGAGGCGGACGGTCGTGAACTGCTTGTTCCGCACGTCCTCGGGGGTCAGCGGCATCTCTTCTTCACCTCTACGTAGTCGTCGGCAGTCGGCAAGACCGTATCGCTCACAGCCTGATCACGATGCTGATCAGGATGTAGACGATGATCATCAGAACGAAGAAGGACAGGTCGAGTGCCACGCCCCCGAGACGCAGCGGCGGGATGAACCGCCGCAGAAGCTTGAGCGGTGGATCCGTGACAGTGTAGGTGGCCTCAAGTATGACCACCATCGGCTTGCCGGGCTGCCATGAACGTGCGAACTGGAAGACGTAGTCCATGACCAGCCGGAAGATCAGCACGATGAGGAAACACATCAACGCGATATAGACAACCTGCAGTGCGACGCCCATTTCGCGCTTCCCTCTCCCCTGGCTCTCGTAGCTCCGGCCTTACGGCCGGGTCGTTCCTGGTGTCGTGTTCTCAGCTCTGGTTGAAGAATCCGCCCTCAGCAATGCGGGCCTTGTCCTCCGCCGTGACATCGACGTTAGCAGGCGACAGCAGGAACACCTTCTGCGTCACGCGCTCAATGCTGCCATGGAGACCGAAGACGAGTCCTGCGGCAAAGTCGACAAGTCGCTTCGCGTCCGTATCGTCCATCTCCGTGAGATTCATGATCACCGGAGTGCCCTCACGGAAGTGTTCCCCGATGGTACGGGCCTCGTTGTAGGTCCGGGGGTGCAGCGTGGTGATGCGGTAGGGCTCCCGCTCGGACACAACCTTGGGCATGATCACCGGTGCGTTCTTCTCCATGTTCGGGCGTTCAGGTGTGATGGATGCCACGGGTGCGATTCGGGCGGGTCGCTCCCTTTCCGCCGGGATCTGAACCGGCTCCCGTTGCGCGGGAGGCTGCACCGCTCGCACCGGTTCGTCCCGTTCCCGGTCCCGCTCCACCTGATGCGCGGGCTGGTGCCGCCGCCGGTCCCGCTCGGGCTCCGGCTCGGGTTCGAATTCGTCGTCGGGGTCGAACCCCGGACCGTCGTACCCATCGTCCTCCACGAGGCCGAGGTAGACCGCCATCTTGCGCATCGCGCCGGCCATGCTCTGAGTCCTCCGCTCTGTGGTGGATCGGCATCTGTCACCAAGTGCCCCGCGATCCACTGAGGCCTGCCCGCCATAGGCGGGAATGACCATATTTTCTGCTGTGGTCCGACCTGCTTGGCGACGTTACCCGAGCCTCGGTCGGACTCCGAGCACCGCCGTACCGACGCGCACATGTGTCGCTCCGGCCGCAACCGCGTCCTCGAGGTCCGCACTCATCCCCGCGGAGACCATGTTCGCAGCCGGATGGTTCCCGCGCAGGCGGGATGAGAATTCCATCAGCCGGTCGAAGGCGGCGCGTTGCCGTCCCGCGTACGGGCCGGCGAGCGGCGCGACGGTCATCAGACCGTCGAGCCGCAGCCCGGGGGCGGAGTCGACCGCAGCGGCCAACTCCTCGATCCCGTCCGGCGCGACACCGCCGCGTTCACCGCTCTCCGCGTCGAGCGCGACCTGGATGAGGCAGCCGAGTTCGCGCTCCTCGCGCACGGCCGCCGCGGACAGCGCCGTGACCAACTTGGCCCGATCCACCGACTGCACGACATCGGCATAACTGGCCACAGAACGAACCTTATTCGTCTGCAATTGACCAACAAAGTGCCAGATGAGCGACAGATCCGCACATTCGGCAGCCTTGGGCGCCGCGTCCTGGTCACGATTCTCCGCGACATGACGCACACCGAGTTCATGCAGAATCCGCACATCGCTCGCGGGGTAGGTCTTGGTGACCACGATGAGGGTCACTTCTTCCCGCTTGCGGCCCGCGGCGATACAGGCGGAAGCAATGCGTTCCTCCACCCGTGCCAGATTTTCGGCGAGTTGAGTCCTACGGTCCGTCATGACCTATCAGTCCAACCAAACATATCCGGCGAGCCGCCCGGTGGTGCGGTCGCGGCGGTACGAGAAGTGATCGCCCGATTCGAGGGTGCAGACCGGCGACGCCTGCCGGTTCTCGACCCCGAGGGTTTCGAGCTGGGCCAGGACCCCGGCGGTGACATCCACGGCGGGGGTGCCCCAACTGGTCTCGGACCAGGCGGCCGGGACGCTCTCGGCGACCTCGGCACGCATCCCCGACGGGACTTCGTAGCACCGCCCGCAGACAGCCGGTCCGGTGCGGGCGATGATCCGGTGGGTCTCGGCACCGAGTCCGACCATGGCCTCGACCACGGCGGGGACCACGCCCGCGACCAGACCGGGGCGGCCCGCGTGCGCCGCCGCCGCGATCCCGGCGACCGGGTCGGCCAGCAGTACGGGGGTGCAGTCGGCGGTGAGCACGGCGAGCGGCAGCCCGCGCCGCGCGGTCACCACCGCGTCCACCTCGGGGATCTCCGCGACGTCTCCCCACGGGCCGTCGACCACCGCGACGTCCCGACCGTGCACCTGGTTCATCCAGACGACCTGCGCCGGGTCCAGGCCGAGGGCCCGCGCGGCGCGTTCCCGATTGGCCAGAACGGCGGCGGGGTCGTCTCCGACCGCGCCGCCGAGGTTGAGCTCCTCGTACGGAGCCGCGCTCACCCCGCCCCACCTGTCGGTGAAGGCGAAGTGCGCGCGATCCGCTGAGGACACTGAAGGTGCTGCGGGACCTGCGTGATGCGGACCTATCACTTCAAGAAGTCCGGAACATCCAGCTCTTCGGCCTGGGAGTCCTGGTAGGGACGGGCCGGCGGGATGTGCGGCGGAGTGACCGGCGGCAGGTGACTCTCGCTGACCACCGGTACGGGCTCGGCCTGGACCGGAGGCTCTTCGCGCGGCGGCACGGAACCCAGTCCGCCGGTCTGGCGCACGGGCTCGGCGGTCCGGACCGGCGCGGCCGGCTCTTCGCGCTTGGCGGTGTTCGCGCCCAGGACGTTCTCGCGCCGGGCCGGCGGCTGCCCGCCGTCGAAGCCCGCCGCGATCACGGTGACGCGGACCTCGTCGCCCAGTGCGTCGTCGATGACCGCACCGAAGATGATGTTCGCCTCGGGGTGCGCCGCCTCGCTCACCAGCTGGGCGGCCTCGTTGATCTCGAAGAGACCGAGATCGCTGCCGCCGGAGATGGAGAGCAGGACACCACGGGCGCCATCGATGGACGCCTCCAGGAGCGGCGAGGAGATCGCCATCTCCGCGGCGGCCACCGCGCGGTCGTCGCCGCGGGCCGAGCCGATGCCCATGAGTGCCGAACCGGCCTCGGACATGACCGACTTGACGTCGGCGAAGTCGAGGTTGATCAGGCCAGGCGTCGTGATCAGGTCGGTGATGCCCTGGACACCCGAGAGCAGCACCTGGTCGGCCGACTTGAACGCGTCGAGCACGCTGACCTGGCGGTCCGAGATGGACAGCAGCCGGTCGTTGGGAATGACAATGAGGGTGTCGACCTCTTCGCGGAGCTCGGCGATGCCGTCCTCCGCCTGGTTCGCGCGTCGTCGGCCCTCGAAGGTGAACGGGCGGGTGACCACGCCGATCGTCAGGGCGCCGAGCGAGCGCGCGATGTTGGCGACGACGGGTGCGCCGCCGGTGCCGGTGCCGCCGCCCTCTCCGGCGGTGACGAAGACCATGTCGGCCCCCTTGAGGACCTCCTCGATCTCCTCACGGTGGTCCTCTGCCGCCTTGCGACCGACGGCCGGGTTGGCCCCGGCGCCGAGGCCGCGGGTGAGTTCGCGGCCGACGTCGAGCTTGACGTCGGCGTCGCTCATCAACAGGGCTTGCGCATCAGTGTTGATCGCGATGAACTCGACGCCCTTGAGACCGACCTCGATCATTCGGTTGATGGCATTGACACCACCGCCGCCGACACCGATGACCTTGATGACTGCGAGGTAGTTCTGCGGTGCTGCCACGTCGAAGGCCTCTCGCCTCGAGTTACGTGTCGTCGCTTCGCGGTAGTCCCGCCGCGACGACGGATGCCGATTGGGGCGGTCCGGAACGCCGACCCAAACCCTAACGTTGAAGTTTAGGGTTACCAGTGTGTCTGCTTCATGGACTCTTCCGAACAGGACACTAAGTCGACAAGTGGCGCGCGTTCAACGAACACGCCGAACCTCCCGTTTTTCTTTTCACCCTATGTGATCACCCGTAGCGCTGACCAACCAGGGTGCTGGCCAGGCCAAATGTGCGTCAACTACCCGACAATGCCGGGGCGGTGGGTGCACTCACATCGAAGTGTCCCGCTTTGGGGGCGGATTTCATCAGAGCGGTGAGGACTCTCGCCTTCACCGCCCCGTCCTCACCGTTGCCCCAGAGCACCGTCCGCCCCCGGGTGAGCCCCAGGGAGATCGAATCGTACGAGGTGACCCGTACGACCTCGGTATCCCTGGCGACAGCGTCCGGAAGACCGCCCGCGACCCGGACCGCCTCCCGCACCAACCGGGCACTGCCGAAGCGACGCAGGCTCGCGGAACGATCGGGCGTCAATTCCAGCAGCGGCACACGACCGGGCGATTTGTCCACTGTTGCGAAACGAACACCTTTCGCATCCACTTCAATGAACTTTGTGCCCTTTTTCATCAAAAGGACCGGCTGCCGTTCGGTCACCTTAAGCCGGATTCCGTGCGGCCATGACCGCGCGACATCCACCGAGTCGATACGAGGCAACTTCTGGCGCAACCGGTCGGCGATGGCATCGGTGTCCAGGGAGATCAGCGGAGCACCGATCGGCACCGCCGCCACGGCCTCCACCTCGGCCGGCGTCAGCACGTCGACCCCGCTGATCCCGACCTGTTCGACACGGAGCCAGGAGGAGCCGTAGAGCGCCCAGACGGCGCCGGAACCGAGCAGCAGCACCAGCACGCCGATCACGATCAACTGCCTGCGGCCGGGCCCTCTGCGCCCCTTCGGGCGCGGGCGCGACGGGCGGGCCGGGGAGTCCCCCTGCTGCGCTGCACCGCGCTGGGCGGTTGTCGGTCCGGCCACGCTCGCTCCTTATGCCGGGTCCGGGGGCACCGCCCCCGGACCCGTCCGCCGCCTCACGCGCCTCGGCGTGCGGCAATCGCCTCGTACACCATGCCGACGAGCAGGTCGTCGGCGTCCCGGCGGCCGAACTCGGCGGCGGCTCGGGACATCTCGTACAGCCGGTGCGGATCCGCAAGCACGGGAAGGACGTTCCCCTGCACCCACTCGGGGGTGAGCGCCGCGTCGTCCACCAGCAGACCGCCGCCGGCGTTGACCACCGGCTGGGCGTTGAGCCGCTGTTCACCGTTGCCGATGGGCAGCGGGACGTAGGCGGCGGGGAGCCCGACGGCGGAGAGTTCGGCGACGGTCATCGCGCCCGCACGGCAGAGCATCATGTCGGCCGCCGCGTACGCGAGATCCATCCGGTCCACGTACGGTACCGGGATGTAGGGCGGCATCCCGGGCATGTTGTCGACACGCGGCAATTCGTTCTTCGGACCGACCACGTGCAGGATCTGGATCCCGGAGCGCTGCAGCAGCGGGGCGACCCGCTGGACCACCTCATTGAGATGGCGGGCGCCCTGCGAGCCGCCGGAGACCAGCAGCGTCGGCAGATTGGGGTCGAGCCCGAAGGCGGCACGCGCCTCGGGGCGGACCCGGGCCCGGTCCAGGGTGGCGATGGTCCGGCGCAGCGGGATGCCGATGTAGCGGGCACCACGCAGCTTGCTGTCGGGGGTGGAAACGGCGACCCCGTGGGCGTACCGGGAGCCGATCTTGTTGGCCAGGCCCGGCCGGGCATTGGCCTCGTGGACGACGATCGGCACACCGACCCGCTTGGCGGCGAGGTAGCCGGGCAGGGCGACATAGCCGCCGAAGCCCACGACGCAGTCCGCCTTGGTGCGTTCCAGGATCTGCTCGGCCGCCTTGATGGTGCCGCGCAGCCGTCCCGGGACGGTGATCAGTTCCGGGGTGGGCTTGCGCGGCAACGGTACGGCCGGGATCAGGGCGAGTTCGTACCCCCGCTCGGGTACGAGCCTGGTCTCGAGTCCGCGCTCCGTGCCGAGGGCAGTGATTCCCACGGTCGGGTCCTGCCTGCGCAGGGCGTCCGCGAGGGCAAGCGCGGGCTCGATGTGGCCGGCGGTCCCCCCACCGGCGAGTACGACATGCACCGAAATTCACCGCTCTCCGGACGGACGCTTCTTGACGCGCCGTCTCATCGTCTTCCATCTCACCCCGGGCCTCCGCATGGCCAGGGCCGCCTTCGCGGCGGGATCCTCTCGCGCGAACGCGATCAGCAGCCCGACAGCGAACATGGTCGGCAGCAGGGCCGACCCTCCGTAGGAGAACAGCGGGAGCGGGACACCGGCGATCGGCAGCAGGCCGAGCACCGCACCGATGTTGATCACGGCCTGCGCCGTGATCCAGGTGGTCACACCTCCCGCGGCGTACCTCACGAAGGGGTCCTCCGTGCGTCCGGCCACGCGGATACCCGCATAGCCTAGAGCCGCGAAGAGTGCGAGCACCGACAGCGTCCCCGCCAACCCCAGTTCCTCGCCGGTGATGGCGAAGATGAAGTCGGTGTGCGGTTCAGGCAGTTGACCCCATTTTTCCACACTCGCACCGAGCCCGGAACCGAACAGTCCGCCGGACGCCAGAGCATAGATCCCGTGCACGGCCTGCCAGCAGGAATCCCCCGGACCGGGTTCGCTGGCGCCGATGCAGGCGAGCCTGGACATCCGGTTCGGACTGGTCTTGATCAGCACGAATGCGATCATTCCGGCGAACGCGAGCACTCCGGCGAAGAGCCTGGTGGGTGCCCCGGCCAGCCAGAGCAGCCCGAACAGGATCGCAGTGAGAATGATCGCAGTGCCCATGTCGCCGCCGAGCATGATCAGTCCGAGGAGCATGAAGGCGACGGGAACGAGCGGAACGAGCATGTGCTTCCACTGCGTCAGCAGCCGTTTGTCCTGTTTGCGGGCGAGCAGGTCCGCGCCCCACAGGACCAGCGCGAGCTTGCCGAACTCACTGGGCTGGAGCTGGAACGGCCCGCCCAGGTAGAGCCAGTTCCGGTTGCCGTTGATCGACATCCCTATCCCTGGCACCTGGACCAGTGCCATCAGGAAGACGGATCCCATGAGCAGCGGATACGCGAAGGCCCGGTGCAGTTTGGCGGGCATCCGGGCAGCGAGCGCCATCAGTCCGGCCCCGATGACGGCGGCGAGGAACTGCTTGCGGAAGAAGTAGGTGCCGGGCTTGTGCAGCTCCAGGGCCTTGATCATCGAGGCGGAGTAGACCATCACCAGGCCGAGCACGGTGATCAGCAGGCCGGCACCCAGGATCAGGTAGTACGCGGTCAGAGGGCGGTCCCAGGCCCGGCGTGCCTGCTCGTACATCCGCCGCACCCCACTGCCGCGCGGGGCACGGGGGGTGCCGGTGGAGCGCCCCTTGGGACGCGCCGCCGAGGGGCGCCGGGAGCCGGCGACCGATCTGACCCGCAGGGCGTGAGCGAGCGGTGCGCCGGGGCTCGCGCCCGCGAGGAGGGGCGGGACGAGCGCCCGGCTGGTCGCCACGCCCCGTGAGCAGGCCCTACGGGGCGCGGCGGAGCTCTCTTCGGCCGGCATTGTCGCTGTCCCCTCCACTGCTCGTGCCCGGGGCCGCCGCCGAGGGCCGGGGCCCCTGGCGCGGCCGCCCGCGCCCGGTCGTCCGGGTCGGTACGGCGCGGAGGCCGGGCCCGTCAGGCGCTCTCGGCGGCGAGTGCGCGGACCGCGTCCGCGAACGCCTCGCCCCGCTTGTTGTAATTGACGAACATGTCCATCGAGGCGCAGGCCGGAGCCATCAGTACGGTGTCCCCCGGCCGGGCGAGCCGTGCCGCCTCGCGGACCGCCTCGGACATCGCCCCAGTGTCGGTCCGGTCGAGGTCGACCACCGGGACCTCGGGGGCGTGTCGCGCGAGGGCTTCGCGGATCAGCGCCCGGTCGCGGCCGATCAGTACGACGCCCCGCAGCCGCCCGGCCGCCCCCGTCACCAGTTCGTCGAAGGCGGCGCCCTTGGCGAGGCCGCCGGCGATCCAGACGATCGGGTCGTAGGCGGCGAGGGAGGCCACGGCGGCGTGGGTGTTGGTGGCCTTGGAGTCGTCGATGTACGCGACCCCGTCGACATCCGCGACGTGCTCGATGCGGTGCGGGTCGGGGCGGAAGGCCCGCAGTCCGTCCCGTACGGCCGCGGGCTCGACGCCGAAGGCGCGGGCCAGGGCCGCGGCCGCCAGGGCGTTGGCGATGTTGTGCGGGGCCGGCGGGCGGACGTCGGAGACCTCGGCGAGCTCCTGGGCCTGCTTCTGTCGGTTCGCCACGAAGGCGCGGTCGACGAGGATGCCGTCGACGACTCCCAGTTGGGACGGGCCGGGTGCGGCCAGAGTGAAACCGATGGCGCGGCAACCCTCCTCGACATCGGCCTCGCGCACCAGGTCCTCGGTCGCCTTCTCGGCCGCGTTGTAGACGCAGGCGATGCGGTTGCCCTCGTAGATCCGGCCCTTGTCCGCGACGTACGCCTCCATGGAGCCGTGCCAGTCGAGGTGGTCGGGCGCCAGGTTGAGGACCGCCGCCGAGTGGGCGCGCAGCGAGGGCGCCCAGTGCAGCTGGAAGCTGGACAGCTCGACGGCGAGTACGTCGTACTTCTCGTCGCCGAGCACGGCGTCCAGGAGCGAGACGCCGATGTTGCCGACGGCGGCGGTGCGCAGCCCTGCCGCCTCCAGGATCGAGGCGAGCATCCGTACGGTCGTGGTCTTGCCGTTGGTGCCGGTGACCGCGAGCCAGGGTGCCGGTTCCCTGCCGTCCAGGCCGCGCAGCCGCCAGGCGAGTTCGACGTCGCCCCAGACCGGGACGCCCGCCTCGGCGGCTGCTGCGAAGAGCGGCTTGTCGGGCTTCCAGCCGGGGGTGGTGACGATGAGCTCGGTGGACTCGGGCAGGGTCGCTCCGTCGCCGAGGCGCACGGTGATGCCCCGCGCCTCCAGCTCCGCGGCCTGCGTACGGGACCGTTCGTCGTCCCCGTCGTTGACCACCGTGACGACGGCCCCGAGGCCGTGCAGCACCTTGGCCGCCGGGATTCCGGACACCCCGAGTCCCGCGACGGTGACGTGCTTGCCCTGCCAGTCCTGGTTGCTCACTTCTCGGCTGCCCATCCCGCGTAGAAGAGACCGAGTCCGACGATCACGCACATGCCCTGGATGATCCAGAAGCGGACCACTACAAGGACCTCGGACCACCCCTTGAGTTCGAAGTGGTGTTGGAGCGGCGCCATTCGGAAGACCCGCTTACCGGTCATCTTGAAGGAACCGACCTGGATGACCACGGACATGGTGATCATCACGAAGAGGCCGCCGAGGATGGCCATCAGGAACTCGGTACGGGAGCAGATCGCCAGACCGGCGAGGGCGCCGCCGAGGGCGAGCGAACCGGTGTCACCCATGAAGATCTTGGCGGGTGAGGTGTTCCACCACAGGAAGCCGAAGCAGGCGCCCATCAGCGCCGAGGCGACGACCGCGAGATCGAGTGGGTCGCGTACCTGGAAACAGGCGTTGGGGTTGGTCAGGGTGTCCGCGTTGGCGCAGGACTCCTGGAACTGCCACAGCCCGATGAAGGTGTACGCGCCGAAGACCATCACCGACGCACCGGTGGCCAGGCCGTCCAGACCGTCCGTCAGGTTCACACCGTTGGACATGGCGAGAATCATGAACAGCGCCCAGACGACGAACAGCACGGGGCCGATCGACCAGCCGAAGTCCGCGACGAACGACAGCTTGGTGGAGGCCGGAGTGTTGCCGCGGGAGTCGGCGAACTGCAGCGAGAGCACCGCGAAGGCGATACCGACGATCAGCTGGCCCGCCATCTTCGCCTTGGCCCGCAGACCCAGCGAACGCTGCTTGACGATCTTGATGTAGTCGTCGAGGAAGCCGACGAGACCCATGCCGGTCATCAGGAAGAGCACCAGCACGCCGGAGAAGCGCATCTCCTCCCCGGTGATCAGCTTCGCCGCGAGGTACGCGATGAGCGTCGCCAGGATGAAGGCGATGCCACCCATGGTGGGCGTGCCCTTCTTGGACCCGTGGGTGCGCGGGCCGTCGTCCCGGATGAACTGTCCGTATCCCTTGCGGGCCAACAGCTTGATCAGCAGCGGAGTTCCGACCAGGGTCAGGAAGAGCCCGATGGCCCCCGCGAAGAGGATCTGCCTCATCGGCCGGCGACCTCGCCCTCGGACGTGTTCTCCAGCAGCGTCATGACGACCTGCTCCAGGCCGACCGACCGGGACGCCTTCACCAGCACGACGTCTCCCGGGCGCAGTTCACTGCGCAGCAGGTCGACGGCAGCCTGTGCGTCGGACACGTGCACCGACTCCTCACCCCACGAACCCTCGTTGTATGCGCCCAGTTGCAGCCAGGAGGCCTCTCTGCCCCCGACCGCGACGAGCTTGCTGACGTTGAGCCGGACGGCGAGCCGTCCGACCGCGTCGTGCTCGGCGAGCGAGGCGTCGCCGAGCTCGGCCATGGGGCCGAGCACCGCCCACGTACGCCGGCCCTTCCCCATGGCGACCAGCGCGCGCAGCGCTGCTCTCATGGATTCGGGGTTCGCGTTGTAGGCGTCATTGACGAACGTCACGCCGTCCGGACGCTCGGTGACCTCCATGCGCCAGCGGGAGAGGGTGCCCGCCTCGGAGAGCCCTTCGGCGATCTCGTCTGCGGACAGGCCCAGCTCATGGGCGACGGCGGCCGCGGCGAGCGCGTTCGACACGTGGTGCTCACCGTACAGGCGCATGGTCACGTCGCTGCACCCGGTGGGTGTGTGGAGCTTGAAAGTGGGGCGGCCGTCGTCGGTGAGACGGACATTCTCGCCCCGTACGTCCGCATCCGCGGCTTCACCGAAGAACAGCACCGGGGCTTTCGTACGGGAGGACATGGCACGCACGAGCGGATCGTCGGCGTTGAGCACGGCGCGGCCGTCCTCGGGCAGCGACTCGACCATCTCGCCCTTGGCCTGGGCGATCTGCTCCCGGCCGCCGAACTCGCCGATGTGGGCGGTGCCGACGTTGAGGACGAGGCCGACACGGGGCGGGACGAGGCCGGTGAGATAGCGGATGTCGCCGATGTAGCGTGCGCCCATTTCGAGGACGAGGTGGCGGGTGTCCTCCGTGGCACGCAGCGCGGTGAGCGGCAGGCCGATCTCGTTGTTGAGGTTGCCCGCCGGGTAGACGGTGGGCCCCTTGCGTTCGAGGAGTTGGGCGATGAGGTCCTTGGTGGAGGTCTTGCCGGCGGAACCGGTGAGGGCGACGACGGTGGTACCGAGGCGGCCCACGACGGCGCGGGCGAGCGCGCCGAGTGCGGCCACGACGTCGTCGACGACGATCGCCGGAACACCGACGGGGCGGGCGGCCAGCACGGCTGCCGCGCCCGCCTCGACGGCGCGCTGCGCGTAGTCGTGGCCGTCGACCCGCTCGCCGACGAAGGCGACGAACAGGCTGCCTTGCTTCACCTCTCGGGAGTCGATGACGACGGGCCCGCTGACGGTTGCTGCCGGATCGGGTATGTCGTGCGACTGCCCGCCGACGATTTCGGCGATCTCGGCGAGGGAAAGGGCGATCACTTGGTCATCCCTGACTGTTGTTCTCGTGGGTGTGGGCGCGGTGGGCGGCGCTGTCGGCGCCGCCGTGCCCCAGGGAACGCTCGATGGCCGCGCGCAGGACCACGCGGTCGTCGAAGGGGCGGACCACGCCGTGGACGTCCTGGCCCTGCTCGTGGCCCTTGCCGGCGATCAGCACCGTGTCACCGGGCTCGGCGCGGGCGACCACGGCGGCGATGGCGGCGGCCCGGTCGGCGTCGACCAGGACGTCGCCCCGCTCGTGCACGGGCACCTCGGCGGCGCCCGCGAGCATTGCGGCGAGGATTCCGAGGGGATCCTCGGAACGGGGGTTGTCGGAGGTCAGTACGGCGGTGTCGGCGAGGCGGGCCGCGGCGGCGCCCATCGGGCCGCGTTTGGTGACGTCGCGGTCGCCGCCGCAGCCGAGGACGATGTGCAGCCTCCCCTTGGTGACCTTGCGCAGGGAGCGCAGGACGGACTGGACGGCGTCGGTCTTGTGCGCGTAGTCGACGACCGCGAGGTACGGCTGTCCGGCGTCGACGCGTTCCAGTCGGCCGGGGACGCCCGGCACGGCGGCGACACCGTCGGCAGCGGTCTGCGGGTCCAGGCCCGCGACGGCGAGCGTGACGATCGCGGCGAGGGTGTTGGCGACGTTGAACGGGCCGGGCAGCGGCGCCCTGGCCGCGATCCGTTCGCCCTCGGGGCCGACGACGGTGAAGGTGGAGCCCAGCGGCCCCACTTCGACGTCCTCGGCGCGCCAGTCGGCGTCCGGGTGGCCCTCGGCGGAGAAGGTGACGACCGGGACGGACGCCTCGGTGATCAGCCTGCGGCCGTACTCGTCGTCGAAGTTGACGACGCCCTGTCGGCTGCGCCGTGGAGTGAAGAGCTGCGCCTTGGCCTGGAAGTAGTCCTCCATCCCGGAGTGGAACTCCATGTGCTCCGGGCTGAGGTTGTTGAAGACCGCGACGTCGAAGACGCAGCCGTCGACCCGGCCGAGCACCAGGGCGTGGCTGGAGACCTCCATCGTCACCGAGTCGACGCCGCGTTCGCGCATGACGGCGAACAGGGCCTGCAGATCGGTGGCTTCGGGGGTGGTGCGCTCGGACTTGATGCGCTCGTCGCCGATCCGCGTCTCCACGGTGCCGATCAGGCCCGTGGCGCGCCCGGCACCGCGGAAGCCGCCCTCGATGAGGTACGCGGTGGTGGTCTTTCCGGAGGTTCCGGTGATGCCGATCTGGAGGAGGTCGGCACCGGGTCGTCCGTAGATCTCGGCGGCGAGTTCGCCCATCCGGCCGCGCGGGTCCTCGGTGACCAGGACCGGCAGTCCGGTGGCGGCGGCGCGCTCGGCGCCGGCCGGGTCGGTGAGGACCGCCGCCGCTCCGAGGCCGGCCGCCTGGGCGGCGAAGTCGGCGCCGTGGAACCGGGCGCCCGGCAGGGCCGCGTACACATCACCTGGGCGGACCGCCCGCGAATCGTGGGTGATGCCGGTGACCTCGCCGGTTCCCGGCGGTTCGACTCCCAGCCGGGCCGCCAGCTCGCCGAGGGGTGTCGGCCTGAGCCGATCCGGGCGGGGCGCTCCCGGGTAGTTCACAGGGGCGTCCTTCTGGGTGGTTTGGAACTGATCAGCGTGGGGCACGGCGGTGAGCGTACCGGGCGCACCCGGCCTCTCGCGAAGTGAGGGCCCGAGGTTCTGGTGGTTCCCGTTCCGGTTCCCGGGATCTGGGGTGATGGTTGTCACTGGTCGGTTTCCCCGTGTTCACTCGCCGGGCTTGAAGGACACCGGCAGTCGTGCTGGCTCGCTGCCGGACGGTGGGGTCTGGAGGGTCTTCAGAGCGAACTCCATGACCTGTTTGTAGATCGGTCCACAGATCTGACCGCCGAAGTAGCTTCCCTTGGTCGGGTTCTGGATCGCGCAGTAGACCGTGATCTGGGGGTTGTCCGCGGGTGCGAAGCCCGCGAAGGACGCGGTGTAGCCGTGGTAGCCGCCGCGGACCGGGTCGACGCGGTTGGCCGTACCGGTCTTGCCCGCCACGCGGTAGCCGGGGATCTTGGCCTTCGTTCCGGTGCCCTCCTCGTCACCGACCACCGATTCCAGCATGGCGGCGAGCGACTTGGCGGTCTTCTCGCTGACCACCCGGGTCTTCTCGGGAGCCGGGGCGGCCTTGAAGTGGCCGTCGGGGCCCTTGGTGCCGCGTACCAGCGTGGGCGCGATACGGACCCCGCCGTTGGCGATCGTCGAATAGATGGAGGCGGCCTGCATGGCGTTGAGGGAGAGCCCCTGGCCGAACGGGATCGTGTACTGCTGCGAGGTCGACCAGTCCTCGGGCTTGGCGAGGATGCCGGGGGTCTCGCCCGGGTAGTCGAGACCGGTCGGCGAGCCGATCCCGAATTTGCGCAGGTAGGAGTAGAGGACCTTGTTGGCCTCGGCCTGGCTCCTGCCGAGTTCTCCGGTGGCCAGGATGGTGCCGATGTTGCTGGACTTGGCGAGTACGCCGTTGAGCGTCAGGTACCAGACGGGGTGGTCGATGTCGTCCTTGAAGAGCCGGTCGCCGCGGTGCAGCCGGTTGGGGACGGTGACATGGGTGCCGGGGGTCGCGACCCCCTCCTCCAGCACGGCGGCCATGGACATGACCTTGCTGGTGGAGCCGGGCTCGTACACGTCCTGGAGCGCCGCGTTGCCCAGCGAGGCCGCGTCGGCCTGCGAGAGGTCGTTGGGGTCGAAGCCCGGTGCGTTGGCCATGGCGAGGACCTCGCCGGTCCTGGTGTTCTGCACGACCACGTAGCCGCGATCCGCCTTGGACTTCTTCACCTGGTCGGTGATGGCCTGCTGGGCGGCCCACTGGATGTCGCGGTCGATGGTCAGCTCGATGTCGGACCCGGCGACGGCCGGAACCTCCTGGGTACCCGCGGTGGGCACCCGCCGGCCCCCGGACTGGGCGTACTTGATCTTGCCGTCCTCGCCCGCGAGCTCCTTGTCCAGCTGCGATTCGAGGCCGCCCGCACCCTTGCCGTCCGCGTTGACGTAACCCAGTATCCCGGCGGCGAGCCCACCGTTGGGGTAGACCCGCTTGGTGGTCGACTCCTGGAAGATCCCGGCCAGCACATTGGCTCCGGGGCCGCCTGCCGCCTTGTCCTTCGCGGCCTTCTCGGCGAAGACGGACTTGAGGTCCTTGATCTGGTTCCAGACCTGCGGGGTCCGGCGGCGGGCCAGCACGGTGTAGCGGCCCTTCTTCGACAGCTTCGCGGTCAGTTCGGCGGCATCGGCGCCGAGGATCGGGGCGAGGAGGGCCGCCGCCTGCTGGGGTGCGTCGGGGGCCTTGCTGGACTCGGGCGTGAACATCGACGGGTCGGCGGTGATGTCGTACGCGTCGACGCTGGTGGCCAGTGCGATACCGCTGCGGTCGGTGATCTGACCGCGCTCGGCGGAGATCGTGTAGCTGAGGTAGCGGTTCACCTTGGCCTTGGCCGCGTACGCGTTGGCGTCGACGGCCTGGACCTGGAGGAGCCGGACGACGAACGTCAGCATGACGAGCGTCAGGGCGAGGCTGACCAGACGGAGCCGGGGGCGCGGGCTGCCGAGACGGAGCGGGGACGCGGGGCGGTTGCGGGACGTCCGGGCGCGGGGGGCCGGGGACGACGGGCGACGGCCGGCCTGCCGGGGGCGTCCCCGGCCGCCGGCGGCGCCGCGGGGACGGGCGGGACCGGGGACCCGGCGGCGCGGTGGTTCCTTGGGAGGCACTGCGTCACCTGCCTGGGCTCGTCGAGGGCTGGTCTGCCGGGGTGCGCGACCCGGCGGGCGGGGCCGCGGAGGGGCCGGGCGTCATGGCAGTGCCGGAAGGGGTGGCCGGTGCCGAGGGGGAGGGCGAGCCGGGGGACGGCGAGGTCGCGGGGGGCGCCTTCCGCGGCGGTGCCGCAGTGGTCGGCTCGGCACTGGTCTCGGCGGGTACGCCTCGGACCTTGCCGTCCGGGTCGAGGAAGGCGGGGCTGCCGCCGGGCACCATGCCCAGCTGTCGGGCGCGGCGCTCCAGGGCGTCCGGCTCGGAGTAGTTGTCGACGTCGTTCTGGAGGGCCTGCTGCTCGTCGGTGAGCTGGGTGGTCTTCCTCTTCAGCTCACTCAGCCTGAACGATCCCTCGTTGAGGGCCGAGTTGAGCACCAGGAGCGTGATGAGCCCGCCACCGAGAAGCAGGACGACCAGCAGGACGAAGGGGGTACGGGCCGCGGTGCTGGGCCCGGACGGCATCAGCCGGGCGAGGCGCGCCGCCCGCCCTCTCAACTGCCCGGCCGGTTTGCTCACCGCGCCGCCCCGGGCGTCACCGGTGTCCGGGTCCCCGGTCGCCGGGCACTCATCGTTCCTCCTCGCGGATCCGCTGGGCGCCTCGCAGCCGGGCGGGGGCGGCACGCCGGTTCTCGGCGACCTCCTCCTCCGTGGGCAGCTCCGCGCCACGGGTCAGCAGCTTCAGCCGGGGCTGGTAGCGCTCGGGCACGACCGGCAGACCGGGCGGCGCCGTGGTGGCGGCACCCGCTGCGAAGACCTGCTTGACCAGCCGGTCCTCCAGCGAGTGGTAGGAGAGAACGGCGATGCGCCCGCCGACCGCGAGACTCTGCACGGCAGCCGGAATGGCCCGCTCCAGCACGGTGAGCTCGCCGTTGACCTCGATGCGCAGCGCCTGGAAGGTGCGCTTGGCGGGGTTGCCCCCCGTGCGCTTGGCTGCCTGGGGCAACGCGTCACGGATCAGCTCGACGAGCCGGGCGCTGTTGCTGAACGGCTCCTTCTCGCGCTCGCGCACGATCGCGGAGACGATCCGCTTGGCCTGCTTCTCCTCGCCGTACGCCCGCAGGATCCGTACCAGTTCACCGGCCGGATAGGTGTTGAGCACCTCGGCGGCGCCGATGCCCGTCGTCTGGTCCATGCGCATGTCCAGCGGGGCGTCCTGGGCGTACGCGAACCCGCGGTCGGCCTCGTCCAGCTGCATGGAGGAGACGCCGAGGTCGAACAGGGCGCCCTGGACCTTCGGGATGCCGAGCCTGGCGAGCACCTCCGGCAGCTCGTCGTAGACCGCGTGCACCAGGGTGGCCCGGTCGCCGTACGGGGCGAGCCGCTCGCCGGACAGCCGCAGCGCCTCCTTGTCCCGGTCCAGCGCGATCAGCCGCGCCGAGGGGAAGGCCGAGAGCAGTGCCTCGCTGTGTCCGCCGAGCCCGAGGGTGCAGTCGACGACCACGGGCTGCTGCGGGCCCGGCACCTCCAGAGCAGGGGCCAACAGGTCCAGGCACCGCTGGAGCATCACCGGGACGTGTCGGGTCTGGCTCATGTGCCCTCTCAGGCTCAGGTCCCGTGTGGCTCCACGTACGGCCTGGTCCCCGCCCGCTCAGAAGGGGTGGTCGGCCGGCGCCGGGGAAGGGGCGTCGGTCGACCGGCGAGCGGGAGAGGGCCGGACCGTACGTACGCCGCACACACGGGGGAAATCTTCGGAATGTGCAGGGTGTCGGTAACTTCCCGTCACTTTAGTCCACCCTGCCATTCGATCGATTCCCGATCAATCAGCCCGGCAGCGCGTCGTCCCGGCCCCCGTTCACCCGGTCGAACCAACGACGGCGAGGATTGTGGGTTACCTCACAACAAGCCGCGTTGACGTTCTTTGTCCCTTCCCACAGCACGACGGGGCCGCTGGTGAGGACTAACGTCATAGCCATGTCGACTTCCGCACAGTCCCCCGCCGAGCCTTCCGCACCCGCTGCCGACCGGGCCCGTTCGGGAGGAACGGTCACCGACCGTCTCGTCGAGGCGAACACCCGGTACGCCGCCGCGTTCGAGGACCCGGGCATGGACGCCAAGCCGGTGCTGCGTGTCGCCGTGGTCGCCTGCATGGACGCCCGGCTCGACCTGCACGACGCCCTCGGTCTGTCGCTCGGCGACTGCCACACCATCCGCAACGCGGGCGGCGTGGTCACCGATGACGTCATCCGTTCGCTGACCATCAGCCAGCGGGCCCTGGGCACCCGCAGCGTCATACTGATCCACCACACGAACTGCGGCCTGGAGTCGATCACCGAGGAATTCCGCCAGGATCTGGAGAAGGAGGTCGGCCAGCGTCCGGTCTGGGCGGTCGAGGCGTACAAGGACGCCGACCAGGACGTACGGCAGTCGATGCAGCGCGTGCGCACCTCGCCGTTCCTGCTGCACACCGACGACGTCCGCGGCTTCGTCTTCGATGTGACCAGCGGCCTGCTGCGCGAGATCCTTCCCACCCCCTGACCGCCCGGACGGTGCTCGTCCGATCTCCCGGGACGGCACCATCGGAACCGATAACCCCACCGAACCCGACATACCGCCCCCACTTGTCCACAGGCGAGTGACACGAAGCGGTAACGGCAACAAGAATGCGCATGTGACATCTCGCCGGACGTTTCCGGAGGGGTGTCCGTGTTTCGGGGTGGGCCGGGCCGCCGCACGCGCGCCGGTCCGTGAATGGGGTATCCCCTGCTCCTGGTGAGCGTGGGGCAGGGCCGAGGAGGGCCGGGTGACGACCTATGACGATCGAGCGAGCCTCACAGATCTGACCACGACCGCGGAGCGGGTGCGCAGGTCGATGGAGAGTGTGATCGAGGGCAAGCCCGAGGTCGTACGGCTTTCGCTGACCGTACTGCTGGCGGAGGGACATCTCCTCATCGAGGACGTCCCCGGCGTCGGCAAGACGATGCTGGCCAAGGCGCTGGCGCGGTCCATCGACTGCTCGGTGCGACGCATTCAGTTCACGCCGGACCTGCTGCCCTCGGACATCACCGGTGTGTCCATCTTCGACCAGCAGAGGCGCGACTTCGAGTTCAAACCGGGCGCGATCTTCGCCCAGATCGTGATCGGTGACGAGATCAACCGGGCCTCGCCGAAGACCCAGTCGGCGCTGCTGGAGTCGATGGAGGAGCGCCAGGTCACCATCGACGGGCACACGTACGAGCTGCCCGATCCGTTCATGGTGGTCGCCACCCAGAACCCGGTCGAGATGGAGGGCACGTATCCGCTGCCCGAGGCGCAGCGCGACCGGTTCATGGCGCGGGTGTCGATCGGCTATCCGAGTGCGGAGGCCGAGCTGCAGATGCTCGATGTGCACGGCGGGCTTTCGCCGCTCGACGATCTGCGCCCGGTGGCCCATGCCCATGACGTGGTGAAGCTGATCGAGGCGGTACGGACGGTCCATGTGGCCGACGCCGTGCGGCGGTACGCGGTGGAGCTCGTCGGGGCCACCCGCGGCCATCCCGATCTCAGGCTCGGTGCCTCGCCGCGAGCCACCCTGCATCTGCTGCGCGCGGCGAAGGCCTCCGCGGCGCTGAGCGGCCGGGACTACTGCCTGCCGGACGATGTGCAGGCCCTGGCGGTCGCGGTGCTCGCGCACCGGTTGCTGCCGACGGCACAGGCCCAGCTGAACCGCCGTACCGCCGAGCAGGTCGTGCTGGAGATCCTCCAGCAGACACCGGTACCGACCGCCGGTGGCGGCGTCGCGCAGGTCCGGCCCCAGCACCGGCCGGACCGTCCGGCCTACGGCCGGCAGCAGCCCGGCGCACGGCGGGCTTGATGGCGGCCGGGGAGCCGGCCGCCATGGACGACGGCGATGACAGGGGCGGTCTGCGGGCCGCGCTGAGCGGGCTGACCACGCGTGGGCGGTCCTTCCTCGCGGCCGGTGTCGCCGCGGCGGTGTGCGCCTATGTACTGGGCCAGGCGGATCTGCTGCGGGTCGGGCTGCTGCTCGCCGCGCTGCCGCTGGTCTGTGTGGTGGTGCTCGTCCGCACCCGCTACCGGGTGGCGGGCACCCGGCGGCTCTCGCCGTCGCGGGTGCCCGCGGGCACGGAGGCGCGGGTCCATCTGCGGATGGAGAACGTGTCGCGACTGCCGACCGGGCTGCTGATGCTGCAGGACCGGGTGCCCTATGTGCTCGGGCCGCGTCCCCGGTTCGTGCTGGACCGGGTCGAGGCGGGCGGCCGTCGCGAGGTGTCCTACCGGGTGCGGTCGGATCTGCGCGGGCGCTACCCGCTGGGCCCGTTGCAGCTGCGACTGAGCGATCCGTTCGGGATGTGCGAGCTGACCCGTTCGTTCAGTGCGTACGACACCCTCGTCGTCATTCCGCGGACCGAGCCGCTGCCGCCGGTACGGCTGGCGGGCGAGGCCGCGGGATACGGCGAGGGACGGCAGCGATCGCTGGCGCTGGCCGGTGACGACGACGTGATTCCGCGCGGCTACCGACACGGCGACGATCTGCGCCGGGTCCACTGGCGTTCCACCGCGCGCTACGGCGAGCTGATGGTGCGCCGCGAGGAGCAGCCTCAGCGGGCCAGGTGCACGGTGCTGCTGGACACCCGGCGGATCGCCTACCGGGGGACGGGGCCCGACTCCGCCTTCGAGTGGGCGGTCTCCGGGGCGGCGTCCGCGCTGGTGCACATGCTGGAGCGTGGCTTCGCGGTCCGGCTGCTGACCGACGACGGGAACGCCGTTCCGGGCGAGGGCATGGAGGGCTTCGCCGGATCGACGCAGGAATCCGCCGACTCCGCGGGGATGATGATGGACACCCTGGCAGTGGTCGATCATTCCGACGGGGGCGGTCTGTCGCGCGCGTACGACGTGCTGCGCGGCGGCAACGAAGGGCTGCTGATCGCGTTCTTCGGTGATCTGGACGAGGAGCAGGCAGCCGTGGCGGCCCGGATGCGGCAGCGCAGTGGTGGCGCCGTCGCGTTCGTACTGGACGACGCGGCCTGGACGCAGGGCGCCGCCCCGGCCACGGGGTCGGACACGGAGTTCGAGCGGCGGCTGCGACTGCTGCGCGAATCGGGCTGGACAGCGGTGGCGGTGGCGCCCGGGACCGGTCTCGCCCGGTACTGGCAGCAGGCAGCGGGGCAGCCGGGCGTGACCGCGCAGTCAACCGCCGTCGGCGGCGGCACAGGTGGCCCGACAGGTTTCTCCGGGGGATGGTCATGAGCGGTCGTGGTCGGCTGACGCTGTGCGCCTTCGCGGCGACGCTGATGACGGCGGGTTCGATGCTGCCGCTGGTCGAGCCGGCCGGGTGGATTCTTCAGGCCGCATTCCTGCTGGCGGTGCAGAGCGGGGCGGGGGTGCTCGCCCGCCGGGTGCCCATGCCCCGGATGCTGATCGTCGCGGCGCAGACACTGATCACCCTGGTTCTGCTGACGGTGGTGTTCGCCAGAGGACAGGCGCTCGTCGGTGTCCTGCCGGGTCCGGAGGCCGTCCAGCGGCTCGCGGACCTGCTGACGTCGGGCGCCGAGGACGTCGGACGGTACGCCGCTCCGGCGCCCGTGACGGACGGCATCCGGCTGATACTGATCGGCGGTGTGCTGCTGGTCGGCCTGGTCGTGGACGCCCTCGCGGTGACGTTCCGCAGCGCCGCCCCGGCGGGCCTGCCGCTCCTCGCGCTGTACTCGGTCGCGGCGGGACTGTCCGAGGGAGGCGCGGACTGGCTCTGGTTCCTGCTCGCGGCCGGTGGCTATCTGCTGCTTCTGCTGGCCGAGGGCCGGGACCGGCTCTCGCAGTGGGGACGGGTCTTCAGCGGCGCGTCCGGATCCCCGAGGGGTTCGGCGGTCCGTGCGGCGATCTCCGACGGCCGCCCGACGGCCCCGGTCCGCACCGGCCGCCGCATCGGTGCCTTGGCGCTGGGGGTCTCGCTGGTCGTGCCGGCGGCGCTGCCCGCGCTGGACGGCGGGCTGCTGGCCGGTACGGGGGGCGGGAACGGCAAGGGCGGAGGCGGCGGCACCATCTCCGCGGTGAACCCGCTGGTCTCGCTGCAGAACAATCTGAATCAGCCGGAGAACCGGCAGGTGATGTCCTACCGCACCGACTCCGGTGACCCGCAGGGCTTCTATCTGCGGATCCTGGCCCTGGACCAGTTCAACGGGAACGAGTGGCGGCCCTCCACGCGCCGTCTGGAGGACGTGCCCAAGCGGCTGCCGAACCCGGAGGGCCTGGGCCCGGACGTCCTGGTCACGGAGATCAACTCGACCATCTCCGCGTCCCGCTCCTACCAGCAGACCTATCTGCCGCTCCCCTACCCCGCGTCCGAGGTCCGGGTCGGCGGACGCTGGCGGTACGAGCCGAGGGGGCGGACGCTTGTCGGTGACGGCGGGGAGACGACCCGCGGCGCGCGATACCAGGTCTCCAGTCTGGTGGTCCAGCCGACCGCCGATCAGCTCGCCGCGGCGGACGCCCCGCCGGTCGCTCTGCGACGCGAGTACACCCGTGTTCCCGACACCCTGCCGAAGGTGGTCAGGGAAACCGCGGACGAGGTGACGAAGGGTGCCGCCAACGACTACGAGCGGGCGGTGAAGCTGCAGGACTACTTCGCCTCGGAGGGCGGTTTCAGCTACGACACCTCGGTGACCTCGGGCACCGGGAGCGCGGCGATAGGACGGTTCCTGAAGGAGAAGCGGGGCTTTTGCGTCCATTTCTCGTTCACGATGGCTGCGATGGCGCGGACGCTGGGCATTCCGGCCCGGGTCGCGGTGGGCTTCACTCCTGGCACCGCGCAGCCGGACGGCTCGGTCTCGGTCGGACTGCGCGATGCGCATGCCTGGCCGGAGCTGTATTTCGAGGGCGTCGGGTGGACCCGTTTCGAGCCGACCCCGACGCGGGGCACCGTCCCGGCCTACACCCAGTCGGATGCCCCGGCCGGTGGCGCCGCGGACCCGGTTCGGCCCGAGAGGAGCGCCTCGGCCGCCCCGACGGCCGCCCCGTCCGTCTCGGACAGCTGCCCGGCCCAGCTGCGCAAGCAGGGCGAGTGCGGCGGCCCGGCGGCGCCGGGGGCGGTGACGCCGACTGATTCCGGAACGGCTCTGGGCACTGTTCTCGGTCTGTCCCTGGTCGCCCTGGTGATCGTGGTACTGCCGTTGCTGCCGCTGCTCTGGCGGCTTCGGGTGCGCAGGCGAAGGCTGAGCTTCTCCGCCGGGCGTACGCGGGCGGATGCGACAGCCAGAACGCTGGCGGCCTGGCGGGAGATCATCGACACGGCGTGGGACCACGGCATCGAGCCGGACGACTCCCGGACGCCCCGTAGAACGGCGGCCCGGATGGTGCGCCTGGGCCGGCTCGAACCGGACGAAGCCGCCGCGGTGCACCGGGTGGCGGGGGCGGTGGAGCAGGTGCTCTACGCCCGGGAGCCCCGGTCGGGCACCGGGCTCGCCGCGGATGTGGAGGCGGTACGGGCCGGTCTGCGTGCATCGGCCGGCCGGTTCGCCCGAATCCGTGCAGTCGCGGCACCGCGCTCGGCCATTCGAGTGATCTGGGCGGCGTCGGAACGCTGGGCGGAGTTCACCGGCAAGGGGGCGGCGCGGTTGCGCCGTGGCCCGTGGACGGACTGGCTGCGGCGACCGTCCCGCCAACAGGGGTGACGGGGGGCGTGGACTGCGGTCCGCGCCCCCTGGCCTCGGTCGCCGTACGGCCGCGTGAGCACGGGTGAGCAGTTGTCCTCGGGGCCGTCCGGTTCCTTTCGTCACGTTCCTTTCGTCGCCCCGCTCGGTGATCCGGCCCGGTCCGGACGAGAGCCCCGGTCCCGTGTCCCCGAGCGGTCGGCCGGCTCGAAGCCTTCCCGGCCCGGCCGGACGAGTGCGCGCCGACGATCGCCGGGCCGGGAAGGGGCTCCGGGCGGGGGCCGAAGACTGGCCGGAAGTTGCGGCGGACACGTGTGAGGGGCGGCCGCGCAGACGCGGCCGCCCCTCATCCAAGAGTGTCCGAGGCTCTACTGCCCCTGTTCGTCACGGCGACGCTGCCACCGCTGCTCGATCCGATTCATGACGGTCCGGCGTTGCCTGGGCTGGCGGCGTCCGCCGCTGCCGCCGGCTGCCTGCTGCTCGCCCGGCTTCGGGGCTTTGCGCCAACCGGTGACCGCAAGAACCGCACAGCCGAGCATGACGAGGAACCCCACCACGCTGATCCAGATCTGCTGGGCGACCATTCCGGCCATGAGGAGCGCGATACCCACCAGAAAGCCTGCGACCGCCTGGTAGACCCGTCGCCGGGTGTACGTACGCAGCCCGCTTCCCTCGAGCGCTGTCGCGAACTTGGGATCTTCGGCGTACAGCGCTCGCTCCATTTGCTCGAGCATTCGCTGCTCGTGCTCCGAGAGCGGCACGGAGTCCTCCTCGTCGTCGGCCGCGGGGGGCGGCCGGTATGCGGCCCTTCCAGGATAGGCAGGGATTCGCCCCCCGTGAAACCCGCCCTCTTTGCCAGTCAGCCAGTCCGGGCCGCCACGACGGCTCAGCTGCTGAGGCGTTGATTCCCCAACCTCCGATCCGTCATGCCGGATGGTGTCCCCCGATCATACGTGGCGAAGCCCCCGATCGGGGGTCCCGAGACGTACTCCATCTGCGGTTGCGTCCCTGATCAGCCACGCTGAGGCCGAGCCACCACCGGTCGGCGGCCTCGCGCTCAGGCGCGCTTCGTGCCCAGAACGTGCAACTGCGTCGCGACCGAGTGGAAGGCGGGCAGTTCGGCGGCGGCCGCCTCCAGCTTGAGCAGGGCCTCCATGGCACCGGGCTCGGTGTCGACCAGGACGCCCGGGACGAGGTCGGCGAAGACCCGTACGCCATGGACCGCGCCGACCTCGACATCCGCCGCGGAGACCAGCTCGGTGAGCTGCTCCGCGGTGTAGCGCCGGGGTACCGGGTCCCCGTCGCCCCAGCGGCCCGCCGGGTCGCTGAGCGCACGCCTGGCCTCGGTGAAGTGCCCCGCGAGCGCCCGTGCCAGGACGGCGCCGCCGAGCCCGGCGGCGAGCAGGCTGAGCGCACCGGACGGACGGAGCGCCTCGACGGCGTTGCGTACCCCCTCGGCGGGGTCGTCCACGTACTCCAGGACTCCGTGGCACAGCACCGCGTCGTAGCCACCGCGCTCCACCACGTCGAACAGGCCGTGGATGTCGCCCTGGACACCGCGGACCCGGTCGGCGACCCCGGCCTCGGCGGCGCGGCGCTCCAGAGCGAAGAGCGCATTGGGGCTGGGGTCGACGACGGTGACCCGGTGGCCGAGACGGGCGACCGGCACCGCGAAGTTGCCGGTGCCGCCGCCGGTGTCCAGAACATCCAGGGCGTCCCTGCCGGTCGCCTTGACCTGGTGGTCGAGGGCGTCCTTCAGGACCTCCCAGACCACGGCGGTACGGAGGGAGGCGCGGGGGCGCAGCTGGTCCGACACGGCAGATGACTCCTCGGCACGGTGCCGCCGCTGACGGCGGAGCGTGAACAGTGCAGGTGGTACAGGTGCTGTCCACCCTATTGCCTCGCACCGCCGTCACCGTCATCGCGCGTCGGGCCGCTCCTTCCGGGCCTGCGGGAGCACCGGCTGAAGGACCAGCAACCGCTCGACCAGGCGCAGGAACATCGCCACGTCCCGCAGCAGGTCGTCGGCGTCCCGACGACTGGCCGCGCCCGGTATACCGGCTTCCGCTCGGGCCCTGCGGCGGGCCCCGGAGGCGAACAGCGCGCTCCATTCGGTCAGCTCCGGGGCTATTTCCGGGAGGACTTCCCAGGCGCTGCGGATCCGCTCCCGGCGCCGCCGGGAGGTTTCGGGACGGCCCCGCGCGGCGAGCACGGCCGCGGCGATGCGCAGCGCGGCGAGGTGGGCGGTGGCGTACCGCTCGTTCGGCACATCGAGAACGGCGGCCTCGTCGAGACCGGTGCGGGCCTGGGCGAGCAGATCGAGGGCGGCCGGCGGCGCCGCGGTGCGACGCGGAACGGGATGGACGTCGTGTGCCGGACCGGTCAGTGAGGGGGCAGGGCCGGCCGCGCGGCGCCGGGGTGCCGCTGCTGCGGACGAATGGGCCATGACGAAACCTCCTGTCTCGTGCAACGGCTTCGTGGCCGTATGTATCCATCGTGAGGGGCGCCACTGACAATCGACCTCGACCCACCCCTGACCTGCCCTTTTGCTTCGACAGCGAGTTCGGGCTACCTTTTTGCACTGACCGGTCAGTTCAAAATGAGGGAGAGTCTGTGGACAGCCCGCACGGGGCAGCCGTCACCGCGGAGGATTTCGGGCTCAAGGGGCCGCGCGGCTGGGCCTTCCGGGGCGTGGACATCGAGGCCGGCCCCGGCTCACTGGTGGCGATCGAAGGCCCGTCCGGCTCCGGCCGCACCTGCCTGCTGCTCGCTCTCACCGGCCGGATGCGCCCCACCGAGGGCCACGCGGAGATCGGCGGGCTGCGCCTGCCCCGCAAGATGGCCGTCGTACGCCGCCTCGGTGCGCTGGGCCAGGTGCCCGGGGTCAACGAGCTCGACCCGGCCTTCACCGTCGCCGAGCACCTGCGCGAGCGGGCCCTGCTGCAACACCGCTTCGACGGTTCGCTGCGCGCTCTGCTGCGCCCGCGCGCCGAGCGCGTCGCCGCCGCGCGGGGACGGATCGACGCGGCCCTGGCCGCTGCCGGACTCGACACCGCCACCCTGCCCAAGGCCGAACGGACCTCCGTAAGGGATCTGGAACGGCTGGAGGCACTACGGTTGTCCATCGCCCTCGCACTGCTCGGCGGACCCAGGCTGCTCGCGGTCGACGACACCGACCTCAAGCTGTCCGACGCCGAACGCGCGGAGGCCTGGGAGCTGTTGCGGTCCATCGCCGACAGCGGGACCACCGTGCTCGCGGTGTGCAGCCAGGCGCCCGAGGGCGCCGTCACCGTACGTACCGACACCTCGGCCGCGCCGGCGGACACCCAGGACGCCCCGGCCGAGGACACCACGACCGAGGAGGGACCGGCCGATGCGTTCGCCGAGACTGGCCGCGCTTGAGCTGAAGCGTTTCGGCAGGGGGAAGCTGCCGGTCGCCGCGCTGATCGCGCTCCTGCTGCTGCCGCTGCTCTACGGCGCCCTGTACCTGTGCTCCTTCTGGGACCCGTACGGCCGCCTCGACAGGATCCCGGTCGCGCTGGTCAACAACGACAAGGGCGTCACCGCGGACGGGAAGCACGTCGCGGCAGGCGACGAGATCACCGGAAAGCTCCTCGATTCCAAGACCTTCGAGTGGCACGAGGTGAGTTCCACCGAGGCGCACAAGGGCGTCGAGAACGGCACGTACTACCTCTCGCTCACCATGCCGTCGGACTTCAGCAAGCGGATCGCGTCGAGTTCGGGCGACTCCCCCGAGACCGGCGCACTCCAGGTGCGGACCAACGACGCCAACAACTACATCGTCGGGCAGATCTCCCGGTCGGTGTTCTCCGAGGTGCGCACCGCCGCTTCGACCAACGCCTCGCGCGGCTTCCTCGACCGGATCTTCATCAACTTCTCCGACCTCCACGACGCGACGGCGAAGGCCGCCAAGGGGGCCGAGGACCTCAAGGGCGGCATCGGCAAGGCGAAGAAGGGATCGGAGGATCTCGCCGACGGTCTGAAGAACGCCAAGGACGGCAGCAGCAACCTGGCCGGTGGCATCGTCAGGCTGAACAAGGGCGCGGGCGACCTGGAGACCGGCTCCCGGCAGGTCGCCGACGGCACCCAGCTGCTGGCCGACAAGGTCAACGGGGTGGCGGGCGACGTACGCCCGTTCCTGAAGGACAACGGCAAGTCGATCGGCGACACCGCCCGGCTGGTCGGCGATTCCGCGCAGACCGTACGGGACAACCTCGACCTGCTGGTGGAGGCGGCGCCCACCGCGGCCACCACCGCCCGCACGGCCTCCGACGACCTGGCCGAGGTCTACCGCACCAGTTGCACGGAACAGTCGCCCGCCGACCCCACCGTCTGCCCGCCGCTGAAGCGCGCGAAGACCGCGGCGGCCGATGTGTCGAAGGTCGCCGACGACGTGAACGCGCTGGTCACCAACCAGAACGGCGATCTGAGGAAGCTGCGCACCCAGCTGACCACGCTGCAGCAGCAGGCCGACGGCCTGGCCGAGGCGGCGCCGCATCTCGACAAGGACCTGAAGTCCGCCGTGGAGAAGGTCAACGCGCTCAACACCGGCGCCCACAAGGTCGCCAAGGGTGCGAACGAACTGCACACCGGCCTGGCCACGGCCAGGACGGGCTCCGCCGATCTGGACACCGGCGTGAGCAACCTCAAGAAGGGCGCGAACGACCTGGACAGCGGGCTGCTCCGGCTCGGCGACGGTTCGACGGGCCTCGCCCAGGGGCTCAACGACGGCGTCGACAAGATCCCCGACTACGACAAGAAGGACCGCGACGCGCGTACCGAAGTCATGGCCGACCCGGTGCAGCTGGCCTCCAAGTCGCTGCACGCGGCGCCCAACTACGGCACCGGCTTCGCCCCCTACTTCATTCCGCTCTCCCTCTGGGTCGGCGCGATGGTCGCGTACATGCTCATCCAGCCGCTCAACCGGCGGGCACTCGCCGCCGGGGCCTCCGCCTGGCGGATCGCCTTCGCGGGCTGGCTGCCGGTGGCCGCGCTCGGTCTGCTCCAGGTGGCCGCTCTGATGTCCGTGCTGCACTGGGGACTCGGGCTGCAGATGGCCAGGGCCGCCGGGACGATCGGCTTCCTGGCACTGGTCACCTGCTGCTTCGCCGCGATCGTGCAGTGGCTCAACGCCCGCTTCGGGGCCGCGGGACGCATCCTCGTGCTCGCGGTGCTGATGCTCCAGCTGACCTCGGCCGGGGGTACGTATCCCGTCCAGACCAGCCCCGGATTCTTCAACGCGATCCATCCCTATCTGCCGATGAGTTACATCGTCGACGGGCTGCGGCGGCTGATCACGGGCGGCGGTCTCGGACCGGTCTGGCAGGGCTGTGCGGTACTGCTGGCCTTCACGGCGGGGGCGCTGGCCCTCACCGCGCTCTCCGCGCGCCGCAAGCAGGTGTGGACCCTGGACCGGCTTCACCCGGAGCTGAGCCTGTGAGCGCGCCCGGACCTGTGAGAATCGGGGGCATGGAAAGCAGTAGCACCACACGCCGTCAGGCCACCCGGCAGAGGCTCTACGAGGCGGCTGTCACGCTCATCGCCGAAAAGGGCTTCTCGGCGACCACGGTGGACGAGATCGCCGAGCGCGCCGGGGTCGCCAAGGGCACGGTCTACTACAACTTCAAGAGCAAGACCGAGCTCTTCGAGGAGCTGCTGCGCCATGGCGTCGGGCTGCTCACGGCATCGCTGCGCTCCGCGGCCGAGGGGACCGGGGCGCGCGGCGGCACCCGGGTCGAAGCCCTGGACGCGATGATCAGGGCCGGTCTGGCCTTCATCGACCGCTATCCGTCCTTCACCCAGCTCTACGTCGCGGAGCTGTGGCGCACCAACCGGGCCTGGCAGTCGACCCTCCTGGTGGTGCGTCAGGAGGCCGTCGCCGTGGTCGAGGAGGTGCTGCGCGAAGGCGTGGACAACGGTGAGCTCAGCGAGGAGATCGACATTCCGCTGACGGCCGCGGCCCTGGTCGGGATGGTGCTCGTGGCGGCCCTGGACTGGCAGGCGTTCCAGCCGGAGCGGTCGATCGACGATGTGCACTCGGCGCTGTCGCTGCTGCTGCACGGGAGGGTCAGCGGGCGCTGACCCACGGTGCGGGGGCGACCGGCCCCACACCCCGGCCGTCCCCGCGGCGACCTGGCGCACCCACGCACGAAGGCGCCGGCCCGACGAGGCTCGATCCCCCCGAGCCTGCGCCGGACCGGCGCCTTCCGTGCCGTCGGAGAACCTTCCCCCGTGACCCCCGTTCTCCCCCGTGGTCCCCGGGCCCTCCGTCATGCTCCCCCGTTCCGGAGGGGGTACCGCGCCCGTTCCGCCGCCCCGTGCCGGCGGTGCCGGGCCGTGCCCTCTCCGTGTGCTCCACTCTCCCGTCAATGCAGGTGGGAGCCCATCCGCGTACCTACTCATCTCATCGCCTAGGTACGGATACTCAGGGCTGCGCGCCGAACCCCACCCCCGCCCGCGCGCCCTCTGGTTACGATCGCCCCCGTGTCCGTACTCCCTCTGGTGTTCACAAGCGGCTGGGCGAGCGGGATCAACGCCTATGCGGTGGTCCTGCTGCTCGGTGTCTTCGGCGCGACCGGCCTCTCCGACGAGGTGCCCGCGTCGCTGCAGCGCACCGATGTCCTCGTGGTGGCCGCTGTCCTCTTCCTCTGCGAGGTGGTGGCGGACAAGATCCCGTACGTGGACTCGGTCTGGGACTCGGTGCACACCGTTGTCAGGCCGGTCGCCGGTGCCGTCGTGGCTGCGCTGCTGGCCGGGGAGAGCGGTTCGCTGCCGGAGCTCGCGGCCGGTGCCATCGGCGGTTCCACCGCGCTGATGAGTCATCTGGTGAAGGCGGGCACCAGAATGGCGGTCAACAGCTCCCCCGAGCCGTTCAGCAACATCGCGGTGAGCACGGCCGAGGACCTGGGCGTGGCGGGGATCGTCACCTTCGCGATATTCCATCCGCTGGTGGCCGCCGTCATCGCCGGGACGCTGCTGCTGCTCGGCATCGTGACACTGCTCTTCCTGGCCTCCCGGATCCGCCGGTTCCTGCGCCGCAGGAGCCGGCGCCGCGAGGAGAAACGCCTGGCCGGGGCGGGTTCGCACTGGCCGCTGGAGTAACGGCCGGATCAGGGAGCGGTGTCATGCGGCTTCGAATCCGAGGCGGAGGAGGGAGGCGACGCGGAGCGTCGTCGACCGACGACAACGCCGGAGGCGGAGTCGTATCACACCGGGAGCCCGCTCACTGTCGTGCACCAGGCCGTAACTGTCACAGGCGGCAGTTAAGGTCACTGACATGGCACGTATTGCGGTGATCGGCGCCGGGATGGGCGCAATGGCGGCGGCTGCCCGGCTCGCCGTGGCAGGCCACCGGGTGACGGTGTACGAGCGGTCGGAGACCTTCGGCGGCTCCGTCGGCCGGTATGCCCATGAGGGCTTCGCCTTCGACACCGGCCCCACTCTGCTGCATCTGCCCGCGGTCTACCGCGACTTGTTCGTGAAGACGGGCAAGGAGCCGCTGGAGCGGTGCGTCGGCATGACCCAGGTCGATCCGGCGAGCGGTCACGTCTTCGCGGACGGCACGGCGGTGTCCCTGCCGAATGCCTCACGGGCCGGAGTGGTCGCCGCCCTGGACGCCGCGCTCGGGAGCGGTGCGGGCACGGCCTGGGGCGAGTTCCTCGACCGGGCGCGGGACGCCTGGGACCGGTCGAGGCGCCCGCTGCTCGAAGAGCCGTTGCGCGCCGACTGGCAGGTGCTCGGACGTGACCCCTATCCGGCGCTCCGGCAGCGCAGGCTGCTGCGTCCGGCCCGGCAGGCGGACACGATGACGGAGATCGGGGCGTGGGAGCTCTCGGACCCCCGGCTCGCGGCCCTCCTCGACGGATACGCCCTGTCGTACGGGCTGGACCCGCTGCGCGCACCGGCGGCGGCCGCCCTGTTGCCGTACATGGAGGAGACCTTCGGCAGTTGGTACGTCTCCGGCGGGATCCGGGCCCTGGCACAGGCGGTGTACGAGCGGTGCCTGGCCCGGAAGGTGGAGTTCGTCTTCGGTGGCGAGGTGGCCCGGGTCGTCGAGAAGGACGGCCGGGCGGCGGGTGTCGAGCTGACGGACGGGACGGTCGCCGAGGCCGCCCATGTGGTGCTGGGGGCCCGTCCGCACCCGGGGCTGCTGCCCGGTCAGAAGCCGTGGCAGGACGGCGACGTGGCGGTGCAGCCGCGGCCGGATCAGGGGGTGCTGCCGGGCCGGTTCCTGGTCCTGCTGTCGCTGCGCGGCGCCCGGCCCGCGGATGCCGTGCACCGGACGCTGGTGCACCCGGCCGACGGCGGGGCGGAGCGCGAGGCGGTGTTCGGCGGCAGGCTCGCCGACCGTCCCACGGTGACGGTGCTGCGCCCCGACGACCCGACGACCCGCCCCGACGACGCACACGAGGCGGTGACACTGATGGCGACAGTCGCTCCGCACGGGGCGGTGGACTGGACGGACGCGGCGTTGCGCGAGCGGTGTGCCGACGCGCTGATCGAGGCGGCCGGCGCGGTCGTGCCCGGCATACGGGAGCGGCTGCTCCACGCCGAGGTACGGACCCCGGCGGAGACTGCGGCGGAGACCGGTGCCGAGGGCGGTTCGGTGCCCGCGCCCGCGCTGGCGGGGGCGGGGGGCGCGTATCTGCATCCGGGCAATCGCACCCGGATGCCGGGGCTCTACGCAGCGGGCGGCTGGTCGCATCCGGGCGGCGGGCTCGCCCACGCCGGGATGTCGGGGGCGCTGGTCGCCGGGCTGATCGTGGAGGGGGACGGCTTCCGGGGCTCCCAGTGAGGCAGGACGAGCCCACCCTCGGCGCGCCGGGGGTTCGGGGTGCCTCCGGGCGCAGCCCCGCCCCCGGTCTCCCCCGCAGCCCCTGGCCGGGCCGTCGTCAGTAGCGGTACTGCTGTTCGTCGTAGCCGTTGCCGTTGGCGTAGCCGTTCGGGTACGGGGCGGGCTGCTGCGCGGGCGCGGCGGGGTACTGCTCGCCCTCGCGCTGCTGCGGCACCCAGACACCGCCGGGCGGGGTCTCGGTGGAGTACTCCTGGGCGTACGGGTCGGCGGCATGCTGCTGCTCGGCCCCGTAGCCGTCGAAGCCATTGCCGTGGCTGTCGTACGAGACGTACTGCGTGGAGCCGCCGGTGGTGCCGGTCCCGATGTACGGATCGGAATACGCGGCGTACTGCTGCCGGTCGGTGCCGTAGTCGTACTGGCCGGCCATTGAGTCCTGTCCGTCGAAGGAATCGTGACCGGCGTACGGGTCCTGGCCGTGCGCCGCGTGCGTGGAGTGGTCGGCGTAGGGCTCATAGGCGGCGTACTGCGGCTGCTGCTCGGGCTGCGGACCCTGCTGCGACTGCTGCGACTGCCGGTGATCGCCGTAGACGCCGTACTGTCCGGTGTCGTCCGGCAGTGGTTCCGGCTCGTAGACCGTGGCCGCCGGTGCCGTGGCACCCGCCCCCGGGACCTGACCGTCGTACTCCATCTCCAGGTCCGACACCTCAAGGGTGGGCTCGCGGCGCGCCCGCTCGCCGCCACCCCGGCGGCGGCGGCTCGCGCCGGGGCTGCCCCCTATCGCCCAGCCGGTGGAGAAGCCCCGCCGGAAGGACAACGTGACGTAGGTCTGGCCGGTCGCGAACGCGATCGTGCCGATGGCGATGACGAACACGGACGGCATCAGTACACCGACGACGACACAGGCGAAGCCCGCGAAGGCGAGCAGACGCCAGCGCAGACGCGCCTTGTACTGCAGGAGCACCTCGCCGAGCAGCCACAGCGCGACTATTCCGAACGCGATGTAGAGGACCGTCCAGCCCATGCCCGCCCCCTCCTACGGCCACCGCCCCGGGTCGTGGCGGGTACGGCCGGTCACGACTGCTTGTGCAGTCCGAGATTCTCGTAGATTTCGAGCGTCGCCGTCGAGTTGTTGAGCGTGATGAAGTGCAGTCCGGGCACACCCTCGGAGCGCAGCCTCGCGCAGAACCGCGTTGCGAAGTCGATACCAATGGAGCGTACAGCCGCGGGATCGTCCTTGGCGGCGAGGATGCGTTCTTTCAGAGAGGAAGGGAAAGACGCGTTGCTGAGCTGCGCGAACCGGTCCAGTTGTCTGACGCTGGTCAGCGGCATGACCTCGGGGATGATCGGAGTTTCGCAACCCGCCGCGACCACTCGGTCACGCATCCGCAAATAGTCCTCCGGATTGAAGAACATCTGGGTGATGGCATAGTCGGCACCGGCGCGGCACTTGTCCACGAAATGCCGGATGTCGGTGTCCCAGTCGGTCGAGCGGGGATGCATCTCGGGAAATGCCGCGACGCCGACACAGAAATCGCCGGATTCCTTGATGAGCTGGACGAGATCGGCCGCGTACCGCACACCCTGCGGGTGCTCGACCCACTCACCCATCGGGTCACCCGGCGGGTCCCCGCGCACGGCGAGGATGTTCCGGATTCCGGCATCGGCGTACTGCCCGATCATGTTGCGCAGCTCGGCGACGGAGTGGTTGACCGCCGTGAGGTGCGCGACCGGGGTGAGGGTGGAGTCGGCGGCGATCTGCTGGGTGGCCTTGACCGTTCCGGCCCGGGTGGAGCCGCCGGCACCGTAGGTCACGGAGACGAAGCTCGGCCCCACCGCCTCCACACGGCGGAGCGCGTTCCAGAGATTCCGCTCGCCCTTCTCGGTCTTCGGCGCCCAGAACTCGAACGAATACGAGGTCTTGCCGGTCGCGAGGAGCTCACGCACCGTACGCGCGTGATCCGTCCTGGTGGAAGATGTGCCAAGGGCCATACGGGCAGGTTAACCAGAGTGCGACGACCACAGGACCAGACCAGCGTTAATTGTCCGAATTGACTGGCTGTTTGTCCACTCCTCGGACATCTGGCCGGATCAGTCCCCAGCGCGTGCCCGGATTCGCCCGGCGAGCTCCGCGGTGGCGGCGGCGGGGTCGGCGGCCTCGGTGATCGCCCGCACGACGACCACCCGGCGGGCTCCGGCGTCCAGCACCTCGTCGAGATTGCCCGCGTCGATCCCGCCGATGGCGAACCACGGGCGCCGCGTGCCGAGCGAGGCGGCGTAGCGCACCAGGTCCAGACCGGGGGCGGGCCGGCCGGGCTTGGTCGGCGTGGGCCAGCAGGGGCCGGTGCAGAAGTAGTCCACACCGGGCTCGGCGACGGCCGCGTCGACCTCGGGCTCCGCGTGGGTGGAGCGGCCGATCACCACCTCCTCGCCGATGACGGCGCGGGCGGCGGGCACCGGCAGGTCGCCCTGGCCGAGATGCAGCACGTCGGAGCCGATGGCGTGGGCGACGTCGGCCCGGTCGTTCACCGCGAGGAGCTTGCCGTGGCGCCTGCAGGCCTCGGCGAGGACGGCCAGGTGTTCGAGCTCCTCGGCCGCTTCCATGCCCTTGTCGCGCAGCTGGACGATGTCCACCCCGCTGGAGAGGACGGCGTCCAGGAAGGCGGGGAGGTCGCCCTGCCGCTTGCGGGCGTCCGTGCACAGATACAGCCGGGCTTCGGACAGCAGCGCGCGAGGCGTGGGCATGGAGCGGTTCCCCCCTGGAGAGCGTCGTGGAGCGGTTGTCGGAACGGTGCTGGGTGCGGGCCGCGCGATACCGCGGGCCCGCACCTCACCTACGGCAGGCGGTCAGACGGCGAGCGCCTGGGCGCGACGCTTCACCTCCGTGCCGCGATTCTCGCTCAGCGCCTGGGCGGGGGTGCCGGGCAGGGTCGGGTCGGGGGTGAAGAGCCATTCCAGCATCTCTTCGTCGGTGAAGCCGTCGTCCCGCAGCAGCGTCAGGGTGCCGGAGAGGCCCTTGACGACCTTGTTGCCCGCGATGAAGGCGGCAGGCACCTGCAGCGCCCGGTTCTCTCCACGTCGTACGGCGATGAGCTGGCCCTCCTTGACCAGCTGCCGCACGCGCGTCACCTCGACATCGAGCATTTCCGCGATGTCGGGGAGGTGGAGCCAGGCAGGGACGAGAGCATCGATCTTTGCGTCAATCTCGGTCACGGGGACAAGCGTGCCATCCCGGACCGACAGTCGGTAGCCGGGCCGACCGTACGGGGGTGCGGGGTACGCCGTCAGGGGGTCGCCGACTTCAGCGGTACGGAGGGATCCGCGACCCGGGCCGGATCGAGCCGCGCCCCCGCCTCGATGAGCCTGCGCCCCTGCGCCAGGTCGCGGGGGCGGCCGACGGCGAGGACCGCGACCAGGACGCCGTCGCGCAGCCAGCACACCGACCAGGAGGGGTCCGCCGGATCGCCGCGCCACAGCAGGGTGTCGGCCGCCGCACAGTGGCCCGCGTACTGCACGAACCGGCCGAACTGCTCGGACCAGAAGTACGGCACGGGGTCGTACGTCTGCGGCGCCGGACCTTCCCCGGCCCCTGCCGCGATGATGTTGGCGGCGGCGGTGCGCGGGCCCTGGAGGGCGTTGTCCCAGTGGTGGACGAGAAGGCGTTCGCCGTATCGGGCGGAGGGGAACGAGGCGCAGTCGCCCACCGCGTACACATCGGGCAGCGAGGTGCGCAGCGCATCGTCGGCGGTCACCGATCCGTCGGGGCCGAGGGCGATGCCGGAACCGGCCAGCCAGGCGGTGGAGGGCCGTGCGCCGATGCCGACGACGACCGCTCCGGCCGGGATCACGCGGCCGTCCGCCAGGATCACGCGGCCGGATTCGATGCGCTCGACCCGGGCCCCGGTGAGGAGTTCGGCGCCGCTCTCGGCGTACCAGGCGGCCATCGGGGCGGCCACCTCGGCGGGCATCGCGCCGGCGAGCGGCCGGTCGGCGGCCTCGACGACGGTGACCTCGCAGCCCGCGGCGCGGGCCGCGGTGGCGAACTCCGCGCCGATCCAGCCCGCTCCGACGACCACGACGCCGTGCCGCTCGTCGAGGACGGGCCGCAGTCGTGCCGCGTCGTCGAGGGTACGCAGCAGATGGACACCGGGAACGCCTTCGGTACCGGGCAGGACGATCGGTTCGGCGCCGGTCGCGACCACCAGCACGTCGTAGGGAACAGGCCCTGACGGCGTGTCCAGCTCGTGCGCCCCGGGCCGCACACCGGTGACTTCGCACCCCAGCCGCAGATCGATGTCCAGTGCCTCGAAGTCGACGTCGAACGCGGAGCCCTCGGCCTCGCCCAGCAGTACCGCCTTGGACAGCGGGGGCCGGTCGTAGGGCTGGTGCGGTTCGGCACCGATCAGGGTGACGGGACCGGTGAAGCCCTGCTCCCGCAGGGCCACCGCCGTCTGTACTCCGGCCATGCCGGCGCCGACGATGACGACACGTCGCCCCGCCCGCCGGTCCGGTCGCTCCGACTGCTGCTGCTCGCTCACCCGTACACCTTAAACATCTGACGTATCGTCAGGAAAGGGGAGTTCCTCCACCGTGCTCGTACCGCTGCCGTTCTGGGACTCCCATTCCCACCGCTCGTCCAGCCGGACCCTGCCGTCCGCGAGGTCGACGACGGTGGAGACACAGTGGCCGGAGGAGGTCGTTCCGTCCTGCTTCAGCTGGACGTAGCGGAAGTCGAGGGTGTCGTCGACGCGCGTACCGACAAGGTGGCCGCGGACCACGTCGCCGCCTGCGTACTCGGCCCAGATCCGGCCGTTCTCCTCGTGGTACGTGAAGCGGGTACGGGTACCGACCTGCCCCGGGGCCTGGTCGGCGACCGGATAGAGGACGAGTCCGTCGAGCGAACGGGCCACGGGGGTTGCTCCCTTACTGGGTCCAGCGGGCGGGGTTTAGGGTGGCCAACGTAAAACACTCGCGGGAGCCCGGACGCACCGGGCTGAGAGGGAGGCTGGGCGGCCTCCGACCGTACGAACCTGATCCGGGTCATGCCGGCGAAGGGAGGGGCTGGACGCCCATGCGTTCTACACGGAACGGAGACGGATCCGACGTCCTCGTCATCGGGGGCGGGATCATCGGTCTGGTGACCGCCTGGCGGGCCGCGCAACGCGGACTGCGCACCGCGGTCGTCGACCCCGAACCGGGAGGCGGGGCCGCCCGGGTGGCGGCCGGCATGCTGGCCGCCGTCACCGAACTCCACTACGGCGAACAGATGCTGCTGGGCCTCAACGTCGCCTCGGCCGCCCGCTATCCCGACTTCGCGGCCGAACTGGAGGCGGCGAGCGGGCGGGAGACCGGCTTCCGCGCCTGCGGCACGCTGGCTGTCGCGCTGGACTCCGACGACCGCGCCCATCTGCGGGAACTGCACGCCCTGCAGCAGCGTTCCGGCCTGGAGTCGGAGTGGCTCACCGGCCGCGAATGCCGGCGCCTGGAGCCGATGCTCGCGCCGGGCGTCCGCGGCGGTCTGCGGGTCGACGGCGACCATCAGATCGATCCCCGTCGGCTGGCCGCCGCTCTGCTGACCGCCTGCGAACGGGCCGGGGTGGTCTTCCACCGCGGATGGGTGGAGCGCCTGACGGTGGTCCGCGACCGGGCCGCCGGAGCCGTCCTCGCCGGGGGCACGGAACTCACCGCCGACCAGGTCGTGCTCGCCGCGGGCAGCCTGAGCGGCAGGCTGCCGGGGCTGCCGGACGAGGTCGTGCCGCCGGTCCGTCCGGTGAAGGGGCAGGTGCTGCGGCTGACGGTGCCCGCCGCGTACGCGCCCTTCCTCACCCGGACGGTCCGGGCCGTGGTCCGGGGCAGCCATGTCTATCTCGTACCGCGTGAGAACGGCGAACTGGTCGTCGGCGCCACCAGCGAGGAGATGGGCTGGGACACCACCGTCACCGCGGGCGGCGTCTACGAACTGCTGCGGGACGCCCACGAACTGGTGCCGGGCATCACCGAACTGCCGCTCACCGAGACCCGTGCCGGTCTGCGCCCCGCCTCCCCCGACAACGCGCCGCTGCTCGGCCCCACCGCCCTGCCCGGCCTCCACCTCGCCACCGGCCACCACCGCAACGGAGTGCTGCTCACCCCCATCACCGGCGACGTCATGGCGGCACTCCTGGCCGACGGCGAGCTGCCCGAGCCGGCCCGCCCCTTCACCCCGTTCCGTTTCTCGCCCGCCGCCCCCGTACGTCAGGAGCAGCCCGCATGACCGAGCCCACACCCCCCTCCATGGCCGCTTCCACGCCCGAGCCCGGCCTCGCGCCCCTGTCCGTGTCCGTGAACGGCGAGGTCCGCCTGCTCGCCGCGGGCACCACTCTGTGCGCCCTCGTCGCCACCCTGACCGCCGCGCACTCCGGCGTAGCGGCCGCCGTCAACGAGACCGTCGTCCCGCGCGGCCAGTGGTCCACCGCCGTACTCGGTGACGGGGACCGCGTCGAGGTCCTGACCGCGGTCCAGGGAGGCTGACCATGTCCGACGACCTCTTCACTCTCGGCGACACCGCCTTCGGCTCCCGGCTGATCATGGGGACCGGCGGGGCACCCAGCCTCGACGTGCTCGAACGGTCGCTGACCGCTTCCGGTACCGAACTGACCACCGTCGCGATGCGCCGCCTCGATCCGACCGTGCAGGGTTCGGTGCTCTCCGTGCTCCGACGGCTCTCCATCCGCGTGCTGCCGAACACGGCGGGCTGCTTCACCGCGGGCGAGGCCGTGCTGACCGCCCGGCTGGCCCGCGAGGCGCTCGGCACCGACTGGATCAAGCTGGAGGTGGTGGCCGACGAGCGGACCCTGCTGCCCGATCCGATCGAGCTGCTGGACGCCGCGGAGACCCTGGTGGACGACGGCTTCACCGTGCTGCCCTACACCAATGACGACCCGGTGCTGGCCCGCAGGCTCCAGGACATGGGGTGCGCGGCGATCATGCCGCTCGGCTCCCCCATCGGCTCCGGCCTCGGCATCCGCAACCCGCACAACTTCCGGCTGATCGTCGAGCAGGCCCAGGTGCCGGTGATCCTCGACGCGGGCGCCGGAACGGCGTCGGACGCGGCGCTCGCGATGGAGCTGGGGTGCGCGGCGGTGATGCTGGCGTCCGCGGTGACCCGGGCGCAGGAACCCGAGCTGATGGCCGCGGCGATGCGGCACGCGGTGGAGGGCGGGAGGCTGGCGTGCCGCGCGGGCCGGATCCCGCGCCGGCACTTCGCCGAGGCTTCGTCACCGGTGGAGGGGCGCGCGGTGCTGGACCCGGAACGTCCGGCGTTCTGATCCGCCGGGACCCACCGCGGCCCGGCGGGGGCGGGGCCGTGCACCGCCAGGACGCCTCGGGGCGCACGTCCCTGTCACGGCTCGGCTGCAGTACTGCCCCGGCTGTGCCCCGGCCCGTGGGTCGTGTCCGTGGCTGCTCGTAGACTCGCATGCGTGGATACGACCCTCCAGGACCCTCTTGTCGGGCAATTGCTCGACGGCCGTTACCGCGTCGATGCCCGCATCGCCGTGGGCGGCATGGCCACGGTCTACCGGGCCGTGGACACCCGGCTCGACCGGGTGCTCGCCCTCAAGGTGATGCACCCGGCGCTCGCCACCGACGCCTCGTTCGTGGAGCGCTTCATCCGTGAGGCCAAGTCCGTGGCCCGGCTGGCGCACCCCAATGTGGTCGCGGTCTTCGACCAGGGTGCCCAGGGGCAGTACGTCTACCTCGCGATGGAGTACGTGGCGGGCTGCACCCTGCGCGACGTACTGCGCGATCGCGGCGCCCTTCAGCCGAGGGCGGCACTGGACATCCTGGAACCGGTTCTCGCCGCCCTCGGCGCCGCGCACCGGGCGGGCTTCGTGCACCGCGACATGAAGCCGGAGAACGTCCTCATAGGGGACGACGGCCGGGTCAAGGTCGCCGACTTCGGGCTCGTCCGGGCCGTGGGCGCCGTCACCAACACCACCGGGTCCGTCCTGGGCACCGTCTCCTACCTCGCCCCCGAGCAGATAGAGCACGGCACGGCGGACACCCGCACCGATGTGTACGCCTGTGGTGTCGTCCTGTACGAAATGCTGACCGGGTCCAAGCCGCACGCCGGTGACACCCCCGCCCAGGTCATCTACCAGCACCTCAACGCGGACGTCCCGGCCCCGTCGGCCGCCGTCGCGGGTCTCCCCGTGGAGCTCGACGACCTGGTGGCGAGCGCCACCGCCCGCGACCCCGAGGTCCGCCCGTTCGACGCGGTGGCATTGCTCGCCGAGACCCGGGAGGCCCGCTCCGGACTCACCGACGCCCAGCTCGACGCCGTCCCGCCGCAGGCCCTCGCCGAGACGCACGACGCCGCCGAGGACCGCACGAGCGTGATCCCCCGGCTGCTCCCGGCCGACCAGGGCGTCGCCCACCACACCAGCCGGCTGGAGATGCCGCCGCCGATATCGACGCCGCCCGCGCCGGGAGGCCGGCGCCTACTCGATCCGCGCCGCTCCCTCATAGCCGCGGTCGTCGCCGTACTGCTGGTGCTGGGGGTCGGCACCGGTGTCTGGTACATCAACTCCGGGCAGTTCACCCGGGTCCCCTCGCTGCTCGGGCAGACCGAGAAGGCCGCCCAGAAGCGGCTCTCGGACGCGGGCCTGGAGCTCAAGGGCGTCAAGCGGGACTACAGCGACACCGTGCCGCGCGGCAAGGTCATCAGCAGCGACCCCGGTTCCGGCGCCCGCATCCGGGGGAACGACGCGGTGACGCTGGTCGTCTCGCGCGGCCCCGAGATCGTGAAGGTGCCCGATGTCCAGGGCCTCGCAGCGGCCGATGCCGAACATGCGCTGGAGAAGGCCGGCCTGGTGCCCGGCATGGTCACCAAGGAGTTCAGCGAGGAGACGGACCGGGGAAAGGTGATCCGTACGGAACCCGAGGCGGGCACCGAGCGCCACCCGGACTCCGCCGTCGCCCTGGTGGTCAGCAAGGGCGCTCCGGTCGATGTCCCCGATGTCACCGGGTTGTCCGTCGAGGACGCCACCGCCGCGCTGGACGAGGAGGGACTGAAGGCCGAGGTACTGCCCGACCGGGTCAATTCCCCCGAGGTCGCGGGCGACATCGCGCATCAGTCACCGGCCGAGGGCAGCCGGGCCGCCGAGGGCGACACCATCACGCTCACGGTCTCCAAGGGACCGCGGATGATCGACGTCCCGGACGTCACCGGTAAGAATCTCGACGACGCCAGGAGCGAGCTGGAGGACGCGGGCTTCGAGGTCAAGGTCGACCGCCCGTTCCTCTCCTTCAGCGACACGATCGCGAGCCAGTCCGTCGACGGCGGCAAGCAGGCCCCCGAGGGCAGCACCATCACCATCAAGACCAAGGGACTCTAGATCCACATGCGCAACCCCGTCGGCGGTCATGTTCCCGTGGCCGGCGGCCTCGCCAAGGTGGGCCTCTCCTACGCCCGCGAGATGGGGGCGGAGGCCGTCCAGGTCTTCGTCGCCAACCCGCGCGGCTGGGCGACGCCCGTCGGCAACCCGGCCCAGGACGAGCAGTTCCGCGCCGAGTGCGCCGCCGGATCCATACCCGCCTACGTCCACGCCCCGTATCTGATCAACTTCGGTTCGCACACCGAGGCCACCGTCGAGAAGTCCGTGGAATCGCTGCGTCACTCGCTGCGCCGGGCCCGTGAGATCGGCGCCCTGGGCGTCGTGGTGCACACCGGTTCGGCGACCGGGGGTCGGCCGCGCGCGCAGGCCCTCGACCAGGTACGCACACACCTGAGGCCGCTCCTGGACGAGCTGACACACGACGACGACCCGTACCTCCTGCTGGAGTCGACCGCCGGGCAGGGGTTCTCGCTCTGCTCGCGGACCTGGGACTTCGGCCCGTACTTCGACGCACTCGATGCCCACCCCAGGCTCGGTGTCTGCCTCGACACCTGCCACATCTACGCGGCGGGACACGATCTGGCGGGCCCCGCAGGCATGCGGCAGACCCTGGACCTGCTGGTGGAGACGGTCGGCGAGGGCCGGCTGAAACTGATCCACGCCAATGACTCCAAGGACGTGGTGGGCGCCCACAAGGACCGGCACGAGAACATCGGCGCCGGGCACATCGGCGAGGAACCGTTCCGGGAGCTGTTCTCGCATCCGGCGACCGCGGGCGTGCCGCTGATCATCGAGACGCCGGGCGGCAAGGAAGGCCATGCGGCGGACGTGGCCCGGCTCAAGGGGCTGCGCGACCGGGACTGAGCGCCTCACCCACCCCCTGTTCTCACCATTGAGGAATACCCCGTAGGGGTATACGGTTCCCTGCTGTCACCAGGAACCGCTACTCGGCATTGGGGGGATCGCCATGCAGCACGGGGCACCACACGCGAACCATGGCCCGCACATGAACCACGGTCGGCCAGAGGCGCTCGACCAGCACAGCAAGCACGCGAACCCGAGCCGCCACGAGCAGCACAGCGATCACGCAACCCACCCAGGTCACGTCGACCACACAGGCCACACGGGCCACGTAGCCGACAGCGACCACACCGGCCACATCAGCCACGCTGCCGATATCGACCACACCGGCCACGCCAGTCACACCGGCCATCACCCGGGCAAGGTCGGTTGGGCCATGGCCGCCCGCGCCACCCTGCACTGCCTCACCGGATGCGCCATCGGCGAGGTCCTCGGCATGGTGATCGGCACCGCGCTCGGCTGGGGCAACATGGCGACGATGGTGCTCGCGATCGTCCTGGCCTTCTTCTTCGGCTACACGCTGACACTGCGCTCCATCCGGAGGGCGGGCGTCGATTTCCGTACGGCCCTCCGGGTCGCCCTCGCCGCCGACACCCTCTCCATCGCGGTGATGGAGCTGATCGACAACGGCGTGATCGCGCTGTGGCCGGGCGCCATGGACGCGACCCTCGCCGACGCGCTGTTCTGGGGGGCGCTCGCACTCTCGCTCGGCATCGCCTTCGTCGTCACCACACCGGTCAACAAGTGGATGATCGGCCGGGGCAAGGGCCACGCGGTGGTGCACCGGTACCACCACTGAGGACGGACGACCGGACCGGCGACCGCCGGGTCAGAGCTCGGGGCCGTCCCCGGGCTCCTCCTGATACGAGTAACGCTGCTCGCGCCACGGGTCGCCGATGTTGTGGTAGCCGCGCTCCTCCCAGAAGCCCCGGCGGTCGGCGGTCATGTACTCGACGCCGCGGACCCACTTGGGCCCCTTCCAGGCATAGAGGTGCGGCACCACGAGCCGGAGCGGAAAGCCGTGCTCGGCGGTGAGCAGCTCACCGCCCTTGTGGGTGGCGAAAAGTGTTCGGTCCGAGGCGAAGTCGGAGAGCCGCAGATTCGAGCTGAACCCGTACTCGGCCCAGACCATCACATGAGTGACGTTCGGTGCGGGGGGCGCGAGTTCCAGGACCGTACGAGCGAGAACCCCACCCCATTCGGCGTCGAGCATGCTGAATTTGGTGACGCAGTGCAGGTCGGCGACCACCGAGGCGAACGGCAGCTCCGAGAACTCCTGATGGTTCCAGCAGTGCTTCTCGCCGTCCGCCGTGGCACCGAAGACCCGGAACTCCCAGCGGTCGGGCTTGAACTTGGGAACCGGCCCGTAGTGGGTAACCGGCCAACCACGCTGAAGTCGCTGTCCCGGCGGAAGCTCGGACTGCTCTGACGCGCGGTTTTCCCGGCTTTCCGGCTGACCCATGCCTCCATGGTGACAGACAGGCAGGGGTGGTCCCGACCAAGGCAGGGACAATTCGTGCAATTCGTACTAAGCATGTACTTACTGGACGATCGCCGGGTGCGATGCGAGGATGCGGCCAACTTGCCCCGTTCACCGGTTGGAAGGAGCCTCTGCGATGCAGGGCGACCCCGAGGTCCTTGAGTTCCTGAACGAGCAGCTGACCGCCGAATTGACCGCCATCAACCAGTACTTCCTGCATGCAAAGATGCAGGACAACTTCGGCTGGACGAAGCTCGCGAAGTACACCCGCTCCGAGTCGTTCGACGAGATGAAGCACGCCGAGATCCTCACGGACCGCATCCTCTTCCTTGATGGACTGCCCAACTACCAGCGGCTTTTCCATGTAAGGGTGGGGCAGACCGTCACCGAGATGTTCCAGGCCGACCGCCAGGTCGAGGTGGAGGCGATCGACCGTCTCAAGCGCGGGATCGAGCTGATGCGCGGCAAGGGCGACATCACGTCCGCAAACATCTTTGAGTCGATCCTGGAGGACGAGGAGCACCACATCGACTACCTCGACACCCAGCTGGAGCTGGTCGAGAAGCTCGGCGAACCGCTCTACATCGCGCAGCAGATCGAGCAGCCGGACAGCTAGGGTCTTTCGTTCGGTTCATGCCGGGCTCGCGTGCCCCAGGACTCTCACCAGGGCCGGGCCCCGCGAGGTTCAGGCCGCTTCGAAGAGCCGGATTCCCGGGGTCACGCCCGGGGCGACGCCGGGAGCGGTCTCCGGATCGGACGCGGGGACGGCATCCGCTGCGGAGTCGTCGGCCGCGCCGGGCGTCCGCTTCCGGTCCAGCAGTTCGCGGCGCGGGCAGGCGCCGCGGCCGAGCATCGCCTGGATGGCGCGGACGCAGCCGCCGCAGTCCGTGCCCGCCTTGCAGGCGGAGGCTATCTGCCGGGGCGTGCACGCCCCGGCGTCCGCATGTTCCTTCACCTGCTTCTCCGTGATGCCGAAGCACGAGCAGACGTACACGCGGTTCACCTCCCGGCGGGATCGGTCGTTGCTGCCACCCCGTAATCGGTGAGGCCAACCTAACCTTACCCGGCGCCGAGAACCCGTGAAAACCTCCGAACGCCCTGTGGGGCACGGATCACATCGATCCGTGCCCCACAGTCGTACGCACACCACCTGCGGTGACGCCTACTGGTCCCGGTACATCTCGGCGACCAGGAACGCCAGGTCGAGGGACTGGCTGCGGTTGAGCCGCGGGTCGCAGGCCGTCTCGTAGCGCTGGTGCAGGTCGTCCACGAAGATCTCGTGCCCGCCACCGACGCACTCGGTGACGTCGTCGCCGGTGAGCTCGACATGGATGCCGCCCGGGTGCGTACCGAGCCCCTTGTGCACCTCGAAGAAGCCCTTGACCTCGTCCAGGACGTCGTCGAAGCGACGCGTCTTGTGGCCGGAGGCGGCCTCGAAGGTGTTGCCGTGCATCGGGTCGGTCACCCAGGCCACGGTGGCACCGGAGGCGGTGACCTTCTCGACCAGGTCGGGAAGCTTGTCGCGGACCTTGTCGGCGCCCATGCGGACGATGAAGGTCAGCCGGCCAGGCTCGCGCTCGGGGTCGAGGCGTTCGATGTAGCCGAGCGCCTCGTCGACGGTGGTCGTCGGGCCGAGCTTGATCCCGATGGGGTTGCGGATCTTCGAGGCGAACTCGATGTGCGCGCCGTCCATCTGACGGGTGCGCTCGCCGATCCAGACCATGTGGCCCGAGGTGTCGTACAGCCGGCCGGTGCGCGAGTCGACGCGGGTCAGCGCCGACTCGTAGTCCAGCAGCAGGCCCTCGTGCGAGGCGTAGAACTCGACCGCCTTGAACTCGGCCGGGTCCGTACCGCACGCCTTCATGAAGTTCAGCGCGTTGTCGATCTCGCGGGCGAGCGCCTCGTAGCGCTGGCCGGACGGCGACGACTTCACGAAGTCCTGGTTCCAGGCGTGCACCTGGCGCAGGTCGGCGTAACCGCCGGTGGTGAAGGCGCGGACCAGGTTCAGCGTGGAAGCGGACGCGTGGTACATCTGCTTCAGCCGCTCCGGGTCCGGGACGCGGGCGTCCTCGGTGAAGGCGAAGCCGTTGACGGAGTCGCCGCGGTAGGTCGGCAGGGTGACGCCGTCGCGGGTCTCGGTCGACTTGGAGCGCGGCTTGGAGTACTGGCCGGCGATCCGGCCCACCTTGACCACGGGCACGGAGGCCGCGTAGGTCAGAACGGCACTCATCTGGAGCAGCGTCTTCAGCTTGGCCCGGATGTGCTCGGCCGACACGGCGTCGAAGGCCTCGGCGCAGTCACCGCCCTGCAGCAGGAACGCCTCGCCCTTGGCGACGGCTCCCATACGGGCACGCAGCTGGTCGCACTCGCCCGCGAAGACGAGCGGCGGATACGACGCAAGGTCCGCGAGTACATCGCGCAGAGCCTCGGCATCGGGGTACTCGGGCTGCTGCGCCGCGGGAAGGTCTCGCCAGGTGTTGCCACCGGCGACGGAGGTATTGGCGTTCACGGTCACATCGACAACATTACGGGGTCCGGCGATGCGTCCATCCGTACGCTCAACAGTTGAGACGCGCGCTCGGATGACCCGGGCATCCGTTAGGGTTCGGAGCATGTTCGCGCAGACGACCCAGAACTGGTGGTGGACCGCTCATCCGGCGGCCCACTGATCGATCGCGCGACAGACCACGCGAAGGCCGCCCGAGGGGCGGCCTTCTCTGCGTTTCGGGAGCCGTTCCTCCATCCGGAAGGAACACCACGATGTCTCAACCCCACCGCACGGACCTCGTCATCGAGAGGCTTCTTCGTGCCGGCTCCCCACCGTTCGCGCTGCTGCGCAGGCGTACCCCCGGTCACGACCACGACACGGTCGAGGTGCTGATCGGCCGGGTGCGTGAGGTGGACCGGCTCGCCGACCTCCCGGTCGGTCCGCTGCCCTCGCTCGCCCTGGTGCCGTTCCGGCAGATCGCCGAGCGTGGCTTCGACGTGCGTGACGACGGGACACCGCTGTCCGTGCTGGTCGCGGAGGAGGCGTACGAGCTGCCGCTCGCCGAGGTGCTGGACCATTTGCCGGCCCATGACGTACGCGTCGAGGGCGGGGCCTTCGACGTCTCCGACGAGGAGTACGCGGGGATCGTCCGGCGGGTCGTCGAGGACGAGATCGGACAGGGCGAGGGCGCGAACTTCGTCATCCGGCGGACCTTCCGGGGCGAGATCCCCGGCTTCGGACGGCCGGACGCGCTGGCCCTCTTCCGGCGGCTGCTGGCCGGTGAGCGGGGCGCGTACTGGACCTTCGTCGTGCACACGGGCGACGACGGGGCCGACGCGCCCTCCGCCTCGGGGCGGCGGGCGACGGGCGGGAGGACGCTCGTCGGTGCGAGTCCCGAGGTGCACGTGCGGATGTCCGGCGGGACGGTCGTGATGAACCCGATCAGCGGCACGTACCGCTATCCCGCCGACGGCCCGACCGTCGGGGGTCTGCTGGCCTTCCTCTCCGACCGCAAGGAGCGGGACGAGCTCTCCATGGTGGTCGACGAGGAACTCAAGATGATGTGCACCGTCGGCGACATGGGCGGCGTGGTGGTCGGGCCGCGGCTCAAGGAGATGGCCCATCTCGCCCACACGGAGTACGAGCTGCGCGGGCGCTCCTCGCTGGATGTGCGGGAGGTGCTGAAGGAGACCATGTTCGCGGCGACGGTCACCGGCTCACCCGTGCAGAACGCCTGCCGGGTCATCGAACGGTACGAGCCCGGTGGGCGCGGCTACTACGCGGGCGCCCTGGCGCTGCTGCGGGAGGGGCCGGGCGGGGCCCGGACCCTGGACTCGCCGATCCTGATCCGTACCGCCGACATTGCGGCCGACGGGCGGCTGCGGGTGCCGGTCGGGGCGACGCTCGTGCGTCACTCCGATCCGGACAGCGAGGTCGCCGAGACCCACGCGAAGGCGGCCGGGGTGCTGGCCGCGCTGGGGGTGCGGCCGGGCCGGCCGCGGGACGGGGCCGCGCGTGCGCAGCTGGCCGGCGACCCGCAGGTGCAGGCGGCGCTGGAGGCCCGGCGGGACGGCCTCGCGCCGTTCTGGCTGCGGATGCAGGAGCGGACGCACGAGCTGTCCGGCCACGCTCTGGTGATCGACGGGGAGGACACGTTCACCGCGATGCTGGCCCATCTGCTGCGTTCCTCGGGTCTGGAGGTGTCGGTGCACCGCTACGACGAGCCGGGGCTGCGCGAACGCGTACGGGCGCACGAGGGCCCGGTCGTGCTGGGCCCCGGCCCCGGGGATCCGGGCGACACGGCCGATCCGAAGATGCGGCTGCTGCGCGGATTCGCCGCGGAGCTGGTCCGTGACCACCGGCACGGTCTGCTGGGGGTCTGTCTGGGCCATGAGCTGATCGCGGCGGAGCTGGGGCTGGACATCGTCCGCAAGGCCGTGCCGTACCAGGGTGCGCAGACCCGGATCGATCTGTTCGGGCGGCCGGAGACGGTCGGCTTCTACAACAGCTTCACCACGCGCTGCGACGACGGGGCGGTCACCGAACTGGCGGCGCACGGCATCGAAGTGAGTCTGGACGCGGCGACCGGGGAGCTGCACGCGCTGCGCGGACCGGGCTTCGCCTCGGTGCAGTTCCATCCGGAGTCGGTGCTGACGCTGCGCGGGGTGACGATCGTGGCCGGGCTGCTGGCGGGGCTGCCGGTGGCCGGTTGAAGGGCCGGCCGGGGTCCCGGCGGAGCTCCGGGGTCCCGGCTCACCGGGAGAGCACGGGGACGAGGACGTTGTCGCTGCGGCGGCCGGCCAGATAGTCGGCGACGTTCTGGACGGTGGCGTCGACGATCTGGGCCACCGCCTCCTGGGTGTAGTACGCCTGGTGCGAGGTCACGATGACGTTGGGGAAGGTGACGAGCCGGGCGAGGGTGTCGTCGTCGATGCCCTCCAGGGACTTGTCGAGGAAGAAGAGCCCGGCCTCCGCCTCGTACACGTCGAGTCCCACGCCCAGCAGGCGTCCCGCGCGGAGCTCGGTGACCAGTGCCGCCGTGTCGATGAGTCCGCCACGACTGGAGTTGATCAGGATCGCGTCGTCCCTCATGTGCGCCAGGGCGTCCTCGTCGATGATGTGGTGGGTCGTGGGCAGCAGCGGGACGTGCAGGCTGATCAGGTCGGACTCCGCCAGGAGCCGCTCCTTCTCGACATACTCCATGCCGAGCCCGACACAGGCCGGGTTCTGGACGGCGTCCCAGCCGAGCAGCTTCATGCCGAAGCCGTGGGCGATCCGGGTGAAGGCCTCACCGATCTTGCCCGTACCGATCACTCCGGCCGTGCGGCCGTGCATGTCCCGGCCGAGGAGTCCGTCGAGCCGGAAGTCGAAGTCACGGGTGCGGCTCGCGGCGCGGATGATCCGGCGATTGACCGCCATCGCGAGGGTCCATGCGAATTCCGCGACCGAGTGCGGCGAGTAGTACGAGACCCGGGCGACCCGCAGCGCGAGCCGTTCGGCCACATCGAGGTCGATGTTGTTGAAGCCGGTGGAGCGCTGGGCGATCATCTGCGTGCCACCCGCCGCGAGGGTCTGCAGGACGGCGCTGCCCAGATCCGCGTTGACGCTGGTGGAAATGATCTCGTAGCCCGCCGCGATCGGTGCGGTGTCCCCCGTGAGGAAGACGTCCAGGCAACGGACCTCGTGCTGTCCGGCGAAGGCCTTCTCGATCAGCGGCTTCTCGTCGGACTGCACACCGAATGCCAGGATTTCCACGACTTCTCCCGTACATCGCAAGGATCGGGGGACATGGGCCGGTCATCGCGAATATACGGCCCATGTCCCCGGCGCGCCGCCCGGCCCGCCCCGGGGACGCCCCTGTTGCCGCCCCCCTCCTCCGGCGCGCCGCCCGGCCCGCGCGCCGCTCAGCCGAAGAAGACACCGGCCTCCGCGTAGAGGGCCGGGTCGACCGTCTTCAGCCGGGCCGTCGCCTCCGCGATCGGCACCCGCACGATGTCGGTGCCCTTCAGGGCCACCATCGTGCCGAAGTCGCCGTCCCGCACGGCGTCGATGGCGTGCAGCCCGAAGCGGGTGGCCAGCCAGCGGTCGAAGGCACTCGGCGTGCCGCCGCGCTGGACGTGGCCGAGGACGGTCGTTCTGGCCTCCTTGCCGGTGCGGCTCTCGATCTGCTTGGCCAGCCATTCGCCGACGCCGGAGAGGCGGACATGACCGAAGGAGTCGTGCGATCCGTCCTTGAGGATCATCTCGCCCTGCCGGGGCACGGCTCCTTCGGCGACCACCACTATCGGCGCGTAGCTCGCCCCGAAGCGGGAGACCACCCAGGCACAGACCTGCTCGATGTCGAAGCGCTGTTCCGGGATGAGGATGACGTTCGCACCGCCGGCCAGGCCCGAGTGCAGCGCGATCCAGCCCGCATGACGGCCCATCACCTCCACGACGAGGACCCGCATATGGGACTCGGCCGTGGTGTGCAGCCGGTCGATCGCCTCGGTGGCGATGCCGACCGCCGTGTCGAAGCCGAAGGTGTAGTCGGTGGCGGAGAGGTCGTTGTCGATGGTCTTGGGAACGCCGACGCATTTGATGCCGTGCTCGTCCGACAGGGTCGCCGCCACACCGAGGGTGTCCTCGCCGCCGATCGCGACGAGCGCATCGACCTCGTACTTGGCGAGGTTGTCCCTGATCCGGCGTACGCCGTGCTCCGCGCCGAGCGGATTGGTGCGCGAGGAACCGAGGACGGTGCCGCCGCGCGGCAGGATGCCCCGCACCGCGGGGATGGAGAGCGGCACCGTCGCGCCCTCCAGCGGGCCGCGCCAGCCGTCCCGGAATCCGATGAAGTCGTAGCCGTACTCCTGCACGCCCTTGCGGACTATGGCACGGATGACCGCGTTGAGCCCGGGGCAGTCCCCGCCCCCGGTCAGTACTCCGACCCGCATGGCAGCATCCCTTCGCCGAAGTGAGCCCCCCAGCCATCACGCTAATCGTGATCCAGGTCACTCGGGGATGGGGCGGAAGGTCAAATCAGTTGCGTTACGGGGCGGTTGGTCTCACAGGTGCGGGGCTGCACGCTCCGGCGCGTTCAGGCGTCGTCCAGGCCGCGCTCGATCGCGTATCGCACGAGCTCCACCCGGTTGTGCAACTGGAGCTTGCCCAGGGTGTTCTGGACGTGGTTCTGGACGGTGCGGTGCGAGATGACCAGGCGCTCGGCGATCTGCTTGTACGAGAGCCCCTTGGCCACCAGCCGCAGCACCTCGGTCTCGCGCTCGGTGAGCTGCGGGGCCTTGGGCTCGTCCGACGCGGCGGGTGCGGGGTCGGAGGCGAGCCTGCGGTATTCGCCGAGGACCAGTCCGGCCAGGCCCGGCGTGAAGACGGGATCGCCGGCGGCCGTGGACCACACGGCCTCGGTCAGCTCCTGCGTACTGGCCGACTTGAGCAGATAACCGGTGGCGCCCGACTTGACCGCTTCCAGTACGTCGGCGTGCTCACCGCTCGCCGAGAGCACCAGCACCCGGAGGCCGGGGTGGGAGCCGACGAGCTCCTTGCAGACCTGCACGCCGGGCATGCCGGGCAGATTGAGGTCGAGCACGAGGACGTCGGGCATCGCCGCCTTCGCCCTGCGTACGGCCTGCGGTCCGTCACCGGCGGTCGCCACCACCTCGAAACCCGACTCGGAAAGATCACGGGCGACCGCGTCGCGCCACATCGGATGGTCGTCGACCACCATCACCCTGATGGTCCGCCCCTCGGCGCCCTGGGTGTTCTCCGTGCTCATCCGGCTGATCCCGCCTTCCCCCGTGAAACCTTCGGTACCTTCAACTCGACCTCGGTGCCCTGGCCGGGCACCGAAATCAACTCCGCCGTGCCGCCCAGGTCACGCAGCCTTCCCCGGATCGACAGGGCGACCCCCATCCGTCCCTCCCCCTCGGCCTGGGCGAGCCGGCCCTCCGGAATGCCGGGCCCGTCGTCCCGGACCGTCACGATCACCTCGTCCGGCCAGTCCTCCACCAGGATCCAGGCCTGGGCGTCCTCTCCCGCGTGGGCCCTGACATTGTCCAGGGCGGCACCGACAGCGGCCGCCAGCTCCCGCGCGGCGGCGGGGGCCAGCAGCACCGGGGCTCCCGGCTCCGCGAAGCTGGTCCGGGAGCCGGCGTACGGGGCGAGCAGGGAACGCAGATCGTAGTCGGCCTGCCCGGACGGTTCGTCGTCGACCTCGACACTGCGGACGACGGCGCCCTCGGCGGCGTCCTCGGAGACCCTGGTGGCGGGCAGGAGACCGCTGGAGACCAGGGTGCGCAGGGCGACTTCCTGCTCCCCGGCCATCCGGCCCAGTTCGGCGGCCTCGCCGCCCAGCGCGGTGCCGCGGCGCTGCACCATCGCGAGGACCTGGAGCACGCTGTCGTGGATGTCGCGGGCCAGCCGTTCCCGCTCGCGGGTGGCGGCCTCGATCTCCAGGGCGCGGGCCAGGGTGCGCTCACTGGCCCTGGCCACCTCGACGACGTAGCCGATGGCGATGGAGGCGACCCAGACCAGCAGGACGTTGTGGAAGGTGTCCCGGCTGGGCTCGCCGCGCTCGATGATGTTGGCGACGGCGACGAAGGAGGAGGCGACGGCCGCCCAGCGCCAGCCGCCCTTGATCGCGAAGGCCAGCACGGAACCCGCGGTCCAGATGGACGGCAGCGTCGGCCCGTCGACGTGCTGGGCCTCGAAGTCGGCGAGCGGGGTGACGAGGATGCCGACGAGCGCGAGTGTCAGGTCCGCGCCGAGGAAACGCTTGGTGCAGGCGGCGGCGCCCGCGACCTTCGGGAGGGTGCCGAGCGTCCACGCCGCCATCACCACCAGGAAGGCGATGGCGACCCACGGCCGGTCGTACCTGTCCCGCCCGAAGACGGCGAGCAGGATCGCGTAGAGCATCGTCAGAATGCGGTACGCCGTCAGCGCACTCCACAGCGGCTGCTCGACCGACATCCGTACGACCCGCTCGCGCCTGGCCACGTCCCCCACCCCCCGGACGGAATCGACGCGGTGGCGCGCCGAACCGTTCCTTCACCCCTGCGTTCCGGACTCTTTCCCCGCGCGCTTCGCCTCCTCCGCGCGGCGCTTCGCCTCGTCCGCGATCTGCCGCTTGGCGGCGGTCGCGTAGATGTCGACGTACTCCTGGCCGGAGAGCTTCATGATCTCGTACATCACCTCGTCGGTGACCGAGCGCAGGATGAAGCGGTCCCCCTCCATGCCGTGGTAACGGCTGAAGTCGAGCGGTTTGCCGATCCTGATCCCCGGGCGCATCAGCTTGGGCATCACCTGGCCAGGCGGCTGGATCTTCTCCGTGTCGATCATCGCGACGGGGATGACCGGCGCTCCGGTGGCCAGCGCCACCCGGGCGAGCCCGCCGGGCTTGCCGCGGTAGAGACGGCCGTCGGGCGAGCGGGTGCCCTCCGGGTAGATACCGAAGAGTCCGCCGCTCTCGATGACCTCGATGCCCGCCTTGATGGCCGCCTCGCCGGCTCCGCGGGCGCCTGAGCGGTCCACCGGGAGCTGGCCGACGCCCTTGAAGAAGGCGGCGGTCAGTTTGCCCTTCACGCCGGGCGCGGTGAAGTACTCGGACTTGGCGATGAAGGTGACCTTGCGGTCCAGGACGGCCGGCAGGAAGAAGGAGTCGGAGAACGACAGATGGTTGCTCGCGAGGATCGCCGGTCCCTGCGCGGGGATGTTCTCCAGGCCCTCCACCCATGGCCTGAAGGCGAGCTTCAGCGACCCGCCGATGGAGAACTTCATTGCGCCGTAGATCAACTCGGGTGCCTCCTGTGTGCTGTCCGACTGACCTTAACCCGTGCGGCCGTCCGTGCTCCCGCCCGGCACGGGGCCGGGGCGGCCGCCGGGACCGCGACGACCCTGGTCGGTGTCAGTCCGGTCGCGTACGGTGAAGTAATCCTTCTGCACTCCCCCTTTCGCTCCCCTTCGAGCCTCATGAACAGGAGACCCCAGTGCCGGTCCTGCCTGGAGCCGAGCCGTTCCGCCACGAGGGCGGAGAGGTCGGCGTCCTTCTCTGTCACGGATTTACCGGTTCCCCGCAGTCGTTGCGCCCCTGGGCCGACCATCTGGCGGAGCGCGGGCTGACCGTCTCGCTGCCGCTGCTGCCCGGACACGGCACCCGCTGGGAGGACATGCAGCTCACCGGCTGGCAGGACTGGTACGCGGAGGTGGACCGGGAGCTGCGCGCCCTGCTGGAGCGGTGCAGCCAGGTCTTCGTCTTCGGTCTGTCCATGGGCGGCGCGCTGACCCTGCGGCTGGCGGCGAAGCACGGGGACGCGATCAGTGGCCTGGTGCTCGTCAATCCGGCCAACAAGGTGCACGGTCTGTCGGCTTACGCGCTGCCGGTCGCCCGCCACCTGGTGCGGACGACCAAGGGGCTGGCGAGCGACATCGCCCTGAAGGGCTCCGACGAGGTGGGGTACGACCGGGTGCCGCTGCACGCGGCGCATTCGCTGCGGAATTTCTTGCGTCTGGTCGACGCCGAGCTGCCCCAGGTCACCCAGCCGATCGTCCTGCTGCACAGCCCGCAGGACCACGTGGTGCCGCCCGCCGACTCGGCCCGGATCCTCAGCCGGGTGTCGTCGACGGATGTCGAGGAGATCCTGCTGGAACAGAGCTACCACGTGGCGACGTTGGACCACGATGCGGAGCGGATCTTCGACGAGAGCTTTTCGTTCATCGGCCGCCTCGCTCCGAGCATCGGAATGAAGGGGAGCACGTCAGGTGGCTGAGCACGACGCGGAGCGCGCGGGCGGCGGGGAGGAGCGCGAGCCCCTTCCCGCGGAGGGCGCTGCCCTGCCCGCGGAGGGAACGACCGTTCCCGACGAGGGTACGGGGGCGCAGGACGCCGCTGCCCAGCCGGTGCCGCCGGACGCCGACGGGGGCCGGCCCGCCGATCCGTCGGCCGACGAGGACGCCGCGTGGCAGGCGATCGTCGCGGGGTACGGCGAGGAGCCGCCGGACCCGCCGGGCGCCAAGCCGTTCAGGTCGATCGAGGACCTCGCGCTGCTGGAGGACGACCAGTCGGGTGTCCTGGATCCGGACAAGGGGATCGGCAAGAAGACGCCGAGGCCGCCGGAGAAGCCGCTCGGCAGCACGATCGTGTTCGCGCCCGGCGTCGCCGGTCCGCGCGACTACGAGGTCGCGGAGCCGAAGGACAGCGATCTCGACGACAGCGACGAGGGGCACTTCGTCCCCCCGGAGCCGCCGCCGCTGCCGGAGGCCGATGTCACGGCGAAGTTCGCCTGGCTCGCGGTCGTCGGCGGTCCGGTGCTGATGCTGGTCGCGGTGCTGCTGCGGTGGGAAATGACCTGGTGGCTCACGACGGTCTGCATCGGCGGCTTCCTGGGCGGCTTCGTCACCCTGGTGGCACGGATGGACGACGGCGACGAGGACGACGACGACCCCGGACGCGGAGCGGTGGTCTGAGGACGGACGGCCCCGGGGGCGACGGCATCGCGCAGCCGCGGATGCCGCCTGCCGCCTGCCGCCTGCCGCAGGCACGGTCCGTCCGTGGCCGCCCGCGGATCCGCCTCGGTGACACCGGGCAGTCTCGGATGCCCCCCCTGCCCCAGGCACGGCCCACCGGGCAGCCACGGTCCGCCCGAAGGCGCCGCGCGGCGGGCCGGCCGCGCTGCTCAGGGCCTGGTCGCGGGCACTCGTAGTGCCGCCAGTACCGGCAGATGGTCCGTGGCCGCCCGCAGATCCACCCCGGTGACACCGGGCAGCCCTGTGGGGACGCCGCAGCCGAGCACATCGATCCCGTGCGTCGCGAAGACCGCGTCGATGCGCCGCTGCGGCCGGTCCGGCGGGAAGGTGTTCTCGGCGCCCCACGGCCGGACCGCCCAGCAGTCCTGGAGCCGCCCGGCCAGCCGCCGGAACGCGGCCCCGGTGGGTACGTCATTGAGGTCACCGGCCGCGATGGCGTGCTCGACGCCCATCGCCTCCAGCCGTTCCAGCACCATCCCCGCCTGGGCCAGGCGTTCCTCGCGCTGCAGGCTCAGATGGAAGCTCAGCAGTCCGATCCGGGTGCCCGCGATCCGTACCACCGAGGTGGCGAAGCCCCTGCGGTGCAGTCCGGGCGTGAGCGGCAGCAGGACGTCCTCCGTCCGCTCCACGGTGGCCCGCAGCGAGCAGAGCAGCAGCGGCCCGGCCGCCGTGCCGCCGCCGCTCAGCACGACCAGGTCGGTGCGGGCCGCGAGCCAGGCGGCGCGCTTGCGCCAGCGGAAGAAGCGCGGGGCTTCCTGGATGAGGACGAGGTCGGGGGCACAGGCGCTGATGACGCGGGCCAGCGCCTCGCAGTCGTCGCGCATCGACCGGATGTTGTAGCTGAGCACCCGGATGACTGCCGAACCATCCTGCTCGGTACGGGAGTCGGGCAGCGGCGTCGGGACCATGCGTCTCACGATACGACGGACGCCCGTCGCGCCCCATGGGGCGCGACGGGCGTCCGGCTCCGTCCGGCTGTCGGTGGCTCAGCCCTGGCGTGCCAGGTCCGCCGCACCCACCAGACCTGCCTTGCCGCCCAGTTGGGCCGCGAGCACCTGGGCGTGCGGGCGCCACTCGCCGCCGATCAGCCAGCGCCGGAACGACTTGCGGATCGGGTCGAGGACGAGGTCGCCCTCGTCCGACACCCCGCCGCCGACGATGAACGCGGACGGGTCGAAGAGCGAGGCGAGGTCGGCGAGTCCGGCTCCGGCCCAGCGGGCCAGCTCGCGGAACGAGTCGATCGCCACCGGGTCGCCCTGCCGGGCGGCCGTGCTGATGTGCTTGCCCTCGATGCCGTCCACCGTGCCGTCGCCGAGCGACAACAGGATCGTGGCGTTCTCGGGAGTGGCGTTGGCACGCTGCCTCGCGTAGCGGACCAGGGCGCGCCCGGACGCGTACTGCTCCCAGCAGCCCTGGCTGCCGCAGCCGCAGAGCAGACCGTCCGGGACGACCCGGATGTGGCCGAACTCGGCGGCCACACCGAAGCGTCCGCGGCGCAGCTTGTTGCCGATGATGATGCCGCCGCCGAGACCGGTGCCGAGCGTGATGCAGATGACGTCGTCGTGGCCCTGTCCGGCGCCGAAGCGGTACTCGCCCCAGGCGGCGGCGTTGGCGTCGTTCTCGACGACGACCGGCAGGCCGACGCGCTGTTCGACCTTGTCCTTCAGCGGCTCGTGCCGCCAGTTGATGTTCGGAGCGAAGAGCACGGTGGCGCGCTTGTCGTCGACGTATCCGGCGGCGCCGATGCCGACCGCGTCGATCTCGTGGCCCTCGCCCGCGCCGGACACGGCCGCCGCGATCGCGTCCACGATGCCTTCAGCCGTCGGCGGGGTCGGCACCTTGAACATCGAGAGGATCCGGCCCTCTTCGTCGACCACTCCAGCTGCGATCTTCGTGCCGCCGATATCGACGCCGATGGTGAGTCCCATGAATCCCTCAGTTTCGGTCGAGCCCCGCTGTGGCCAACGGTACCCGAGCCGAGGACCCGGCCCATCCGTGCCGGTCAGTCCAGGTCGATGTGTTCGCCCGCGGCGGGGCCCTCGTCGCGGGGGTCGGTGGGGTCGTCGGCCTTCTTGCCGGTGGGCGCGGAGTCCTCGGCACCCCGGGTCCAGCGGCGTTCCTGGCCTTCCACGGCGGAACGGTAGGCGGCGAGGAGTTCGCTGCCGGCCGCGGCGATGTGGTCGAAGACGTCCGGATTGCGTTCGATGACCGGCTCGACGGCGGACTTCGCCTGCTTGATGATCTGCTGCACGGTGCCCTGGGCCGTCGCACCGAAGAGCGGCGTCCCGAGGGACGAGACCTTGTCGGTCACGGCGTCGACCAGCTTGCGCAGTTCCTCGGCGGCGGAGCCGGGCGGCGGGCCGTACTGGGCGCGGCGGCGGGCCTTCTCCGCTTCGAGGTCCTCGGCGCAGGCCTTCGCCCACGCGTCGTCGTCGACGGGACGATCGGTGGCTTCGCTCATGGCGGACTCCTGCGACGTGGTTCGGCTGCGGCCCGGCATACGGGACACGTACTACCGACGTTACCCGAACCGTGTCGCGCCGTTCAGCTCGTCCGGGGCCACAGTCCGGGGTCCGGCGTGAACCTGACTCTGAGCACCCCGTCGGTGAGGGCGGCGCCGGAGACGGTGCAGCGGCGCAGCCCGGACTCCAGGGGGACGATCCGGTGGAACGGGCCCACGGTGAGCAGCAGTTCGTTGCCGCGGCGCACCAGCTGGAGGTCCGTCTTCACGGCGCCGGGCAGGGGCAGGCACCAGACCAGGACGGATGCGTCGCCGGACGGGGGGACGGCCACGATCCGGTCGCCGGGCAGCAGGGCACGCAGCTCGTCGATCCCGTCCGGGGCGTTCGGGTCCTCGATCCACCAGGGGTCGTCGGCCCGGCCGGGGCTCCGGTCGGCCAGCTCCGCGGCGAGTCCGTCCCCCTCGAAGAGACCGCCTCCGGTGCCCGCTTCCTCGAAGACGGTGCAGCCGGCCCCGGTGTCGAGGAGGGTGAGGTCGTCCGGGCCCCGCGGATCGCGGCCGAGGTGGGGCACTTCGCACAGGGCCGCCGCAGGCACCCATTCCTCGTACCAGCGGTCGATGGTCTTCTCCTGCTGCGCGGCCAGTGCCGCGAACCAGGGGTCGCCGGAGTGCCTGGGCAGGACCCGGTTCACCACGAGGGTGTCGACGCGCAGTCCGTGCAGGGCGAGTCCGGTGCGGGCGGTGCGCAGGGCGTCCTCGGCGGCGGGGCCGGGTTCGGCGACCAGCCGGAGCGTGGTGTTGCGGTCCTCGATCAGTGCCTGGACGGCGGCCAGCTCGGTGTCCCTGCGGGCGGCGGCCTCGTACAGCCACTGTGCCGGCATGGGGACGCCGGCGAGCTGGGCGAGCATCGGGCGCAGGGCGCGTGCGGCCTGGCGCTCCTGGGGCAGCAGCCGGCGCAGATAGCGGCGCAGCTGTTCGGGAAGGGCGAGCACGGCGAGTGCCTCGCGCAGCGGCGGCAGATCGACGACGAGGAGCTGATAGCCCTCGTGCGACCAGTCGCCCTCGGCGGCGCGGCGCAGGGTGTGCAGGAGGGCGAGTTGGGCGCTGCCGGGGAGTTCGGTGAGTTCCTCGCCGTCCAGCCGGTTCCCGCCGAGCAGGTCGAGCACCCCGGACGCCTGGTCCTGGAGGGCGAGGAGTTCGCTGCGGAAGTGCTCGCCGGAGTCGATGCGGGCGAACCACAGGCCGTCGGTGACCTCGGCGGGTTCCGTGCCGTCGGGGAAGCCGGGTATGGCGTCGGTGGAGAGCAGCAGGGTGCGGCGGCCTCGGCGGGCCGCGGCCAGTGCGGTCGCCGCCGCGACGGTGGTACGGCCGGCGCCGCCGGGGCCGGTGACGAGAACCGTACGCACCGGGTCAGGCCTTCGGTACGGACTCGACGCGCTTCTTCAGGCCGGCCAGGGCCCGGTCGATGATGACCTTCTCCGCCTTTCGCTTGATCATGCCGAGCATCGGGATCTTGACGTCGACGGTCAGCCGGTAGGTGACCTCGGTGCGGTCGCCGTCGCCCAGCGGGGCGAGTGCGTAGGAGCCGTCGATGGCGCGCAGCATCTGGGACTTGACGAGGGTCCAGCCGACCTCGTAGTCGCCGATCCAGGTGTACGCGAGGGTGTGGTCGTCCTTGATGGCTCCGGCGTCCAGGACGAGACGGACCTGCTCGGCGCGGCCCCGGTCGTCGGTGGCGAGGACCTCGGCCTCCTTGACCTCACCGGTCCACTCCGGATAGCGGGCGAAGTCGGCGATCACTCCCATGACGTCGGCCGGTGCCGCCTCGATCGTGATCGTCGAGCTGGTGTGTTCAGCCATCGCCGTGGCTCCTCCAGTGCGGTGTACCGGTGCGTCGGCAGAGGTCTGCCGCCTGAAGGCTATCGCGTGCGCGCGCCGCCTCGGCCCAGGGTCCGGTGCCGGTGCGGTCACCACTCCAGGGCCCACGGCCTGCCGGTGGACGCGAAGTGGCCGACGTTCACGCATTCGGTGGCACCGATGCGCATCCGACGGACCAGCGGCTGGTGGACATGGCCGAACAGCGCGTACCGGGGACGGGTCCTGCGGATGGCGTCGAGCAGCGCCCGGCTGCCGCGTTCGAAGCGGCGCGCCACCGTGTCGTACGTCAGCTCCGGCACGTCCGGCGGGATGTGGGTGCACAGCACGTCGACCGGGCCGACCGCCTCGATCTTGGCCGCGTACTCCTCGTCACTGATCTCGTACGGGGTGTTCATCGGGGTCTTCAGGCCGCCGCCGACGAACCCGAGCACCCGGCCGCCGATCTCGATCCGGTCGCCGTCGAGGACCGTGGTGCCCGGCCGTGCGTACTCGGGCCACAGGCCGGGGATGTCGACGTTGCCGTAGGTGGCGTACGTCGGGGTGGGGAAGGCCGCGAAGAGCTCGGCGTACTGCTTGCGCACCGCCGAGACGATCGCGGCGTTGCGGTCCCTGCCCGCCCACAGGCCGCGGCCGAACGCGCGGGCCTCCTCGAAGCGGCGGGCGGTGCGCAGCTCGACGATCCGGTCGGCGTTCTCCACGCCGAAGAGATCGGGGAAGATGCCGCGCGAGTGATCGGCGTAGTCGAGGAAGAGCACCAGGTCGCCCAGGCAGATCAGGGCGTCGGCGCCGTCCCCGGCGCGGGCCAGGGCCTCGGTGTTGCCGTGCACGTCACTGACCACATGGAGGCGGGTGCGGCGCGCGGTCGAGGTTCCTTCGCTGTTCGGTCCGGCTGGCATGGCGATCACCCTAGGACTCCGCCGTCCACCTGGATAGAGGCCGCCGGACCTGCGACGACCGCCGGCTCGTCACGGCGGTGGACTACTGTGCGCCCAAGGATCACGGTTGTATGTGACGCATAAGACATCTGGTCGGAACCCCCTATCGGGAACCGAGTACTGGTGGGTAACGTCCGGGCAGTCCAGTCGTGCTCACCCCACTGAGCACTTGCCATTCTTGGACCGCAGCCGGTGCGTCACACAGAGCCGTGGCACCGGAGCCCGATGAGGAGCAGCAGTCTTGCGCGAGTTCAGCCTTCCGGCCCTGTACGAGGTCCCTTCGGACGGCAACCTGACGGATCTCATCCGCCGCAATGCCGCTCAGCATCCCGATGTCGCGGTGATGAGCCGCAAGGTGGCGGGCAGGTGGGCCGATGTCGACGCCGCACGGTTCCTGGCCGAGGTCAGAGGCGTCGCCAAGGGTCTGATCGCTGCGGGGATCGAAGCGGGCGACCGGGTGGCCCTGCTCTCCCGTACGCGCTACGAGTGGGTACTGCTCGACTTCGCGATCTGGAGTGCCGGCGCGGTCACCGTGCCGGTGTACGAGACGAGCTCGCCCGAGCAGATCCAGTGGATCCTCGGCGACTCCGGTGCCGCCCTGTGCATCGTGGAGTCCGAGGCGCACCAGGCCTCCGTGGTCTCGGTCCAGGCCGATCTGCCGGCCCTGAAGGGCATCTGGCGGATCGACGACGACGCGGTCCGCGGCCTGTCGGCGATCGGCGAGGACGTCTCGGACGCGGACCTGGACCTGCGGATGGCGAGCGCCAAGGCGGACGACCCGGCCACCATCGTCTACACCTCGGGCACCACCGGCCGTCCGAAGGGCTGTGTGCTCACGCACCGCAGCTTCTTCGCGGAGTGCGGCAATGTGGTGGAGCGGCTGAAGCCCCTCTTCCGTACCGGCGAGTGCTCGGTGCTGCTCTTCCTGCCTGCCGCGCACGTCTTCGGACGGCTGGTCGAGGTGGCCTCGGTGATGGCCCCGATCAAGCTCGGCTGTGTACCGGACATCAAGAACCTCACCGATGAACTGGCCTCCTTCCGCCCGACGCTGATCCTCGGTGTGCCGCGTGTCTTCGAGAAGGTCTACAACGCGGCACGCGCCAAGGCGCAGGCCGACGGAAAGGGCAGGATCTTCGACCGGGCAGCGAGCACGGCGATCGCCTACAGCCGCGCGCTGAGCACCCCCCAGGGTCCTTCCATGGGCCTGAAGTTCAAGCACAAGCTCTTCGACCGGCTGGTCTACGGCAAGCTGCGGGCCGTGCTCGGCGGACGCGGCGAGTACGCGATCTCCGGCGGCGCTCCGCTGGGCGAGCGGCTCGGCCACTTCTACCGCGGCATCGGCTTCACCGTCCTGGAGGGCTACGGCCTCACCGAGACCTGCGCGGCCACCGCCTTCAACCCGTGGGACCGGCAGAAGATCGGTACGGTCGGTCAGCCGCTGCCCGGCTCGGTCGTCCGGATCGCCGACGACGGCGAGGTGCTGCTGCACGGCGAGCACCTGTTCACCGGGTACTGGAACAACGAGACGGCGACGGCCGAGGCGCTGGCCGACGGCTGGTTCCACACGGGCGACATCGGCACGCTCGACGAGGACGGCTACCTCGCGATCACCGGCCGCAAGAAGGAGATCATCGTCACGGCGGGCGGCAAGAACGTGGCTCCGGCGGTGATCGAGGACCGCATCCGCGGGCACGCCCTGGTCGCCGAGTGCATGGTGGTCGGCGACGGCCGGCCGTTCGTCGGGGCGCTGGTCACCCTGGACGAGGAGTTCCTGGCCCGCTGGGCCGACGAGCACGGCAAGCCGGCCGGTTCGACGGTGGCGGCGCTGCGCGAGGACCCGGAGCTGCTGGCCGAGGTGCAGCGGGCGGTGGACGACGGGAACGCGGCGGTGTCGAAGGCGGAGTCGGTGCGCAAGTTCCGTGTCCTGGCCTCTCAGTTCACCGAGGAGGCGGGCCACATCACGCCGTCGCTGAAGCTGAAGCGGAATGTGGTGGCGAAGGATTTCGCGGACGAGATCGAGGCGATCTACCGGGGCTGACGGCCGACCGCCAGAACCGCGAGCCGTCCACCGAGGCCGATATCCATTGGCCGAAACGCGACCTTGTGTCGCTAATCGGCCAATGCAAGGGTCTGGATCACACCACTGATCCACCGTCCAGGGGGACTTTCATGCGCGTCGCCTTCAAGCTGGCCGGCCTCGTCATGGCCATGGCCGCCTCGGCCTTCGTGGCGGTGCCCGCCACGGCCCAGGCCGCGGCCACCGCGGCCAGCCCGACCGCGGTCTGCGGTGCCGACGGCTACAGCTACTCCGTCGTCGCCTCCGCTCCCGTGAAGTTCAGCAGCGGCACGGTCGCCGGCACCGTCTATCTGATGTACAGCAGCGGGAACGGCAAGAACTGCGTCGTGACCGTCAAGACCTCGTACACCGGTTCGGCCACCTTCACGACGGCCCAGCTCATGATCCAGAACGGCAACTCGTACGTGGATCAGGGCAACTACACCAGCTACGCCGGCCCGGTCCGGGGCAGCGCCGCGGGCAAGTGCGTGAAGTACTGGGGCTCGATCAACACCGGTCCGGACGGACAGGCCGGCGCCAACGCCAGCGGCGGACGTATGAGCTGGGGCAACTGCGGCTGAAACACCGCCGCCTCAACCGGCCGGACAGCGACACCGCTGTCCGGCCGCGGTACGAGCACACCGCCGCCCGCAGGACCGGGGCCGGTGCGGGCGGCCCTGAACGGAACCGGCCCGGGCTGTCTCAGAGCAGCGCCTTGAGCCGCTCGGCCAGCAGGTCCCAGCGCCACTTCTCCTCGACCCAGGCCCGCCCCCGCTCCCCCATCCGCCGCCGCAGTTCCGGGTCGCGGAGCAGGGTGACGATCCGGTCGGCCGACTCCTCCACGGAGCCGCCGCGCACCACCCACCCCGTCTCGCCGTCGAGCACGGCGTCCGGCGCGCCGCCCGAATCGCCCGCCACCACCGGCAGACCGGTCGCGGACGCCTCCAGGAAGACGATGCCGAGGCCCTCCACGTCGAGGCCGCCGCGACGGGTGCGGCACGGCATGGCGAAGACATCGCCCGCGCCGCAGTGGGCGGGCAGCTCCTCCCACGGAACCGGCCCGGTGAAGCGCACCGAGTCGGCGACCCCCGTTCGGGCGGCCAGCCGCTCCAGCTCCTTGGCGTACGGTCCGCCGCCGACGATCAGGAGCACCGTGTCCGGTACCTGCGCCAGGATCGCGGGCATCGCAAGGATCAGCGTGTCCTGGCCCTTGCGCGGCACGAGCCGTGACACGCAGACGACGACGGGCCGGTCCGAGAGCCCGAGCCGGGCCCTGATCAGGTCCCCGCCGGAATCCGGGTGGAAGGTCTTCTCGTCGACGCCGGGCGGCACCTGGACCATGCGGTCCGCCGCCTCCGGGGTGAGCGCGGTGGCGATCCGGGAGCGGGTGTACTCACCCAGATAGGTGATCGTGTCCGTGGTCTCGCCGATCCGGCCCAGCAGCTGCCGGGCCGCGGGCAGCTGGGCCCAGCCCGCCTCGTGTCCGTGTGTGGTGGCGACCAGCCGGCGGGCACCGGCCCTGCGCAGCGCCGGTGCCATCAGCCCGAGCGGGGCCGCGGCACCGAACCAGACGGACCTGCAGCCGTGTGTGCGCAGCAGCTGCGCCGCGCGCCGGGTGACTCGTGGGGTCGGCAGCAGCATCGTCGCGCGGTCGCGGACGACGGTGAAGGGCTGCTCCGCGTCGAAGGCGGCGGTGGCGGCGACGCCTTCGGGGCCACGCTTCCAGGTGGAGGCATATACGACGATCTGTCCGGGGTCCAGGCGCAGTGCCATATTGTGCAGAAATGCCTGGATGCCACCGGGGCGGGGCGGGAAATCGTTGGTCACGATCAGGGTCTTGTCCATCCGGTCCGACAGTACCGGGCATTCGGGTCGGAACGGCACGCGCACCGACATGACGGGCATCATGGCCCCTCGTACGAGCACCCACCGACGAACGGACGGGGCGGTCATGACGGGATCGGCCGGCGCGCGGCCCGCACTCGCGGTGTGGATCCTCACCAGGGTCGCGCTGCTGCTCTGCGTCACCAAGGTGATCGCGCTGCCGGGTCCGGACGTGACCAGTGATGTCTCGGTGATCTACCACGGCTGGTCCGAGATCCTGAAGAGCGGTACGTATCCCCGGTCCGACGTCACCTGGCAGTACCCGCCCCTCGCCGCGCTCGCCGTCCTCTCCCCCGCCCTGCTGCCGTTCCTCGGGTACGCCTCGGCCTTCTTCGTCCTCGCATTCCTGTGCGACGGGCTGGTCCTGGGGCTGCTGCTGTACGCGGGCCGCCGGACCGGACGGCGGACGGTGGGCGCCTGGGTGTGGGTGGCGGGGGTTCCACTGCTCGGTACGACCGCCTACGCCCGTTACGACGTGATGGTGACGGCGGTGGCGGTGGCGGCGCTGCTGGCGGGGGTACGGCAGCCGAGGGTGCTGGGGGCGATGGCCGCCGTCGGTGCGCTGCTCAAGGTGTGGCCGGTACTGATCCTGGCCGGTACCCCGCGTGGGCCCCGGACACGCCGGGCGTGGACGGCCGCGACGGTGACGGCGGCCGGGTTGCTCCTGGTCTGCACCCTGGCGATGCCCGGTGCGCTGGCCTTCCTCGGCTTCCAGCGCGACCGGGGCACCGAGGTCGAGTCGCTCGGGGCACTGGTCTTCCATGTGTGGCGGCGGTTCGGCTGGCGGGGCCGGGTGGAGCTGCACTACGGCTCGCTGGAGTTCCTGGGGCCGTATGTGCCGCTGGTGAGCACGCTCGCCCTCGGTCTGTCCGTCGTCGCCTTCGGCTGGCTGCTGGTGTGGCGGCTGCGGGCCCGCGACTTCCGGGTGAGCACCCCGGCCGACGCGGCGTTCACGGCGGTGCTGCTGTTCACCACCACCAGCCGGGTGATCAGCCCTCAGTACATGCTGTGGCTGGTCGGCCTGGCGGCGGTCTGCCTGGTCTTCCGCGACAGCCGGATAGTGCTGCCGACCGGTCTGGTGCTGCTCGCCACGGGCCTCACGCAGTGGGAGTTCCCGTTCGGGTTCGTCCATGTGGTGGGCGGTGACACGACGGGCCTGACGCTGATGTTCCTGCGCAACGGCCTGCTGGTCGCGGCGACGCTGGTCGCCTGCCGACGGCTGTGGCGGCAGACGGTGGTGTCCGGGACTGCGCGCAAGGGCCGCGAGGCACCGTCCTCCCGGCCGGACACCGGCCGGGAGGTGGAGCCCGTCGGCTCCTGAATCCCGCGCCGCGCTCAGCCGAGCAGGGAGCGCAGGAACTCCCGCCACTGTGCCGTGAAGCCCTGCGGGGTCGTGGCGAGCACCCCCTGCATGGCCTGCTGCACCGCCCCGTCCCGTCCCGAGTGCCCTCCGACGGCGCGGTAGAACGCGAGCAGCTTCTTCTCGCCCCAGTGGTCGGCGATCAGCTCGCAGGCCAGCCAGCCACCCTCGTACGCCTGCGCCAGGCGCGCGGAGTCGCCCGCGAAGCCGAAGTCCTGGTCCGTGGGGAGCTCGGCGGGCAGATCGCCGCGCCGGACGGCGGCGGCCAGCTCGGGCGCGGCCTGTACGGCCGTACGGCGCTCGGCGCGGTAGGCCACCCAGTCGGCGAAGCCCTCGGAGAGCCAGGTCGGGGTGGCGGCGGAGGTGTCGGCGCGGGTGGCGACATGGGTGAACTCGTGGGTGAGGACGATCCGCTGCCCGGGGGTGCTGAGCATGCCGTACGCCTGCGGATTGACGATCACCCGGTCCGCGGGGGCCCGGTCCCCACCGCCGGTCCGCCCGGTGGTGACGGCCGCGATGCCCCGGTAGTTCGCCGCCGGTGCCCCCAGCAGACCCGCCATGTCCTCCACGGTGTGCGGTACGAGCACCAGCACGCGCCCGGCCCATTGCCGCGGCCACGCGCCGGAGACGGCGGGCACCGCGCGGTCCGCGGTCCGGGCGATACGGCGCAGCTCCTCCTGCGTGCGGCCGACACCGAGGACGAGGCTGTGCCTTCCGCGCACCACCCGGACATCGCCCTGCTGCCAGAGCAGCCCGTCGCCGTCCGCCGCCGCCCGGTCGCCGGCGATGTACCAGCGGCCGTCGGCCCCGTCCCGTCGCAGGTCGAGCACCCGGTCCGCGGAGACCGGGGCGGCGTCGTACCCCGCGATCCGATAGCGCAGCCGGACATCCGCCGTGACCCGGTCGGTGCCCTGCTCCCTCACGTCGGTCAGCTGGTACGTCCATGAGGCCAGCGGTACGTCCGCGAGGTTGTCCAACTCCCGCCGCTGGGCCGTGCGCAGTCCGGTGGCCCTCGGGTCCACGGCGGACAGATAGGCGTCCGGGTCGTGGTGCAGGACGGCGGCGGCCCGGCGGTCCAGGACGGCGCGGACGCCTCGGGCGGTGGAATCCGGGGCGGACCCGTCGTCGGGGGCCGCGCAGGCGGAGGCGAGCAGCAGCCCGGCGAGCAGCGCTCCCGCCGTGCCCCGTCCCGCGATGCGTCCCCGCCTGTCCGTCACCCGGTCGAGGGTACGGGTCAGACGCGGGTGACCGAGGAGACGGGCATCATTCCGACGGGGTCGTAGCGCACCGGGGCACCCGGGTACGGCGCGTGGATCACCCGGCCGTTCCCGACGTACATCCCGATGTGGCCGGCGTCCGCGCGGTAGGCCACCAGGTCGCCGGGGCGGGCCTCGGAGAGCGGCACCATGCGTCCCGCGTACCGCTGGGCCTGCGAGGTGCGCGGCAGGCTCACCCCGGCCTGGGCGTACGCCCACTGCATGAGCCCGGAACAGTCGAATCCGGCGGGTCCGTTGGCACCCCAGACGTACGGGCGGCCCAGTGCCCGGCGGACCGCCATGACGGCGACGGCCGCCCGCACCGAGCCGGCCGGCAGACCGGCCGTCACCGGGAACACGTCGTCGCGTCCGGAGCGAGAGGTGCGTTCGAAGGCCGCCCGCTCGGCACGGGGCATCGCGTCCAGCAACTGTCTGGCCTGGGCGAGTTTGCGTTCGACGGTGCGTTTGTGGCGGGTGGCGGCAGCCCGGTTGCGCTCCAGTTCGGCCAGCGCCCGGTCGGCCTCCGCGCGGGTCTGTACGAGCCCGCGCCGGGTCTGCTGGAGTTCCCGCAGCTCGCTCGCCTGACGCTCGGTCAGGCGTTCCAGCGTGGCGGCCCGGTCGAGGTAGCTGTCCGGGTCGGAGGAGAGCAGCAGGGCGAGCGAGGGGTCCAGGCCGCCCGAGCGGTACTGCGCACCCACCACCGAACCGAGCGCCGTCCGCATCCGGTTGAGGCGTTCCTGGCCGCGGGCCGCCCGGTCCCGGGCCCGGTTCACCTCGTCGCGCAGCCGGTCGGCGTTCTCACCGGCCGCGTTGTACTGCTCGGTGGCCCGCTCGGCCTCGCCGTACAGCCGGTCGACCCTGGCCCTGGCGGCCCCGGGACCGTCCTGCGGGTCGGCGTTCGCGGTGGCCGCCCCGAGCGTGGCGGCCGCGGTGGCCGCCGCGGCCGACAGAACGGTGATCCGGGCGCCCCGACTGAGGCCGGGCTGTGTGGAACGGCGATGGGACACCACGGACGCCGTACTCCCTTCCGCTGTGCGCAGATGTGCGCAGCCCCTGCCACCCGGGGCGGGCGGACCGACGACCGGGAGCTGCACAGCAGGCAGACAGTAGTCGGGCGGTCACGGAGCGACCAGGGACCGCGCCGGGCGGACGGGCGTCGAAAACAGCCGCGCCCCGGCGGTGACCTGTGGTCTCCGCCGGGGCGCACTGTCTGTGCGGGGCGCGGGAATTCGCCCGTTCGGGCGTCGTCAGCCGACGCGCACGCCGAACTGGAAGCTGCCGATGGTGTTCATCGACTCGTAGCGGACGAACGTGCCCGGGTACGGGGCGTGCAGGACGGTGTTGTTGCCCGCGTAGAGGCCCACGTGCTCGGTGTTGTTGAAGAAGACCAGGTCGCCGGGCTTCAGCGCGCTGCGCCCGATGTGCACACCGTCGTTGACCTGGGTGTACGTGACCCGGGAGATGCTGACGTTGGCCTGGGCGTAGGCCCACTGGGTCAGCCCGGAGCAGTCGAAGGATCCGGGGCCGGTACCGCCACGGCCGTACGGCTTGCCCACCTGGGTGGAGGCGGCGTTCAGGGCGGCCGCACCCCAGGCGGAGGCGGGAACCTCCTTGCCCAGCTCGACCCGGTCGCCGGCGGCGCGGCTGGCACGCTGTTCGTCCTCGCGCATCTTCGTGCGCTCGGCTTCGGTCAGCGTGTTGAGCAGGCGCTGCGCCTCGGCCAGCTTGTCCTGGAGCTTCTTCTTCTTCGCGCCGAGCGTCTTGCGCACGTCCGCGAGGTCACCGAGCTTGTCCTGGGCCTCCTTGCGCTCCTGCGCGAGGACCCGCTGCTTCTCCTGGATCTTCCCCAGGGTCTCGGTCTGCTTGGCCGTCAACTGGTCGAGGGCCGAGGCCTCGTCGAGGAAGGTGTCCGGGTTGGACGAGAGGAAGAGCTGCACCGACGGGTCGATGCCACCGGAGCGGTACTGGGCGGCGGCGAGCGAACCGAGGCCGTTGCGCAGGTTGTTGATCTCCTGCTGGCCGCGGGCCACCTTGTCCTGCAGCGCGCCGACTTCCTTCTCCAGCTTCTGCTGCTTCTCCTTGGCGCCGTAGTACTGCTCATTGGCCGCGCCGGCCTCGTGGTTGAGCTTCTCGACCTTCGCCTTGACCTCGCTCTTGGAGGGCTTGGGGTCGGCGTGGGCTGCCTGGGAGGTCAGGGCGACGGCTGCGGCGGCAGTCGCGGTGAGCACGGTCACACGGGCGCGGCTCGGCTGCTTGGGACGGCGGTGGGACCCCACGAAGGCGAGCTCCTTCTTCCTTGAGCCGCCTACCGGGCTGTGGGGGGACTCGATCCCCGGCTCCGTGCATGTCACGGACTCGGCGGCGCCTTCGCTGCCACCCCGGATGGGTGATCAACCGTGCGAAGGTTCGAGGCCCGACCCTAGTGACCAACTTGTGATCAGTTCAAATCCTCACAAGAAAAATCTCATCACAGGAGGTACTTCTTTACTCACATCACACAGGGCGTAGCGGCGACCTGACGATGCGTTCCCTGATTTCCACCGAGTTCCGACAAGCACCACTAGACGCGCGAAAGGCGCTTCAGGAGCAAGACGGACGCAACGGGCCTGGCCCCCGCCTTCGCCACTCCGTCCGCCACTTCGCGGTCGGTGGAGACCACCACGACGGGCCGGCCCGGCGGTTCGGCGCGGGCCAGTTGACGAATGAGTTCGTCGGCGGTGACGCCGGGCTTGCTGAACAGCACCCGAACCCCTCGCGGCGGCGCGAGCAGGACCGGGGCCGCCAGTTCGGCCCCGTCGAAGACACAGGTCATCTCGGCGCCGGTCTGTGCCGCGAGCACCGCGAGACCGCCGAGCAGCCTCAGCCGCTGCTTCTCCAGCGGCAGCTGCGGATAGCCGGTCTTGGTGACGTTGTAGCCGTCCACGATCAGATGGGCCTGCGGCAGGGCGAGCAGTTGGTCGAGCAGAGCGGGATCGGTCTCCGAAAGGGCCCTGGCGGCAATGTCCTTGGGTGACATCCTGCCCGGCTCGACCGCGTCGACACTGTCCGCGGGGCGGATCGAGGAGGGCGGCAGCGCGAGTTCGCGACGGAGCCCGCCGGCCGCGTCCAGCACGGTGTCCAGCAGCAGCCGCAGCCGCATGTCCTCGACCGAGCGGCCCTCCCTGGCGGCCCTGCGGCCCGCCTCGACGGACGCCTCGGCCTCACCGAGCCGAGCCTTGAGCCGGCGGGTCTCGCTCTCCGCCGCGGAGACCTGGGCCGCCGCCTCGGACCGTACGGTCTCGATCTCGGCCCGGCTGCGGCGCAACGCGGCCTCGCCGCGCTTGACGTCGTTGACGGCGCTGCGCAGCTTGCGCTGAAGGGATTCGGCTTCCTTGCGGGCCGCGTCCAGCTCGACGCGCAGCCGCTCGGTCTCGTTCTTCGTCTGGGAGCGGGCGTGGACGAGTTCCTCGCGCAGCCGCTCCAGTTCGCGGCGACTCTCCTCGTCGGCACGCTCGGCGTCGGCACGCTGGGCCTCCTCGCCGGCGGCGGCGACCAGCTTCACCCAGCCGGCCGGGCGCAGCACATACGCGGCGGCGGCCACATCGACGGGGTCGGCGGCGGCGGGCGGCGCACCGGCCTCCAGCGCGGCGGTCAGCTCCGGCTGCTCCTCCCTGAGCCGATCGCCGATGCGCTGGCGGAACAGCGCGTCGCCCTCCAGGGCGGCCGCCATCGCGTTGCCGGCGAACTTGGCGCGCCGGGTCGGGGTGAAGCGGGCGTACTGTCTCAGCTGAGCCGGGAGTTCGGTGATCGTCAGTCCGCCGAACGCGTCCGAGACCAGCGCGACGACCCGTCGTCGTACGCCTTCGGGCAGCGGGCGGTCGAGCGCCTCGACGGCGTCGCCGGCCGCCTCGGCCGACTCTGCGCCGCTAGCGGGCTGCTCCACCATCCGTCACCCCAAATTGTCTGTCCGCACGGCTCCGTCAGGAGTCGGCACCCGGCCTGTCCACCAGTTCGATCTGGTCCACCGCGTTGCACCAACGGCAGCGCACCGACTCGATGGTCTCACTGACCACCTCGCGTTCCTCGACGGTGGACTCCCCGGCCAGGTCGAGATGGACGTATTCGACGACCTTGGAGGAGCGGGTCACGTCGAAGCGCGTGAGATTTCCGCAGAGCGTGCAGCGCCAGCGGGTCCCATCGGTCATCTGGGGAACCGTCGTCATCGTTGCGTCCTCTTTCGTCGAGCCTCGTCGTGCCGCCTGCTTCAAGGATCTCGCGGTGCGCCGTCGAACTGCGGATGTCCTGCCGTAACCCTACGGCCTCACCGCGTCCCCCCGACACGGCGAGGCGCTCTGTCCCGTTCCCTCCGCTTGCGTCATGCTCTGTTCATGATCGATCGGCGGGCTGCGGGCTCCGGATTGACCAGCGGACTCCTACGGACGGTCACCTCGCGCGGACCGACGGTGACCTATGCCCTGATCGCCCTGTGCTGTCTGATCTTCCTGATCAGCCCGCTCTCCGGCTTCGACTCCTCCTACGCCACCGCCGACGCCCTGCTCGCCGCCCAGGCCGGGTACTTCGAACGGTGGGGCGTGATCCCGAGCGAGCTGTGGGACGGCTCCGCGCACGCTCTGCTCACCCCGCTCACCGCCCTCTTCGTGCACGGCAGCTGGCTGCATCTGCTGGGCAACATGCTCTTCCTGTACGTGTTCGGCGCGATGGCCGAGGAGCGCATGGGCCGTACCGAGTTCACCTTCTTCTACCTCGCGTGCGGCTATCTCGCGCTGGTCGCCTACGCCGCCGCGCACGCCGCGTCCGACCAGACCCTCGTCGGCGCGTCGGGGGCGATCTCGGCGGTGCTCGGGGCCTTCCTGTACCTGTTCCCCAAGGCCCGGGTCACCAGCCTGTTCCCGTTCCTCTTCTTCCTGCCGCTGCGTTTCCCCGCCTGGATCGTGCTGATCTTCTGGTTCGTCCTGCAGTGGCTGGCGGTCCAGAGCGCGGGCAGCGGAGGGCCCGGTGTGGCCTATCTGGCCCATGTGGTCGGCTTCGCCCTCGGCTTCCTCTACGCCTGGGGACGTTATCGGCGTACGGATAGAGTGAAGACTCCAGCCACGGCCACCGAGGGAGAAAGCCAGCCGTGATCACCGCGATCGTGCTCATCAAAACCAGCGTGGACCGGATTCCCGAGATCGCCGAGGCCATCGCCGCGCTGGACAGCGTCAGCGAGGTCTTCTCGGTCACCGGTACGTACGACCTGATCGCCATGGTCCGGGTGGCCAAGCACGACGACCTGGCGGACGTCATCCCCGGCCGGATCAGCAAGATCCCCGGCGTCGAGGCCACCGACACGCACGTGGCCTTCCGTACGTACTCGCAGCATGACCTGGAGGCCGCCTTCGCCATCGGCCTCGACGCGTAGACACGCCCTCTTTTACGGCTTCACGGCGTAACGCTTCGGCGGGGGACGGGCCGTTCGACCGCCCGTCCCCCGCCGAAGCGTTACGCACGCGTCAGAGCTGCGCCGCTCCCCGGTCCGGGACGCAGCGGCCGCCCTCGGTGCGGTACTTCCACTGAGCGCCCTTGCTCACCAGCTCCCCGACCGCGCGGACGAAGCGCTCGATGTGCTCGTCCGGCGTACCGGCGCCGAAGCTCACCCGGATCGCGTTGAGGGAGGGGGTCCCCCCGGTCGAGTCCGTTCGAGACTGGGGGAGCTCGCCCGGCTCGGCCTCCGGCGCGCCGCACTCGCCGACCTCCTGCGGGTCACCGCCGAGCAGGGTACGGACCAGCGGATGGGCGCAGAACAGGCCGTCGCGGACCCCGATGCCGTACTCGGCGGAGAGCGCGGCGGCGAAGTGCGAGCTGTTCCATCCCTCCACCACGAACGAGATCACGCCGACCCGCGGGGCGTCGTCACCGAACAGCGAGAGCACCTTGACCTCGGGGACGTCGGCGAGACCGGCCCGGACCGCGGCGACGAGGTGCTGCTCCCGGGCGACGAGGTGGTCGAAGCCCGCCTCGGTGAGCGCCTTGCAGGCGGAGGCGATGGAGTACACGCCGATGACATTGGGGGAACCCGCCTCGTGGCGGGCCGCGGTGGAGTGCCACTCGACCTCCACCCCGCCGTCGGTACGGCGGGCGACCTTGCGGGAGGCACCGCCGCCGGCCAGGTACGGCTCGGCGTCCTGCAGCCAGTCGGCCCGGCCCGCGAGCACACCCGAGCCGAACGGCGCGTACAGCTTGTGCCCGGAGAAGGCCACCCAGTCGACGTCCAGCTCGGCGATGTCGACGGGGTGGTGCGGGGCGAGCTGCGCGGCGTCCAGCACGATCCGGGCACCGTGCGCGTGCGCGGCGGCCGCCAGATCCTTGACCGGCCACAGCTCACCGGTGACGTTGGAAGCGCCGGTCACGCAGACCAGCGCGGGGCCGTAGGGGTCACGGTCGGCGAGCGCGAGCTCCAACGTCTCGACGGCCTGCGCCGGGGTGCGCGGGGCGTTCAGATAGGTCACCCGGGCGTCGCGCCACGGCAGCAGGGAGGCGTGGTGCTCGGTCTCGTAGACGAAGACCTGGCAGTCGGCGGGGACGACTGCGGCCAGCAGGTTGAGGGAGTCGGTGGTCGACCGGGTGAAGATCACCTGGTCGTCTGCGCGGCAGCCGAGGAACTCGGCGACGGTCGCGCGGCTGTTCTCGAAGAGGTCCGTGGAGAGCTGCGAGAGGTACCCGGCGCCACGGTGGACGCTGCCGTAGTACGGGGCGTACGCGGCGACGTCGTCCCAGACGCGCTGGAGAGCCGGGGCACTGGCGGCGTAGTCGAGAGCCGCATAGGTGACTTCACCACCCGTGACCAGCGGAACCGTTACATCCTTGCCCAGAACCGGCAGAGGAGCACAAAGCGACTGGTCGGCGGCAGCGGTCAAGACAGACATGGCGAACTCCCGTAAGAGGCAGGCGAATTGCATGCGCCGACGGATACGCGGCAGCGCAGCGGAAAGTGAAAAAGGGGTGCGGAGGAGGGCTGAGAAGCCCTATCGCATTCGCGTGCTCACAAGAGACTCCCTAGGGACCAGGACCCCGGGGGTTGGCATTCACAGATGCCGAGGGGCCCGCGCTTGCCGCAGACCTCGCTGCCTACGGCCTGGTCTTCACCCGGGGCACCCCGCCACGGACGGAGGGTTGCCGGACAGCGGGCCGGGGCCGTAGTCGCTGTCACTCATGACCTGCGCAGCATCTTGCCATACGTACGGGAACGCGCAAGGCGCGGTCCAGGATCCGGACCGCGCCCCACATCACCCGACGGGCTCTCAGGCGTTGCTGACCGCCACCCAGCGCTCCAGCGCGCGCCGCGCCGCGCCGGAGTCGATGGACTCGGCGGCCTTCGCGATCCCGGCGGTGATCTGCTCGTTCAGCGTGCCGTCCGTCGGGTCCAGGGCGACCAGTGCGGCCGCCGAGTTGAGCAGCACGGCCTCCCGTACGGGCCCGTGCTCGCCGGCCAGCACCCGGCGGGCCACATCCGCGTTGTACGAGGCGTCGGCGCCGCGCAGCGCCTGTGCCGGCACCAGCTGGAGGCCGACGTCGCGCGGGTCGAACGCCTCCTCGCGCACCGATCCGTCCCGGACCATCCAGACGCGCGAGGTAGCGGTCGTCGTCAGCTCGTCCAGGCCGTCGTCACCGCGGAAGACCAGCGCGGAGTTGCCGCGCTCCGCGAGGACGCCCGCGACGATCGGCGCCATCCGCAGGTCGGCCACGCCGATGGCCTGGGACCGCACCCTGGCCGGATTGGTGAGCGGTCCGAGGATGTTGAAGGTGGTCTGGGCACCGAGCTCCTTGCGGGCCCTGGCCGCGTACCGCAGGGCGGGGTGGAACTTCACCGCGAAGCAGAAGGTGATGCCCGCCTCCTCCGCCACCTCGACGACCCGCTGCGCGCTGAGCTCCAGATTGACGCCGAGCTTCTCCAGCACGTCGGAGGAACCGCTCGCCGAGGAGGAGGCGCGGTTGCCGTGCTTGACGACCTTCGCGCCGGTGCCCGCGATGACGATCGCCGACATCGTGGAGATGTTGACCGTCTTGGCGAGGTCGCCGCCGGTGCCGACGATGTCGACCGTGCGGCCGGGTACGTGGATGGTGTTGGCGTGCTCGTACATCGCACGCACCAGCCCCGACACCTCGTCGACCGTCTCGCCCTTGGCACGCAGGGCCACCGCGAAACCGGCGATCTGCACATCGCTCGCCTCGCCGCTCATGATGCGGTCCATCGCCCACGCGGTGTCCTGCGCGGTCAGGTTCTCGCCGCGCAGCAGGGGGTTCAGCAGGCCGGGCCAGGAACGGTCCGCCACGCTGTCGCCGCCGACCGGGGTCACAACGTTCATGGTCCGCTCCTGGGGTCCACAGCCGAGAAAAGGGGTAAGGCCCACCCTATCGAGCGCCGCGGACAGCGAAGAGCCCCGTCCATCGGATGGACGGGGCTCCTGCTGTGGCGATCAGTTCAGGCGATCAGTGGTGACCGTGGCCGCTGGTGATCTCCTTGTACTCCTCGACGGTGGGCTTGGCGATCTGGTTGTTCTCGCCGTAGTAGCCCTTGCTGAGCCTGGCCCGCAGCTTCTGCAGAACGGGCACCTTGCGCTCGACACCGTTCTCGTCGACCGTCGGGCCGATCTCGACCGGCTTGTACTGCTCGTGCGCGGTGAGCGTGTGCAGCTGCTCGGGACCGAGCGGCTCGTGGATCTCGACGAACTCACCGTGCGGCAGGCGCTTGATGATGCCGGACTCGCGTCCGTGCAGCACCTTCTCCTTGTCGCGGCGCTGGAGGCCGAGGCAGATCCGCCGGGTGGCGATGAACGCGATGACCGGGCCCACGAAGATGAAGATCCGGACGAACCAGGAGATGGCGTTCAGCGACAGGTGGAAGTGCGTGGCCCACAGGTCGTTGCCACCGCCGATGAAGACGATGACGTACTCGGTGATCCAGGCGACGCCGAAGGCCGTCCGGGTCGGAGCGTTGCGCGGGCGGTCCAGGATGTGGTGCTCGCGCTTGTCCCCGGTGACCCAGGACTCGACGAACGGGTAGACCGCGATGATCGCGAGCACCAGTCCGAAGGCCATCAGCGGGATGAACACACCCAGGACGAGCGTGTGACCCCAGAGGTTGATCTCCCAGCCGGGCATCACTCGGATCAGACCCTCGGCGAAGCCCATGTACCAGTCGGGCTGGGCGCCGGTGGACACCTGGTCCGGGCGGTACGGGCCGATGGCCCAGATCGGGTTGATCGACGCGATGGCCGCGATGACGGCGATGATGCCGAAGACCAGGAAGAAGAAGCCACCGGCCTTCGCCATGTACACCGGCAGCAGCGGCATACCGACGACGTTCTTGTTGGTGCGGCCCGGACCCGCGAACTGCGTGTGCTTGTGGTAGAAGACCAGGATCAGGTGCGCCACCAGCAGGCCGAGCATGATGCCCGGAAGCAGCAGGATGTGGATCGAGTAGAACCGGGCGACGAAGTCGTGTCCGGGGAACTCTCCGCCGAACAGGAACATCGAGATGTACGTGCCGACGATCGGCATCGACAGGATCGCGCCCTGGGTGAAGCGGACACCCGTACCGGACAGCAGGTCGTCCGGGAGCGAGTAGCCGGTGAAGCCGGTGAACATACCCAGCACGAACAGCAGGAAGCCGAACAGCCAGTTGATCTCACGCGGCTTGCGGAAGGCACCCGTGAAGAAGACGCGCATCATGTGCACGAACATGCCGGCCAGGAAGATCAGCGCGGCCCAGTGGTGGATCTGCCGGACCAGCAGACCACCGCGGACGTCGAAGCTGATGTCCAGCGTCGAGGCGTAGGCCTCGGACATCCGGATGCCCTGCATCGGCTCGTACGAGCCGTGGTACACGACCTCGTTCATGCTCGGGTGGAAGAACAGCGTCAGATACACACCCGTGAGGATGATGATGATGAAGCTGTAGAGGGCGATCTCACCGAGCATGAAGGACCAGTGGTCCGGGAAGATCTTGCGCATGTTGGCCTTGGCCAGGGAGTAGATCCCGAGCCGGCCGTCCGCCCAGTCGGCCACCCGCTCACCGGCGGGCGCCTTGCGATTCCCCGGTGCCGCGGCACCGGGTGTGTTCGTGGTCGCAGTACTCATCCGCGCTCCCAGAATGCAGGACCGACGGGCTCTTCGAAGTCACCGAGCGCCTCGAGGTTGCCCTCGCTGTTCACACCGATCCGCAGCTGCGGAAGGGCGTGACCGGCCGGACCGAAGATGACGCGGGCGCCGTCGGAGAGGTCGAAGGTGGACTGGTGGCACGGGCAGAGCACATGGTGCGTCTGCTGCTCGTACAGGCTGATCGGGCAGCCGACGTGCGTGCAGATCTTGGAGAAGGCCACGATTCCCTCGTGGGCCCACTCGCGCTCGCGCTTGTCCTTGATGTTCTTCGGCTCGATGCGGATGATCATCAGCGCGGCCTTGGCGATCTGATTCTGGAAGTCCTCCGCGTCCTCCGACAGGCCCTCGGGCATGGCGAAGGTCAGCGAACCGACGGCGACGTCCTCAGGACGCAGCGGCTCCATCGTGTTCATGTTGATGAGCTGCTTGCCCTTGGCCCACAGGGTGTTGCGGAGCTTCTTCTCCGGCAGCGGACCGAGGTCGCGCAGCAGCATCACCCCGGAGAGCGGCACCAGGGCCAGCGCACCGAACATGGTGTTGCGGATCAGCTTGCGCCGGCCGAACGCGGACTCCTCGGCACCTGCCGCGAAGTCGGCGAGAACCTTCGCCTTGACCTCGGGCTCGGCCTCGATGGCGTGCCGGTCGTCGGCGACCTCCACGTCGGACATCAGGGTGCGCGCCCAGTGGACGGCACCCGCGCCGATCGTGAAGAGGGCCACGCCCAGGGTCAGACCCAGGGAGAAGTTGAGCGCGCTCACATGGCCGAAGGGCCAGATGTACACGATCTTGTCGACCGGGAAGATGACGTACGAGGCGATGAAGCCGACCGTCGCCAGCATGGACAGCGTGAACATGAACGCCACGGCGCGCTCGGAGCGCTTCGCGGCCCGTTCGTCGATGTCCTGGATGCGCGGCTTGTGGGCCGGCAGCCCCGGGTCGGCGAACGGGTCGTCCGCGACCTCTACCGCGCCGTGCGCGGTGCCCTGCTCAGCGGGCAGGTTCTCGTCTGGAATCTCTTGGCTACTCATGACTTCTTGGCCTTAGCGGTGTGGGCCGCGACCCAAATGGCAACTGCGATCAGTGCGCCGAGTCCGAAGATCCAGGCGAACAGACCCTCGCTGACCGGCCCCAGGCCGCCCAGCGTGAGACCGCCCGGGTTCTCGGTCTGGGCGCCGTTCACGGTCTGGACGTACGCGATGATGTCCCGCTTCTGCTGCTCGGGCATCGTCGTGTCCGGGAAGGACGGCATGCTCTGCGGACCGGTCTGCATGGCCTCGTAGAGGTGCTTCGGGCTCACGCCTTCGAGGCTGGGCGCGTACTTGCCGTTCGTCAGCGCACCACCCTGGCCGGTGAAGTTGTGGCACTGCGCGCAGTTGGTGCGGAACAGTTCGCCACCCTTGGCGATGTCCGCGCCTTCAGGGCTGACCTGGCTCTTGGTCGGAACGACCGGACCGGCGCCGAGCGACGCGACGTACGCCGCGAGCTGGTCGATCTCGGCCTGGCTGTAGATGACCTTCTTCTTCGGTACCTGGGCACCCGGCTGCTGCGCCGGCATGCGTCCCGTACCGACCTGGAAGTCCACGGCGGCGGAGCCCACGCCGACCAGGCTCGGCCCGTCGGTGGTGCCCTGACCGCCGGTTCCGTGGCAGCTGGCGCAACCGACGGAGTACAGCTTCTTGCCCTCGTCGATGGCAAGGGACTGGGCGGTGTCGTCGGCCTGCGCCTTACTCGCGGGCGCAAACGCGGCGTACAGCCCCCCAGTGGCCGCCAGCGCGAGGAGTAGTACGACGACCGCCGCCAACGGATGGCGTCGTCGTGCGGAGAGCTTTTTCACGGATTACCCCGGTGTCAGGATCTTCTGCGTCGATGCTGGATGTGGTTCGGGTTCGAGCCCGGTTACTTGATCATGTAGATCGTGGCGAAGAGGCCGATCCACACGACATCGACGAAGTGCCAGTAATAGGACACGACGATGGCGGCGGTCGCCTGTTCGTGGGTGAACCTCTTGGCTGCGTACGTCCTGCCCAGAACGAGCAGGAAGGCGATGAGCCCGCCTGTCACGTGCAGCCCGTGGAAGCCGGTCGTCAGGTAGAACACCGAGCCGTACGGGTCCGAGGACAGCGAGAGGCCGTCCTTCTTCACCAGCTCGGTGTACTCGAAGACCTGGCCTCCGATGAAGATCGCACCCATCACGAAAGTGATCACGAACCAGGTACGGAGCTTCTTCACGTCGCCCCGCTCCGCGGCGAAGACGCCGAGCTGGCAGGTGAGTGAGGAGAGCACCAGGATCGTGGTGTTCGTCGCGGAGAACGGGAAGTTCAGGGCCGAAGCCATTTCCTTCCAGTGGTCCGGTCCCGTCACCGATCGCAGGGTGAAGTACATCGCGAAGAGGGCCGCGAAGAACATCAGCTCGGAACTCAACCAGATGATGGTTCCGACGCTGGTGAGGTTCGGCCGATTGACCGACGGGTGCGCGTGCCCGGTTTCTACTGTCGTTGCTGTCGCCACGACCGACATTATGTCGGTCCCTTATCCCGCCCTCACTCCGGGGGGTGCCGTTCGGTGTGTCAACAGGGTGTGCCCTCCCCGAACAGCCCATGAATCCGCCGTCCCGGGCGGTGCTGACAGGCCATCGGGCGGAGTACGATCCGCGCATCGGTTCATGCCCGGAAAGCCCCGAAGACACAGATGTCACGGAGGAACAATGCAGCCGACCGCCACGGTCCTGGTCTACAGCGACGACGCCAACACCCGTGAGCAGGTGAGGCTGGCAGCCGGGCGCAGGCCGGCCGCCGACGTGCCACCGGTGGAGTTCCTCGAGTGCGCCACCCTGCCCGCCGTCCTGGAGGCACTGGACAACGGCGGCATCGATGTCTGCGTGCTGGACGGCGAGGCGGCGCCCGCGGGCGGTATGGGCGTCTGCCGGCAGATCAAGGACGAGATCTTCCACTGCCCGCCCGTCCTGCTGCTGATGGGGCGCCCGCAGGATGCCTGGCTGGCCACGTGGAGCCGCGCGGACGCCGCGGTGACCCTGCCGGTCGAGCCGGTCGAGTTCGCGGACGCCCTGGCCGCTCTGCTGCGCAACAGGCTCTGCATGGCCTGAGGCCCGCCGCGGATCCGTCCGCGGCCCCGCTGAGGGGCGGCGCACCCCCGGGCCGGTCAGACCTCGGGGCGCAGTCGCGCCGCCTGGATCGTGTCCGTGCGGTCCGGGGTGGTGTTCTTCTGCAGCGCGCTGCCCTTCAGCCATTTGGCCCAGGAGAGGTTCCAGTCGCCGTAGCCGTTGTCGAACGGCGTCATCGTCGCGCCCTGGCTGCCGACGACCTGGACGATGTCGCCCGTGCGCACGGTGTTGTAGAACCACTCGGCCAGGCCGGTGGTCATCCCCGTACAGCCGTGGCTGACGTTCGCGTACCCCTGCGAACCGGCGGACCAGGGGGCCGCGTGCACGTACTCGCCGCTCCAGGTCACGCGCGTCGCGTAGTAGACCATCAGGTCGTACGAGTCGGACGAGTTCTCCGAGATGCCGATCGTCTCACCGCGCATGCGTACGGCGTATTCCTTGGCCAGCACGACCTTGACACCGTTTCGGGTGGCGAAGCCCGGTTTGCCGGTGGTCACCGGAATGGTGTTGATCACTTTCCCGTCGCGCTTGACCGTCATCGTGTGTGCGGCAGCGTCGGTGATGGCCTCGATGCGGTCGCCGGTGGTGAGCCTCAGCGCCTTCGTGGGGGCCCCGTACAGGCCGCCGGTGACCTTGACTCCGGCCAGGCCGCTGGTGACGTCGATGGTGGCCCTGGCGGGCCAGTACTCCTGCGGACGGTAGTGCAGGGTCTTGTCGTCGACCCAGTACCAGGAGCCGGTCACGGCGGGCGTCGAGCGGACCCGCAGGGCACGCTCCACGATGGCCCTGGACGCCTTGTCCTTGATCGGAGCGCTGAGTTCCGCCGTGATGGGCTGTCCGACGCCGTAGGTGCCCGCCTCAGGACCGAAGGCGACCTTCAGGAACTTCTTGGCCGAGGTGGTCCCGAAGGAGAGCGTACGGCTGCCCGGATCGCCGTCGCCGTCCTCCATGCTGACCCGGACCGTGTAGCGGGTACCCGCGGCGAGCGGGGAGGTGGCGTGCCAGCGCCTCCCGTCGGCGTCGAGCTCGCCCGCCAGATGGCGTCCTGCCGCGTCCACGGCCGTGACGTCCGTGATCCGGCCGTCGTCACCGTCGACGGTGAGTTCGAGCGGCTTGTCGGAGTCGACCTTCTCGTCCCCGTCGGAGACGTTGGCGGAGATCTCGTCCACGGCGTCGTACGGTTTCGCCGCGAGCGGGTGGCCGTCGGACCCCCCGCACGCGGTCACACCTGCGACCAGGGTCACGACCAGCAGAGTGCAGCTCACTACGGGGCGGAAGCGCGGCGTGTGGTTCATGAACACACGCTATGAAGATTCATCCCTATAAGCGCGCTATGTGACTCCAAACGGGGGGCCTGTACTTCTTTTGGTGGAGAAGTACAGGCCCCCCGTCAGGTGGAGCGGTGACGCGAGGTCACTGGGTGCGGTTCTCACCGCGGTAGTACTCGAAGACCCAGCCGAACAGACCGATCAGGATGACCGGGGTCGAGAAGTAGAGCAGCCACCAGCCGAAGACGATGCCGAGGAAGGCCATGGCGCCGCCGATCGCCAGCGCGAGCGGCTGCCAGCTGTGCGGGGAGAAGAACCCCACCTCGCCGGCCTCGTCCGCGACATCGGCTTCCTTGTTGTCCTGGGCCATGGCGTCGACCCGCTGCGCCGTGAAGGCGAGGTAGAAGCCGATCATGACGCTCAGACCGAAGGCCAGGAAGAGCGCGGTGGTACCGGCCGGCTCCTTCGACCACACGCCGTACGTGATGGCCATGGCGAGCATGAAGACGCTCAGCCAGATGAACATCTTGCCCTGGATCTTCACTTGCCGGCCTCCTTGCCACCAGCGAGGGCCTTGTCATCCTCGGAGTGGTGCTCCAGCTGTTCGAGCGCCGCGATCTCCGGGTGATGCAGGTCGAACGCCGGGGACTCGGAACGGATCCGCGGCAGGGTGAGGAAGTTGTGCCGCGGCGGCGGGCAGGAGGTCGCCCACTCCAGCGAACGGCCGTAGCCCCACGGGTCGTCGACCTCGACCTTCTTGCCGTACTTGGCGGTCTTCCACACGTTGTAGAAGAACGGCAGCATCGACAGACCGAGCAGGAACGAGGAGATCGTCGAGATCGTGTTCAGCGCGGTGAAGCCGTCCGCGGCGAGGTAGTCCGCGTAACGACGCGGCATGCCCTCGGCACCCAGCCAGTGCTGCACCAGGAACGTGCCGTGGAAGCCCACGAACAGCGTCCAGAACGTGATCTTGCCGAGCCGCTCGTCCAGCATCTTGCCGGTGAACTTCGGCCACCAGAAGTGGAATCCGGAGAACATCGCGAAGACCACGGTGCCGAAGATGACGTAGTGGAAGTGCGCGACGACGAAGTACGAGTCCGAGACGTGGAAGTCCATCGGGGGCGACGCCAGGATCACACCGGTCAGACCACCGAAGGTGAAGGTGATCAGGAAGCCGACGGCCCAGAGCATCGGTGTCTCGAAGGACAACGACCCCTTCCACATCGTGCCGATCCAGTTGAAGAACTTCACACCGGTCGGCACCGCGATGAGGAAGGTCATGAACGAGAAGAACGGCAACAGCACACCGCCGGTGACGTACATGTGGTGCGCCCACACGGTCACGGAGAGGCCCGCGATGGCGATCGTCGCGCTGATCAGACCGATGTAGCCGAACATCGGCTTTCGACTGAACACCGGAATCACTTCGGAAATGATTCCGAAGAATGGCAGAGCGATGATGTACACCTCTGGATGGCCGAAGAACCAGAAGAGGTGTTGCCAGAGCAATGCGCCGCCATTGGACGCATCGAACACATGCGCACCGAACTTGCGGTCGGCCTCCAGCGCGAAGAGCGCGGCGGCGAGAACCGGGAAGGCCAGCAGGACCAGCACACCGGTCAGCAGGACGTTCCAGACGAAGATCGGCATGCGGAACATCGTCATGCCGGGAGCACGCATGCAGATGATCGTGGTGATGAAGTTGACCGAACCGAGGATCGTGCCGAAGCCGGAGAAGGCCAGACCCATGATCCACATGTCGGCGCCGACACCCGGCGAACGGACCGCGTCCGAGAGCGGGGAGTAGGCGAACCAGCCGAAGTCGGCCGCACCCTGCGGGGTGAGGAAGCCGGCCACCGCGATGAGCGAGCCGAAGAGGTACAGCCAGTACGCGAACATGTTCAGCCGCGGGAACGCCACGTCGGGCGCGCCGATCTGCAGCGGCATGATCCAGTTCGCGAATCCGGCGAACAGCGGCGTCGCGAACATCAGCAGCATGATCGTGCCGTGCATCGTGAACGCCTGGTTGAACTGCTCGTTCGACATGATCTGCGTGCCGGGACGGGCCAGCTCGGCGCGCATGATGAGCGCCATCAGACCGCCGATGCAGAAGAACACGAACGACGTGACCAGGTACATCGTGCCGATCGTCTTGTGGTCAGTGGTGGTCAACCACTTGATGACGACGTTTCCCGGCTGCTTGCGCCGGACCGGCAGCTCGTCCTCGTACGAGTCGTCTGCTGCCGCGGCACCCTGAGGTTCGTTGAGGATGCTCACAGTTTGTTCGTCTCCGCATTCCTGGCCGGGTCAGTCTGCGCGATGCCGGCCGGCACGTAGCCCGTCTGGCCCTTCTTCGCCAGCTCCTTGAGGTGCGCCTGGTAGCGCTCCGGGGAGACGACCTTGACGTTGAAGAGCATCCGGGAGTGGTCGACGCCACAGAGCTCGGCGCACTTGCCCATGAAGGTGCCCTCCTGGTTGGGAGTCACCTCGAAGGCATTGGTGTGGCCCGGAATGACGTCCTGCTTCATGAGGAACGGCACCACCCAGAAGGAGTGGATGACGTCACGCGAAGTCAGAACGAAGCGGACCTTCTCGCCCTTCGGCAGCCACAGGGTCGGACCAGGGTTGCCGTTCTGCGGGTTCCGCGTTCCCGGGATGCCGTAGTCGTAGACGCCTTCCGCTCCCTCGGGGAAGTCCTTCCGGAACCTGTCCGGGATGGCGTCCAGTTCCTTGGGGATCTTTTTGCCCGTGGCGAGCGAGCCGTCCACGTTCTCGATGTAGTTGAATCCCCAGCTCCACTGGTAGCCGACCACGTTGATGGTGTGGGCGGGCTTGGGGGAGAGCGTGAGGAGCTTCGATTCATCGCGCGCGGTGAAGTAGAACAACACCGAGACGATGATCAGAGGGACCACGGTGTACAACGCCTCGATGGGCATGTTGTACCTGGTCTGCGTAGGAACCTCGACCTTGGTGCGGCTGCGCCGGTGGAAGATGACGCTCCACAGGATCAGACCCCAGACCAGCACGCCCGTGGCGAGCGCTGCCGCCCACGAGCCCTGCCAGAGGGAAAGGATCCGTGGCGCCTCTTCCGTTACCGGCGTAGGCATACCAAGACGGGGAAAGTCCTTGTATGTGCAACCGGTGGCGGTCGCCAGGACCAGGCCCGCAGTCAGCACCTGCGGCAGCTTCCGCCGCATCGGGCGCCGCGACGAGCGGTCGGAGCCGTTGGGACTCACGTAGCGCCTTCCCGAGAGTCTCGCCCGCGCGGTCGGCGCGGCCGTCTTTCTGGTCGGTCGCCGCCCTGACGCGGGCAGGGGTTTGGATGTTTATGCGGACCAAACCCTACTGGACGCCATTTGGGGTCGCGCGGGGAGGGTGCCCAACGCGCCGTCCGACACCCCGAAGGGGTGGAGTACGGGCCTGAGGCGGCCATCTGACGCCCCCTCTCCTGGGCGCGCGGGCGGCCTGTCACCGGGCGGCGGCCCGGCGCGGGCTAGCGTGGCCGTGTGCCCTACTTCGACGCCGCTTCCTCCGCTCCCCTGCACCCCGTCGCCCGCCAGGCTCTGCTTGCCGCGCTGGACGAGGGGTGGGCCGACCCGGCCAGGCTCTACCGCGAGGGACGCAGGGCCCGGCTGTTGCTGGACGCGGCCCGGGAGGCCGCCGCGGAGGCCGTGGGGTGCCGCCCGGACGAGCTCACGTTCACTCCTTCGGGGACGCGTGCGGTGCACTCAGGAGTTTCCGGGGCCCTCGCGGGGCGTCGGCGTGTCGGCCGCCATCTGGTCTTCTCCGCGGTCGAACACTCCTCCGTCCTCCATTCGGCCGCCGCCCACGAAGCCCAGGGCGGATCGGCCTCCGAGGTCGCCGTGGACCGGTCGGGTGCGGTGAGCGCGGCGGCGTACGCGCAGGCGCTGCGCGAGGACACCGCGCTGGCCTGTCTGCAGTCCGCCAATCACGAGGTCGGCACCGAGCAGCCGGTGGCCGAGGTCGCGGAGGTCTGCAGGGCGGCGGGGGTTCCGCTGCTGGTGGACGCCGCCCAGTCGCTGGGCTGGGGGCCGGTGCCGGGCGGCTGGTCACTGCTGGCCGCGAGCGCGCACAAGTGGGGCGGGCCCTCGGGGGTCGGGCTGCTGGCGGTGCGCAAGGGGGTGCGGTTCGCGGCTCAGGGCCCGGCCGACGAGCGCGAGTCGGGGCGGGCCGCGGGGTTCGAGAACATCCCGGCGATCGTGGCCGCTGCGGCTTCGCTGCGGGCGGTGCGGGCGGAGGCGGCGGCAGAGTCCGTACGGCTGCGGGCCCTGGTGGACCGCATCAGGGCCCGGGTGCCGCAACTGGTGCCCGATGTGGAGGTGGTCGGCGATCCGGTGCGGCGGCTGCCGCATCTGGTGACGTTCTCCTGTCTCTATGTCGACGGAGAGACCCTGCTCCATGAACTGGACCGGTGCGAATTCTCCGTGTCGTCCGGTTCCTCCTGCACCAGCAGCACGCTGACCCCGAGCCATGTGCTCAGGGCCATGGGGGTGCTGTCGGAGGGGAACGTACGGGTGTCGCTGCCGACCGGCACCACGGACGAGGACGTCGACCGCTTCCTGGACGTACTGCCCCGGGTGGTGGCAGAGGTACGGGAGAGGCTGGGGGCGCCCGTCTCGGCTCCCCCCTCCCCCGCCGCGTCCGCGTCCCTGGTGGTCGACGCCCTCGGGAAGCGCTGCCCGATCCCCGTGATCGAGCTCGCGAAGGTGATCGGGGACGTGCCGCTGGGCGGGACGGTGACCGTGCTCTCCGACGACGAGGCGGCGCGGCTGGACATCCCGGCCTGGTGCGCGATGCGCGAGCAGGAGTACGTGGGCGAGGAGCCGGCGGACCGCGGCTCGGCCTATGTGGTCCGCCGGCTGACCTGAGACTCCCCTTCGGGATCAGCCCAGGTGCGCACGGACCTCGGCGGCGGCGTCGTGGCCGTACGCCTTGGTGAAGCGGTCCATGAAGTGGGCGCGGCGCAGGGTGTACTCCTGGGTGCCGACCGTCTCGATGACCAGGGTGGCGAGCATGCAGCCGACCTGGGCGGCGCGCTCCAGGCCGACTCCCCAGGCGAGACCGGAGAGGAATCCGGCCCTGAAGGCGTCGCCGACACCGGTCGGGTCGGCCTTGATCTCCTCCTCGGGGCAGCCGACCTCGATCGGCTCGTGGCCGGCCCGCTCGATCCGCACGCCGCGGGCGCCGAGCGTGGTGACCCGGTGACCGACCTTGGCCAGGATGTCCGCGTCGCTCCAGCCCGTCTTGGACTCGATGAGCCCCTTCTCGTACTCGTTGGAGAAGAGGTACGTGGCGCCGTCCAGGAGGATCCGGATCTCGTCGCCGTCCATCCGCGCGATCTGCTGCGAGAAGTCCGCGGCGAACGGGATGCCGCGCGAGCGGCACTCCTCGGTGTGGCGGAGCATCCCCTCGGGGTCGTCCGCGCCGATCGAGACGAGGTCGAGGCCGCCGACACGGTCGGCGACGGACTTGAGCTCGATGAGCCGCGCCTCGCTCATCGCGCCCGTGTAGAAGGAACCGATCTGGTTGTGGTCCGCGTCCGTCGTGCAGACGAAACGGGCGGTGTGCAGGACCTCGGAGATCCTGACCGACCCGGTGTCGACGCCGTGGCGGTCGAGCCACGCACGGTACTCGTCGAAGTCGGAGCCCGCGGCACCGACCAGGATCGGGCGGGTGCCCAGCAGGCCCATGCCGAAGCAGATGTTGGCGGCGACACCGCCCCGGCGCACATCGAGGTTGTCGACCAGGAAGGACAGCGAGACCGTGTGCAGCTGATCCGCGACCAATTGGTCGGCGAAACGGCCGGGGAAGGTCATGAGGTGATCGGTGGCGATGGAGCCGGTGACTGCGATTCGCACGGGGAGACTGCTCCTGTGGAGATCGGGGGGAACGGGTGACGGTGTTCCCGGGGCGGCGTGACAGTTCACGCTACCCGTTTCTCGCACTCGCCCTGAAGGGGGGAAAACTACCCGATAGTAGGGCTTTCTTCCCGAGGCGTGTGATGCCTACGGTGCGCGTATGTCGAACCACAACGCTCCACGCGAGTCCGAGATCAGCCTGGCCGAGCTGCGCGGTGACTGCGCGCGCATGGCTCCGCACTGGGTGACTCCCGCGAAGCCCTCCCCCGTTCCGGTCGCACCGTCCCGCATTCACGGGGTGACCGTGCCGCCGGCCTCCGCGCGGCTGATCGACGCCATGTCCGACTACGGCGACTGAGCCCGGCGCTCCGGTCGCGGCCCCCGCCCCCGAGGGAACCGTGCGCCCGCGTGCCCCGTCCCACCGTTGTCCCCACCCGCGGGACGGAGGGCAGGCCGGTGACGGTCTGTGACGGCAACGCAGGCGAAGGAGCGATCCGGTGAGCACCGAGCGACCCGACAACGACGTGACCGGCCCCCGGCGGCGCTCGCCACTCGCCGTGGCCTCGGTGGCGGCAGCCGTACTGCTGGCCGGGGGTGGTGGCGCGTACTGGGCCGCGACCGCCGCGGACGGCGACGGCCGAAGCGGTGGCAGCGCGGCGGCCGACGGGGGGCGCACCCCTCCTCTGCTGGCCCTGGACGAGCACGCGGGCGGCCCGGCGGCGCCCGACGGGTCCTCGCCGGGCGCCGCACCCGGCATCGCGCCGGGCGAGCCCGACCCGCACGGCGGCCGGGTGGTCTATCGCGCCGCCGGCAAGCTTCCCGAGGGGCCGGGTACGGCGGCGGTGCAGCGCACCGAGGGCACCGTCTCCGCTGCGGAGGTGTCCCGGCTGGCGAAGGCGCTGGGCCTTGAGGGCACGCCGCGGGCGGAGGGCACGTCGTGGAAGGTGGGGTCCGACAAGGACGGCTCCGGCCCGGCCCTCCGGGTGAACAAGCAGGCGCCGGGCACCTGGAGCTTCGCCCGGTACGGCTCCGGCGGTACGGACAACTGCGAGGGCGTCTCGGCCTGTTCGAGCACGAAGGTGGTCCCGGGCGACGGCCGTTCCCCGGTGGGCGAGGGCGCCGCGCGGGCCGCCGCGGCGCCGGTCCTGAAGGCGGTGGGGCAGGACGACGCCGTACTCGACGCCAGGCAACTCATGGGATCGGTACGGGTGGTGAACGCCGACCCGGTGGTGGACGGACTTCCCACCTATGGCTGGTCGACCGGGATCCAGGTGGGTTCGGACGGTGAAGTGGTCGGCGGCAGCGGGCAGTTGAAGGCCACGGAGAAGGGCGACAGCTATCCGGTGATCAGCGCGGGCGAGGCGCTGAAGCAGCTGAATGCGGCGACGTCCCGGACGGACGGGCGCGCGGACATCGGCGGGTGCGCCACCCCCGTACCGCTGCAGGACGGCGTACCGCTGCAGGACGGCCTGAAATCGCCGCAGGTCCATTGCGGAACGCGGACCGGGGCGGAGCGGCCGACGACGACCGTGACGGTCGACAAGGCCGTGTTCGGCCTCACGGCGCGGTACGTGGCGGGCAAGCAGACGCTCGTACCGTCCTGGTTCTTCTCGGTGCGGCCGGCCATGGGCGGCACGGGCGGGACCGTGTCGCGGATCGCCGTGGACCCCGCGTACCTGAAGAAGGAAGCGCCGTCGGCGACGACCCCGCCTCCGGGGGACACGGAGAAGACCTCGCGGCAGATCCTGTCGTACAACGCCGACGGGCGGACCCTGTCGGTGACGTTCTGGGGCGGGGCGTGCAGCACGTACACGGCGAGTGCGAGCGAGGACGGGAAGACGGTGCGGGTGACGGTGGCGGAGGCGAAGCCGGCCGGGAAGCGGCTCTGCGTCATGATCGCCAAGGAGCTGACCCGCACGGTGACGCTGGACGCACCGCTCGGCGACCGGACGGTGGTCGACGCCGCATCGGGCGGCGACGTGCCCCGCGACTGACGTCCGGACCCTTGCACACGACACAGAGGCGGGGGGGGCGCGGGGGCCGGGCCGCCCCGCCCGGGGGGGGGGGGGGGGGGCGGGAGCGGCCGCCGGAGGGGGGTGCCCCGGGCCGCGGGCCC
>NZ_JBIURS010000013.1:102322-144862 GCF_044740965.1 Streptomyces sp. NPDC088252 | reverse complement strand
CCCCGCCCCCGCCCCGCCCGGCCGGCCCGCGCCCCGCGCCCCCCCCCCCCCCCCCCCCGCCCCCCCCCCCCCGCCCCCCCCCCCCCCGCCCCCCCCCCCCCCCCGCCTCTGTGTCGTTCCGCGAGTGCCTTCAGGGCTCAGCTGAAGGAGTCGCCGCAGGCGCAGGAGCCCGTGGCGTTGGGGTTGTCGATCGTGAAGCCCTGCTTCTCGATGGTGTCGACGAAGTCGATGGAGGCACCGCCCAGGTACGGAGCACTCATCCGGTCGGTGACGACCTTGACGCCGTCGAAGTCCTTCACGACATCGCCGTCGAGCGAACGCTCGTCGAAGAAGAGCTGGTAGCGCAGGCCCGAGCAGCCGCCGGGCTGGACGGCGACGCGCAGCGCCAGGTCGTCACGGCCTTCCTGCTCCAGCAGGCCCTTGACCTTGGCTGCGGCGGCGTCGGACAGGAGGATGCCGTCGCTCACGGTGGTGGTCTCGTCCGATACGGACATCTGCTTCTCTCCCGGGTTGTACGGAGACTGCTTGCCGACGTTGCAACCGTCGGGACCGCGGATTCATTCCGGGCCGAGCGCTTGCCTGTTCCATTCATGCTCGCACACCGGCCGCTCCCGGGGATGCGTCACATCGACACTATGGCCATCGTCAAAGTGACGTGAACCGGATATGATAGATAACGTCAATTAGACGAAAAGGCTCAAAGAAAGGGTACGTGACGTGACCACGGCCCACCCCGTCCAGGATCTCGACGTCCAGCCGACGCCCCTCGCCCTGCTCCTGCTCGGCCGGGAGGCCGACCCGAAGAGCGAGCGCGGCGTCGAGTGCCCCGGCGACCTGCCCTCCCCGTCCGACCCGGACCTCGTGGAGCGCGCCCGCGCGGCGAAGGAGAAGCTCGGGGACAAGGTGTTCGTCCTCGGCCACCACTACCAGCGCGACGAGGTCATCCAGTTCGCGGACGTCACCGGCGACTCGTTCAAGCTCGCCCGGGACGCGGCGGCGCGCCCGGAGGCCGAGTACATCGTCTTCTGCGGCGTGCACTTCATGGCCGAGTCCGCGGACATCCTGACCACCGACGACCAGAAGGTCGTGCTGCCGGACCTGGCGGCGGGCTGCTCGATGGCCGACATGGCCACCGCCGAGCAGGTCGCCGAGTGCTGGGACGTGCTGACCGAGGCCGGGGTCGCCGAGCAGGTCGTCCCCGTCTCGTACATGAACTCCTCCGCCGACATCAAGGCCTTCACCGGCCGGCACGGCGGCACGATCTGCACCTCGTCCAACGCGAAGCGGGCGCTGGAGTGGGCGTTCGAGCAGCGGGAGCCCTCGGCGGGCAAGGTGCTCTTCCTGCCCGACCAGCACCTGGGCCGGAACACCGCGGTCCGGGACATGGGGATGACGCCGGCGGACTGCGTCCTCTACAACCCGCACAAGCCGAACGGCGGCCTGACCGCCGAGGAGCTGCGCAACGCCAAGATGATCCTGTGGCGCGGGCACTGCTCGGTGCACGGGCGCTTCTCGGTCGACTCCGTCAATGACGTGCGCGAGCGCATTCCGGGCGTCAATGTGCTGGTGCACCCGGAGTGCAAGCACGAGGTCGTGGCGGCGGCGGACTACGTCGGCTCGACGGAGTACATCATCAAGGCCCTGGAAGCCGCCCCGGCCGGCTCCAAGTGGGCGATCGGCACCGAGCTGAACCTGGTACGGCGCCTGGCGAACCGCTTCGCGGCCGAGGACAAGGAGGTCGTCTTCCTCGACAAGACGGTGTGCTTCTGCTCGACGATGAATCGCATCGACCTGCCGCACCTGGTGTGGACGCTGGAGTCGCTGGCCGAGGGGAACCTGGTCAACCGGATCGAGGTCGACCCGGAGACGGAGAAGTACGCGAAGCTGGCGCTGGAGCGGATGCTCGCGCTGCCGTAGGGGGTGCTGCCCGCGGCATGGCCGTGAGGCCCGGTCCACCGCTGGACGGTCGGTGGACCGGGCCTTCCTCTCGCTCGACAGGAGTACGGAACCTCCCGAGCCGCCTGGTTTCCTCCATATGACACCCGAACGGCCCTCTCCGTAATTACGCTGCTTCATCCACGGCAGAAGCGCACATTCACGGCGGTACGGCGCCGCATGACGTCTCGCAGCCGGGTCGACGACATGATGGTCGTCGTCCTGGGCATTCTCGGCAGTCGGCCGACGGACATGGACGGACACGAGGTCTGGGGCCTCTCGGGCCCGGCCCTCTGCGGCGCACGGTCGCCGGACATACGGGGCCACGACCGGGTGGCCGGGGGCGGACCGGTGCGGACGCTGAACAATGTCGGCCGACCTGGCCCAGGCTCTCGTCCGCACCGACGACCGCGCGTCGGCGATCCGGGAATTCGACGAGGTCGTGGCGGAGTCCGCTTCCGCCCGCCCCGCAACCGCCCGGCTCTCGGTGTCGAGCGGAGCATCTTCCTGCTGGACTGCCCAGGTACCCAGGCCTCTTTGGCAGCCGGGGACGGCGACGCGCTGCTGCACGCGGCCGTCGAGGGGCAGGTCTTCGACGGCAGGCTGTCCTCCCTCACCCACGCCCAGGCGGGCATGGTGCTCTCCGGGGCCGTCGAAGGCATCGAACCGGACGAGCTGGCCACGCTCCTCCCCCGCGCACCCGAGGAGACCCGTGCCCGGCTGCTGAGGGAGATCCTCGCCCTCAGCGTCCGGCACGCCCACCCGCACGGCGAGACGTGGCTCCGGATCGTCCAGGCTCTCAGCGGGGCCGCCTGACGCTCACCGCCCCGCACTCGTCGTCCGGGCCGCTGCCCGGGGCGCGTTCGTCTCCTCGCTCAAGTAGGAGCAGAGCTCAAGCAGCAAGCAAACCCGAAGAGGCCTGTCCCACGCGCGCGCGTGGGACAGGCCCCTCGTCGTACCGGGCAGGTCAGGCCTTCGCGGGCTCGGGCTCCTCGGAAGTGGTCTCCTCCGGCTGCGCCGGAGCGGACGGACCCGCCTTCCTGGCCCGCTTGATCGCCTTCTTCTTCGCGCGGCGCTCCTTGCGGAGCTCGACCATCGCGTAGAGCGTCGGCACGAGCAGCAGGGTCAGCAGCGTCGACGTGACCAGGCCGCCGATCACCACGACCGCGAGCGGCTGCGAGATGAAGCCGCCCTCGCCGGTGACGCCGAGCGCCATCGGGAGCAGGGCGAAGATCGTCGCGAGTGCCGTCATCAGGATCGGGCGGAGCCGGTGGCGGCCACCCTCGACGACTGCCTCGACGACGCCCATGCCCTGCGTCCGGTACTGGTTGATCAGGTCGATCAGCACGATCGCGTTGGTGACCACGATGCCGATCAGCATCAGCATGCCGATCATCGCCGGCACACCCATCGGGGTGCCCGTGACCACGAGCAGGCCGATGGCTCCGGTCGCCGCGAACGGGATGGAGACCAGCAGGATCAGCGGCTGGACCAACGAACGGAAGGTCGCCACGAGCAGCATGAAGACGATCGCGATCGCGGCCAGCATGGCCAGGCCGAGCTTCAGGAACGCGTTGCTCTGGTCCTCGGAGACACCGCCGATGGTGGCCGTGGCGCCGTCCGGGAGCTTCAGCGCGTTGATCTTCGTCTGGAGCGAGGCGCTGACCGCGCCGGTGTTGTCACCGACGGGCCTGGCGGTGATGGTCGCGGCGCGCTGGCCGTCGATCCGGGTCATCGAGACCGGTCCGGGGACCAGTTCGACATCGGCGATCCGACCGAGCTTCACCGGGCCGAGCGGGAGGTTCTTCAGCTCGGCCATCGTGGTCGCCGGGTGGGCGGACCTGATGACGACGTCACGCTCGGTGTCGTCCATGATCGCCTTGCCGGCCGGGGTCCCCCGCACCGCCCCGGCGACCGCCGCGCCGAGCGTGGCCTGGTCGAAACCGGCCTCCGCGGCCTTGGCGTTGGCCTTGACCGAGATCCGCGGGACGCTCTGCGCCAGGTCGCTCTGGACGTCGGTGACGTCCTTGAGCTCGGCCACCTCGGCCCGTACCTCTTCGGAGGCCTTCTTCAGGACGTCCGCGTCGGCGGCCTTGACCACGACGCTGAGGTCCTGGCTGCCGAAGCTGCCGCCCGCGGAGACGGTGGTGTCACCGATGCCGTCGAGCTTGCCGAGCTCCGTGTCCAGGCGCTTCTGCACGGCCTCGGAGTCACCCGCGTCCTTCAGGGTGATCTGGTACGAGGCCTGGTTGGATCCCGTACCGCCGCCGAAGGCCGCCATGAAGCCGGAGGAGCCGACGGTGACCTGGTAGTCCTTGACGCCCTTGTCGTCGGTGAGGACCTTCTCGACCTTCTTGGCCGCCGCGTCGGCCGCCGCCAGGCTGGTGCCGGGGGCCAGCTCCTGCTTGATGGAGAGGACCTCCTGCTCGCCCTGGTCGAAGAAGTTGGTCTTCAGCAGCGGGGCCATGCCGAAGGTGCCGAGCAGCACCACGATGGCGATGACGATGCTGGTGACACGGCGCCGGGTCGCGAAGCGCAGTACCGGGACGTACAGCCGCTGGAGCCGGCTGCGGGCTTCCTTCTCCTCGGCCTTGCGACGGGCCTCGTCCGGGTTCTCCGTGCTGCCCTTGGGGGCGCGCAGGAACCAGTACGACAGGACGGGGACGACGGTCAGCGAGACCAGCAGGGAGGCCAGCAGGGCCGCGGTGACGGTCAGCGAGAACGAGCCGAACAGTTCACCGACCATGCCGCCGACGAGACCGATCGGCAGGAAGACGGCGACCGTGGTGAGGGTCGAGGAGGTGACCGCACCGGCCACTTCCTTCACCGCGGTGATGATCGCCGACTGGCGCTCCTCGCCGTAGCCGAGGTGGCGCTTGATGTTCTCCAGGACCACGATCGAGTCGTCGACGACACGGCCGATCGCGATGGTCAGCGCGCCGAGTGTGAGCATGTTGAGCGACAGGTCACGGGTCCAGAGCACGATCAGCGCGAGGACCACGGAGAGCGGGATGGAGACCGCGGTGACCAGGGTCGAGCGCAGCGACGCGAGGAAGACCAGGATCACGATGACCGCGAAGAGCAGACCGAGCGCGCCCTCGGTGGTCAGACCGGAGATCGCCTTGGAGACGGCGGGCCCCTGGTCGGAGACGACCGTCAGTTCGGCGCCGGCGCCGAGGTCCTTGCGGAGGTCGGGGAGCTTGTCCTTGACCGCGTCCGAGATGGCGACGGCGCTGCCGTCCTTGTCCATCGTGGCCATCACGGCGAGGCTCGGCTTGCCGTTGGTGCGGGTGATGGAGACCGCGCTGGACGGCTCCTGCTTCACCGTGGCCACGTCGCCGACGCGGACCGGCTTGCCGGACCTGCCGGTTGCCGGGTCCTGGCCGGTGACCCTCAGGTCCTCGATCTGCTTCAGGGAGGTGAAGGCGCCGCCGACCTGGACGGTACGGCTCTTGCCCGACTCGGAGAAGGAGCCGGCGGGGACCGTGGCGCCGCCCGCCTGGAGCGCCTGGGAGAGCGTCGCGGCGTTCAGACCGGCGGCGCTGAGCTTCTTGTCGTCGGGGGTGACGGAGACCTGGAGGTCCTGCACGCCGTCGACGGAGACCTGGCCGACGCCGCTGATGTTCTCCAGGGCGGGAACGACCGTGCGGTCCAGCTGGTCGGCGAGGGCCTGCTGGTCCTTGTCGGAGGTGACGGCGAGGACGACGGTCGGGATGTCGTCCGTCGAACCGGCGACGACCTGCGGGTCCACGGAGTCGGGAAGCTGGGTGCGGGCGCGGTTCACCGCCTGCTGGATGTCGGCGACGAGCTGCTTGGTGCCCTCGCTGCCGAAGTCGAAGGTCGCCATGATGACGGCGTTGCCCTCGCTGGCGGTCGAGGTGGTGCCGGTGACACCGTCGACGGCCTTGACGGAATTCTCAAGCGGTTCGACGACCTGCTTCTCGACCACATCGGGGGACGCACCCTGGTAGGGGGCGAGCACCGACACCATCGGGAGTTCGATGGTGGGCAGCAGCTGCTGCTTGAGCTGCGGGATCGCGATCGCTCCGAATACGAGCGCGACGATCGAGATCAGTCCGATCAGGGCCCGTTGCGCGAGGCTGAATCTGGACAGCCAGGACATGGGTGGGTCTCTCTTCTGTGGCTTACGCGGCAGATGGGCGGGCGGCTGGGGGACAGACCCGACCCACCTATACGATCGCCGACCCGCAAGGGCTCGGGCGTCGGCCCAGGGTCGCTTTCTTATGCCGCGCATACCGCAGGTGGAGTACGCCGTATCTCCACCCGTTACTCCACCCGGGGGCGCACCAGGCCCGATTCATAGGCAATTACCACCAATTGGGCCCGGTCCCGGGCGCCCAGCTTCGCCATCGCCCTGTTCACATGGGTCTTCACGGTGAGGGGGCTGACCACGAGCCGCTCGGCGATCTCGTCGTTGGAGTGCCCGCCCGCGACCAGGACCAGCACTTCGCGTTCGCGGCCGGTGAGCGCGGCGAGCCGGTCGGAGTACTCCGCGCCGCTCGGTCCGCCGCCGTCCGAATTGCCGCCCTGCGCAAGGAAGCTGGCGATCAGCCCCTTGGTCGCGGCCGGTGAGAGCAGCGCCTCGCCGCCCGCGGCGACACGGATGGCGTTGAGCAGTTCCTCCGGTTCCGCCCCCTTGCCGAGGAAGCCGGAGGCCCCGGCCCGCAGCGACTGCACCACGTACTCGTCCACCTCGAAGGTGGTGAGCATGACGACCCGCACGTCCGCCAGTTCCGGATCGGCGCTGATCATGCGGGTTGCGGCGAGTCCGTCCGTACCGGGCATCCGGATGTCCATCAGCACCACGTCGGCACGGGTCGAGCGGGCCAGCGCAACGGCCTGCGCGCCGTCCGCCGCCTCGCCGACCACCTCCATGTCGGCCTCCGAGTCGACCAGCACCCGGAACGCGCTGCGCAGCAGCGCCTGGTCGTCGACGAGCAGCACCTTGATGGGCGGCGTCATGTGTTCTCCCCCGTCCGGCCCGCCGTGCCCGGCTCATCCGGCTCTGCCGTGCGGGCCTCGACGGGCAGGATCGCATGGACCCGGAATCCACCGCCGTAGCGGGGCCCGGCGGTGAGGGAGCCACCGAGCGCGGTGACGCGTTCGCGCATGCCGAGGAGGCCGTGCCCGCCGCCGTCCCCGTTGTGTACTCCCCCGCCCGAGCCGTTGTCGATCACGGTCACCTCGGCCGTGGCCCCGACCCGTACGACACTGACCTCGGCCCTCGCCCCGGGGCCCGCGTGCTTGCGCACATTGGTCAGCGCCTCCTGGATCACCCGGTACGCGGCCAGGTCGACGGCTGCGGGCAGCGGCGGCCGTCGGTCGGTGCAGGCCACCTCGACCGGGAGCCCGGCCCGCCGGACGGTGTCCACCAGCTCGTCGAGGACCGCCAGGCCCGGGGCCGGTTCGGTCGGCGCCTCCGGGTCGCCGGACTGACGCAACAGCCCGACGGTGGCCCGCAGTTCGTTCAGCGCGGAGCGGCTCGCCTCCCGGACGTGGGCCAGCGCCTCCTTGGCCTGGTCGGGGCGCTTGTCCATGACGTGGGCGGCGACCCCGGCCTGAACGTTGACCAGGGCGATGTGGTGGGCGACGACATCGTGCAGATCGCGGGCGATCCGCAGCCGCTCCTCGGCGACCCGGCGCCGGGCCTCCTCGTCGCGGGTGCGCTCCGCCCGTTCGGCGCGCTCCCGGATCGCGTCGACGAAGGCCCGCCTGGAGCGGACGGCGTCCCCCGCGGCCCCGGCCATACCGGTCCAGGCGAAGACGCCGAAGTTCTCCTGGCTGTACCAGGGCGGCGTGCCGAAGAGCATCGCGGCGGCCGTCAGCGCGGCCATCGTGAGCAGGCCCACCCGCCAGGTGGTGGGCCGGTCGGTGCGGGAGGCGACGGTGTACAGCGCGATCACGGTGCTCATCACCACCGGGGCCGGCGGGTCGAACCGCACCAGCTCGACGACGGTCAGCGCGGCGGTGGCCGCGAGCACCGGCATGGGGTTCCGCCGCCGCCAGACGAGCGCGACGGCGCCGAGCACCATCAGGAGCACGCTGGTCGCTTCGGGCGTACGGGTACCGAAGGTGGGTCCGTCGGGTCCGTTCGGCTCGACGAACGATCCGATGATCATGGCCACGAGCACGGCCAGGGCGAGCGCCGCGTCCAGCGCGAGGGGATGGTCGCGCAGCCAGTGCCGGACGCGCTGAACCCCGGTTCCGAGGGTGGTCACGTCAAGCTACGTTACGGCGTGTCGCGCGGGAATCGTCCCGGTCGTACGGAGGCATCGGCGCGGAACGCGCGGCTCGACGGAGCACCTGGAATGCACGGCACCCGGAATACGTCGAACGTCCGGAACGCGGTTCGGCCGGCACATCGGCGCCCCGTGCCCGGAGCGCGGTCCGGACGGCGCGGCCGGCCGGGCCCATCGGACCGGACACGTCGGTGCCCCGTGTCCGGCGGACCGGACACGGGGCACGGACTCGTGCGGGAGCTGGAGAACGCCCGGCTCAGCCGGGGATCAGACCGTCGTCCCGGAGCATGGCGCGCACCTCTTCGAGGGTCGCGTCGGACGACGGCAGGATCAGCCCGGACGGCTCCAGGGAGTCGTCCGGCAGGGGTGTGCCGAGCTCGCGCACCCTGGCGAGGAGCGCGTGGAGGGTGGAGCGGAAGCCGGGGCCGTCGCCGCGCTCCACCTCGGCGAGCAGTTCGTCGTCGAGCTCATCGAGCTCGGCGAGGTGACTGTCGGCCAGTGCGACCTGGCCCTCCCCCATGATCCGTACGATCATGACGCTGCCTCAACTCTTGTCGAACCTGTGCGGGGACTGCGACGACTGCTGCTGCGCGGCATCCTGCGGGCCGCCCTCGATCGCCTGCTGCTGGGTGGAGCCGCCGGCCAGCTCGGCCTTCATGCGCTGCAGCTCCAGCTCCACATCCGTACCACCGGAGATCCGGTCCAGCTCGGCGGCGATGTCGTCCTTCGCCGTCCCGGTCGGGTCGTCCAGGGCTCCGGAGGCGAGCAGTTCGTCGATCGCGCCGGCCCGTGCCTGCAGCTGCTGGGTCTTGTCCTCGGCCCGCTGGATCGCCAGGCCGACATCGCCCATCTCCTCGGAGATCCCGGAGAAGGCCTCGCCGATCCGGGTCTGCGCCTGGGCAGCGGTGTAGGTGGCCTTGATGGTCTCCTTCTTGGTCCGGAAGGCATCGACCTTGGCCTGAAGCCGCTGGGCCGCGAGAGTGAGCTTCTCCTCCTCGCCCTGCAGCGTGCTGTGCTGCGTCTCCAGGTCGGTGACCTGCTGCTGGAGCGCGGCGCGCCGGGACAGCGCCTCGCGGGCCAGGTCCTCGCGGCCGAGCGCGAGCGCCTTGCGGCCCTGGTCCTCCAGCTTGGACGACTGGCCCTGCAGCTGATTCAGCTGCAGCTCCAGCCGCTTGCGCGAAGTCGCCACGTCGGCGACCCCGCGGCGCACCTTCTGAAGCAGCTCCAGCTGCTTCTGGTACGAGTAATCGAGGGTCTCGCGCGGATCCTCGGCCCGGTCAAGGGCCTTGTTTGCCTTCGCGCGGAAGATCATCCCCATACGCTTCATGACACCGCTCATGGGCTTCGCGCGCCCCCTTCTGACGGACTGAGCTCCAGCACTCCAACAGAACCCACAGTACGGGCCCTGTCTCTATTACCGCACTGTTCGAGCACGGATGTGCTCCTCCCCAAGGACGACTGCGCCCGGTCACCACTCCGGCCCAGGGAGTAGGTGGCGGTCGGGGAAACCGGTGACGACGTCCGTGCGGAACCCGTGGGGACACCGGCGAGGACGCAGGCCGTTGCCGGATCGTTCCCGACCGGCCTGGGGTCCCGGCGATCGAACCCGTACCCTTGGGCCTTGTGTTCCGTAGCCGTTCGAAGGAAGAGAAGGCGCCCACCGGCAAGGTGACGGCGGACCTCTCCAAGCAGCCCCGCGACCCGCAGGCCCCCAAAGGTCGCCCCACCCCCAAGCGCAGCGATGCCCAGTCGCAGCGCCGTCGCGCCTCCAGTGGCGCGCCGCTCGACCGCAAGGAGGCCATGAAGCGGCAGCGCGAAGCGCGCCGTGTGGACCTGGCCAAGCAGCGTGAGGCGCTCGCCAGTGGCGACGAGCGCTATCTGCCGGTCCGTGACAAGGGCCCGGTGCGGCGCTTCGTCCGCGACTACGTGGACTCGCGTTTCTGTATCGCGGAGTTCTTCCTGCCGCTCGCCGTGATCATTCTGATCCTCAGCGTGATCCAGGTGCGGAACATCCAGAACATCTCCCTGCTGCTCTGGCTCATCGTGATCGTGCTGATCGTCGTCGACTCGATCGGTCTCGCGTTCCGCCTGAAGAAGCAGCTGAACGCGCGCTTCCCCGATACGCCGAAGCGCGGCGCGGTGTCCTACGGGCTGATGCGTACGCTTCAGATGCGTCGGCTCCGACTGCCGAAGCCGCAGGTCAAGCGCGGAGAGCGGCCCTGAGCACGGACATCTCCGGCTCGGTCGGCGGTCCTGCCGCCGACCTGCCGGACAGCGCCGCGCCCGCCCTGGTCACCGGATTCTCGGGAGCCACCCCGATGTGGCTGAAGGGGCTCGGCGGACTGCGCAACACCGTCCGCCAGGAGCTCGTCGCGCGACAGCTCGACGAGCAGATAGCCGCCCGCTTCCCGGTCGGGCAGCGGCTGCGCGTCCTCGACGTCGGCATGGGCCAGGGCACCCAGGCGCTGCGCCTGGCCAGGGCCGGTCACACCGTCACGGGCCTGGAGTCCGACGCGGAGATGCTGCGGGTGGCCCGTGAGGCGCTCGGCAGCGAACCCGCGGGCATCCGTGAGCGGGTCCGGCTGATCGAGGGCGACGGCCTGGACACCGGGGTGCACTTCCTGCCCGGCAGCTTCGACGTGGTGCTCTGCCACGGCGTGCTGATGTACGTCCGGGAGCCGGACGCGATGCTGGCCGGACTGGCGCGGATGCTGGCCCCCGGCGGACTGCTCTCGCTGCTCGTGCGGAACGCCGACGCGCTGGCGATGCGGCCCGGGACCGCCGGGGACTGGGACGCCACGCTGACCGCCTTCGACACGGATACGTACACCAGCCGACTGGGCCTCGCGGTTCGGGCCGACCGGCTGGACGCCCTGACGGCCACGCTGGCCGGGATCGCCGCGCCCCTGCACACCTGGTACGGGGTGCGCGTCTTCACGGACAACGTCGGCAACGACGTGGAACTGCCGGCCGCCGCCGAACTGGAGCAGGTGCTGGCCGCGGAGGACCGGGCCGGGCGGACGGACCCGTACCGCCGGGTGGCCGCTCTGCTGCATCTGTGCGGGGTCCGGGGCTAGGGGCTGCGGGAACACCTCGGAACACGAACACCCCGGAACCCGTCCGGCGGATCGGAGCCGGACAGGCGGCGGGGGCGTCCGATGAATCCCCGGGACCGGCCCGGAGGCGTGAGCCGGTCGTCAAGGACGCCGGGAGGGGTGCCCGGTCAGCCTCTCCCGAGAGGCCACCAAGGGGACTAAAAGCGACAATCCGGACATGGATGCATTTCACTCCCGCAGCCGTGTACGTCGTCTGCTGCTGCCGCTGACCGCAGGTTTCTGTGCGCTCGCCCTGGTCAGCGGCTGCTCGGACTCGAGCTCCGATTCACCGAGCCCCGACCCCACCACGTCGGGCTCCGCCACCCAGGCCGCCAGCGATCTGCAGAGCGACTACCAGGCCGTGATCAAGAATGTGCTGCCGTCCGTCGTGCAGATCGAAGCCGGCAACAGCCTGGGCTCCGGCGTCGTCTACGACTCCAAGGGCCACATCGTCACCAACGCCCATGTGGTCGGCAACGAGAAGACGTTCAAGGTCACCGTCGCCACCGGCGAGAAGGTGGAGAACGCCACGCTGGTCGCCTCCTATCCGGAACAGGATCTGGCCGTCATCAAGCTGGACACCGTGCCGAAGGGGCTGAAGCCCGCGAAGTTCGGTGACTCGGACAAGGTCGAGGTGGGGCAGATCGTGCTGGCGATGGGATCGCCGCTCGGGCTGTCCTCCAGCGTCACCCAGGGCATCGTCTCGGCACTCGGCCGGACCGTCAGCGAAAGCCGCGCGGGCGGGGGCACGGGCGCGACGATCGCGAACATGGTGCAGACCTCGGCGGCGATCAACCCGGGGAACAGCGGTGGCGCGCTGGTCAACCTCGACAGCGAGGTGATCGGCATCCCGACCCTGGGGGCGATCGACCCGCAGATGGGTGATTCCGCGGCCCCGGGCATCGGATTCGCGATCCCCGTGTCGATGGTGAAGACGGTCGCCGACCAGATCATCAAGAGCGGCAGGGTCACCGACTCGGGCCGGGCGGCGCTGAACATCGTCGGACGCACGGTCGTCGACGCGAACTACCAGCCGGCCGGAGTGGCCCTGGTCAGCGTGACGAAGGACGGCGCCGCGGACAAGGCGGGGCTGCAGGTCGGCGACATCATCACCAAGATCGGTGATCTGCCGGTCACGACGATCACGTCCCTGTCGGAGGCGCTGGCCTCGGACAAGCCGGGCCAGAAGGTCACCGTGACGTATCTGCGCAACGGGGCGGAGTCGACGGCGAAGGTCACCCTGGGCGAGATCTGACCTCACGCCCGATCCGCGGCCGTACGGGCTCGGCGGCAGGCCCGAGCCCGTACAACCGGAACCAGGACCGGCCCGCCACGCGTCGGGGCGGGTCAGCCCTGGTCGGCCTGGAGGCTCATGGGGCCGTAGATCTTCGTCGTGTCCTCGAAGAGCGTCACCTGGTCCGCCCCACCGTCGAGGAGTTCCTTCCAGTACTCACCGATCCAGGACTCCGCGTCGCCCTGCGTCGTGAATTCCTCCGGCCGCAGGGCCGGCTCCGTCTCCGTACCGTCGGACTTCTCGAACCGCCACGTCCACGCCATGTCCGCCTCCTGGGTCACTTTGCTGCCCGCAGCCTAGTGCCTCCAACCAGTGACGGAACGGGTCGTGCGCCGGTCCGGACACCCCCCAGGCCGCGCAGCCGGCGCGCGGACGCGGGAGGATCGGAGGCGTGGAACTGACTCTGCTCGGCACCGGAGCCCCCGACGGGCTGCCGCGGCCCGATTGCCCATGCGCCGCCTGCGCCACCGCCCGTGGGGCGCGCTCGCGGGCCGCGACCGCTCTGCTGATCGACGACGCGCTACTGCTCGATCTCACGCCGGGGGCCGTGTTCGCCGCGGCCCGTGCGGGGCACTCGCTCACCGGCGTACGGCAGGTGCTGCTCACCCACCCGCACGACGGGCCCGCCGTGGAGCTGCCTGCCGGGCTGCCTCCGGCGGGACGGGTACCGGACGGACGGGAGCTGACGCTGATCAGCGGGCATCGGGTGCGGGCGGTGCCGATGGACGCGCCGGGTACGGGCTACGAGGTGACCGCGCCGGAGGGCGCCCGGCTGCTCTACCTGCCGCCGGGCGGCGCCCCCTCCGGTCTCGCGGACCGGGTGGCGCAGCCGTACGACATGGTGGTGGGCGATGTCGTCGGGCGGCCGGACGCGGTGGCACGGCTGCGGGCCGTCGAGGCGATCGGGCCGGCCACCGAGATCGTCGCCGTCCACCTGGACCACGACGCGCCGCCCGGCGCCGAACTGGACCGTCGGCTCGCCGCGGCCGGCGCGCGGGCCGTGCCGGACGGGACGACGCTGATGGTGGGCGAGTACCACGCGGTGCCGGAGGTGCCGCGGCGCACGCTGGTGACCGGCGGCGCCAGGTCGGGGAAGTCGGTGGAGGCCGAGCGGCGGCTGGAGACGTACCCCGAGGTGGTCTACGTGGCGACCGGTGGAGGCAGGGAGGGGGACACGGAGTGGGCGGCCCGGATCGGACTGCACCGGGAGCGCAGGCCGGCCGCCTGGCGCACCGAGGAGACCTGCGAGCTGGTGGAACTGCTGGAATCGGACGGGCCGCCGCTGCTGATCGACTGTCTGTCGTTGTGGCTGACGGACGCGATGGACCGGGTGAACGCCTGGGACGACGCGGCGTGGGCGGGCGGCGGCGAGGACACGCTGCGGAAGCGGACCGCCGAGCTGGTCGCCGCGGTGCGCGGAACACGGCGCACGGTCGTCGCCGTGACCAACGAGACCGGCTCGGGCGTGGTGCCCGCGTCGGCTGCCGGGCGACGGTTCCGGGACGAGCTGGGGCGGTTGAACGCCGCGTTCGCCGACGAGTGCGAGCAGGTGCTGCTGGCGGTGGCCGGACAGATGCTGACGCTGCGCGGTTGACCGGAGCACGGCGACGGGAACGGGCTCGGGCACGGAACGCGAGATCGCCGACGGAAGAGAACCAGGAGGAGCGGACATGGCAGGCGTACGACCGATGCTGAACGGGGTTCCCGAGACCCTGTTGTGGACGCTGTACAACCGGGCGTACGAGGCGGGGCAGCGCTACCCGGTGCTGGACGATCCGATGGCCCTGCGGCTGCTGAAGGATCTGGACTACCCCTTCGAGGAGCGGTTCGGGCGGCCGAACGCGTTCCACTCGCAGGCCCAGGGGCTGCGCTCCCGCTGTTTCGACCTGGCCGTGCAGAGCTATCTCGCCGACCGGCCGCAGGCCACGGTGGTCGCGCTCGGCGACGGGCTGGAGACCGGCTTCTGGCGGGTCGACAACAACCGGCTGAACTGGCTGAGCGTGGAGCTGCCCGAGGTCGCCGAGCTGCGCCGGGCGCTGCTGCCCGCCTCCGACCGGCTGCGCACCCTGGCCCGGTCGGCGACCGATCTGTCCTGGCTGGACGAGATCGAGGACCCGGTGGGCCGCGGGGTCGTCGTGACGACGCAGGGGCTGCTGATGTATCTGCCTCCCCCCGAGGTACGGAGGATCCTGGCGGGCTGCGCCGAACGACTGCCCGGCGGCATCCTGGTCCTGGACACGATGGCGCGCTGGCTGGCCAGGGGCACGGTGGCCGGTACGTCGAAGGTCGGCCGGATGACCGTTCCGCCGATGCGCTGGGCGATGAACCCCGGCGAGCGGCACAAGCTGCGCTGCGCGCATCCGGCGATCACCGAGGTGCGGGCACTGCGGCTGCCGCGGGGGCGGGGCGCGATGGGTGAACTGATCCGGCTCCAGTCGCTGTTGCCGGGGCTGCGGACCCTGACACCCGCGATGACGCAGCTGCGGTTCGGAGGCGGAACTCCGCGCTGACCGGGCGTCAGAAATGTGACGGGTACTGTTCCGCAGTGAGCCCGCCGCCGGGCTCACCGGCCCATTGGACGCATCGACCCGCGAGGCAGACCCCCGTGAATCTGGACGACTTCTCCGACCTGATCGAACGCCCCGACGGCGGCGTACGGCGCGACGCCGAGGAACGCCGGGAGCGCCTGGCCGTTCCTCCGGGCGCCCTCGGCCGCCTGGACGAGCTGGGCGAATGGCTCTCCGCCGCCCAGCAGTCCGTACCGGTCAGGGTGATCGAGCAGCCACGCGTGGTGCTCTTCGCCGGCGACCACGGGGTGGCCGAGCTGGGTGTCTCCGGGCGCCCCGCCGGGACCGCGTACGAACTGGTGCGGGCCACGCTGGAGGGTTCCACCCCGCTCGCCGTGCTGGCCCGGCAGTTCTCCGTACCGGTGCGGATCGTCGACGCCGGTCTGGACTGCGACCCCGAACTGCTGCCCGAGTCCGTGGTCCGTCACCGGGTGCGGCGCGGCAGCGGCCGGATCGACATCGAGGACGCGCTGACGGCCGAGGAGGCCGAGCAGGCGGTGCGTCTGGGCATGACGATCGCCGACGAGGAGGCCGACTCGGGCACCGATCTGGTGGTGCTCGGCGATCTGAGCGTCGGTGGTACGACGGCCGCGGCCACGTTGATCGCGGCGCTGTGCGGCACGGACGCCTCGGTGGTCACCGGGCGCGGCGGTGCGGGCATCGACGATCTGGCGTGGATGCGCAAGTGTGCGGCGATCCGGGACGCGCTGCGACGGGCCCGGCCGGTCCTCGGTGATCAGCTGGAGCTGCTTGCCACGGTGGGCGGTGCGGATCTGGCGGCCACGACCGGGTTCCTGCTGCAGTGCGCGGTGCGCAGGCTGCCGGTGATTCTGGACGGGGTGGTCTCCTCGGCCTGTGCGCTGGTGGGTCAGCGGGCGGCGTTCCGGGCACCGGACTGGTGGTTGGCGGGCCAGGCGAGCGGAGAGCCGGCGCAGTCCAAGGCCCTGGACCGGATGGCACTCAACCCCTTGCTGGACCACGGCGTCATGGTGGGGGAAGGAAGCGGGGCATTGCTCGCACTTCCACTTGTTCGGGCCGCGGCCGCACTGGCGGCGGAGCTGCCCGAGCGCGCACCCGTCGCCGACGAGAAGGACGGTGCCGGCGAAGAGGCCGACGGAAGCGGAGCCGACCACGAGGCGACCGACGGCTGACGGACCCGGCGGAGCTGCGGTCGCCCAGCAAACGACCGCAGCACAGTCCCCTCATGCTGCGCGATGCAACATATGATCGCTTTTCATGGGAGAGGTCCGATTGTCCACCGAGGATTCCGGGCGGGGCAGCCCCCGGGCACAGAGCACCGCCCGGTCACGCCGCAGTGCCGCGTTCACCATCTGGTACCTGCGTGTCGTGTCGTTCATCAATTTCCTGAGCGCCGTCTGGGTCACGCTCGGAAACGACCTGCGCCGCCACAACACCGCGAACTACTTCACCCCGTACCTGCTCACCGCGGGCTTCTCCTCCGGGGTGGTCGCCCTCTTCCTCGCGATCACCATGCGCCGCCGCAAGCGGGCCGCCTGGATCGTGAACATGGTGGTGAGCAGTCTTCTGCTGCTGCTCTTCGTCCTGGTGATCCCGTTCCCGGAAGTGCGGCAGTATCCGCAGAACTGGATCTCGCTGGTGCTGACCGCCGTCTTCGTGCTGGCCCTGGTCCTCGGGCGGCGTGAGTTCTATGCGAAGGGCGACCGGTCCAACCCCCGGCTGGCCGCGATCGTCGCGGCCGGCGGACTCCTGGTCACCTCGCTGATCGCCGCGGGCCTGGTGACCCTCACCAACACCGCGCACGACGAATACCGCTCGACGTTCCTGGACCGCTGGCGCTACGGCACCCTGCGACTGGTCTCGATCACCGACAACGACACCAACTACCCCGGGATCACCACGCCCGGCTGGGTCAACGTCAGCATCAACATCCTCTCCACCCTGCTGCTGATCGCCGTCGTGTACGCGGCGTTCCGGGCCCGCCGCGCCGTCGATCCGATCACCTCCGAGGACGAGGCCCGGCTGCGCGCGCTCCTCGACAAGCACGGCGAGCGGGACTCGCTCGGGTACTTCGCGCTGCGCCGGGAGAAGAGCGTCATCTGGTCGCCCACCGGGAAGGCCGCCGTCGCCTACCGGGTGGTCGGCGGGGTCTCGCTGGCCTCCGGCGATCCCATCGGAGACCCGGAGGCGTGGCCCGGCGCGATCGAGCCGTGGCTGGCCGAGGCCCGTGAGCACGGCTGGATCCCGGCCGCGATGGGGGTGAGCGAGGAGGGCGGCACCATCTACGCGCGGCACGGCCTCGACGCCCTGGAGCTGGGCGACGAGGCGATCGTGGAGACCGCCGAATTCACCCTCGAAGGACGCGCGATGAGGACCGTCCGCCAGGCCTACAACCGGGTCAGGCGCGCCGGGTACGACGTGACCGTCCGCCGGCACGCCGACATCCCCGCCGACGAGATGGCCGAACTGGTCCGGCGCGCCGACGACTGGCGCGACGGGGCGACCGAGCGCGGCTTCTCGATGGCGCTGGGCCGGCTGGGCGATCCGGCCGACGGGCAGTGCGTCATGCTCGAATGCCGCGACGCGCCCACCGAGGAGGGGGGCGGTCCGGGCGAGTTGCGCGCGGTGCTGAGCTTTGTGCCGTGGGGGCCGAACGGCCTCTCGCTGGACCTGATGCGCCGTGACCGGGACGCCGAGAACGGCCTGATGGAGTTCATGGTCATCGAACTCCTGCAGCGCGCCGAGGAGATCGGGATCACCCAGGTCTCGCTGAACTTCGCGATGTTCCGGTCCGTCTTCGAGCGGGGTTCACGGCTCGGTGCCGGACCGGTGCTGAGGCTGTGGCGCTCCATGCTCAGCTTCTTCTCGCGCTGGTGGCAGATCGAGTCGCTCTACCGCGCCAACGCCAAGTACCGACCGATCTGGGAGCCGCGCTTCATGCTCTTCGAGAAGAGTTCGGACCTGCTGCGCATCGGCCTCGCGGCGGGCCGGGCCGAAGGGTTCCTGGAGGCTCCCGGACTGCCCAAGTGGCTGCACCGCTCGCATCTCGGGACCCGCGGATGAGACCGGTGCGCGCCCTGCGCAGAGCGGCCCTTCGCGAGTGGGGCCCGCTGTTCTCGACCGTACGCTACGCACTCGCCACCTCCCGGTTGCAGGCGATCCCGATGACGCTCGCGGCCGTCTGTCTGACGGCACTGGTCCAGGTGGTGCAGAACCAGTCCTGGGGGTACGGGCCGGTGCACGACCTCGGGGCGGTACGGGCCGAGGACCCGCTGTGGGCGGCCCTGCTGCGCACCCCGTTGTCGCTGTTCGTCCCGGCACTGGACCTGCCGGTGTGGGGGGCACTGGTGCAGATCCTGGTGGTGTTCGGGGCCGCCGAGATCTGTCTGGGCCGCCGGCGGACCCTGCTGATCGCGTACGTCGCGACGCTGGCCGGGACGATGTACGCGCGGATCGGTGTCTCGATCGATCCCGAAGGACTGTTCGGGCTGCCCGCGACGGATGCCAAGGTCGTCGACACCGGTCCGTCGGCGGCGGTGGTCGGGCTGGCCGTCTATGTGTGTTATGTCTATCGGGCCTGGTTCACCGGGGCACTGGTGATCGCGGCGATGGTGGCCGAAATGATCTTCAAGAACAACCTGGCGGGCAAGGAGCACCTGGCCGCGATCGCCGCGGTGCTCGTGCTGTGCGCCGCCACGGTCCGCCGGGACCGCCGCCGGCTCCGGCGCCGCCGGGCTCAGGGCTTGGGGCCCGGGGCAGGGGACCGGTCCGGGGCGCCGCCGATCAGGTCCTGAATTCGGCGGCGCGGGCCCGCCCAGCGCACATCGTGGTGGTAGGCGCGCAGCACAGCTCGCGCACGGGCGCGGTGGCGCTCGCGGTAGAAGCGCCTCGCCCACATCGAGGTCGGCCGGGCCAGCCGGATCGCCCCGATCAGCGCGACGAACGGAACGAGGGTGCCGAGGACCGCGAGCCGCGCCTTGCCCTTGAACAGGGAGATCAGCACGAAACAGAAGTTGACGACCAGGGTCAGGACGACACCGAGCCTGCTCTGCTGCTCCTCGCTGCTCAGCTCGTTCACGCCGAGCGGTGAGAAACCGGCCAGGACCAGCAGCACCAGCGCCGCCGTGAGGACCACGACCTCCACGCTCTGGCGGCCCTCCTCGGTCCAGTACACGTCGTCGAGGTGGAGGATCAGGGCGAACTCGTCCAGCACCAGACCCGCACCCATGCCGAAGATCACCGCGCAGACCGCAGCGGTGACGCCGTGGCGTCCGCTGGCGACCGCCCCGAAACCGCCGACGACGCTGAGCACCACCCCGGGCACCACGTGATGGATATGCATCCCACCGGGGGTGATGTTGCGGAACGGCCCCTTTCCCGCCCTGATCATCCGGGTGATGAACCGGGTGATGACGAAGGTGAGCACAAAGGCGGCCAGGGCGAGGAGCAGCGGCAGCTTCCCCGGCTCGACGATGTTGCGATCGAACCAGTGACCCATGCCACCCACTCCTGATAGGACGCTTCCGTCACGATCTGTCACGTTCTGTCCAATCTATCGGCCAGTCGCAGCGATTAGCCTGCGCGCCGTGACCTCCCTGAACAGCCATGGCCTGCGTTTCGCCTTCGGCACCCTGACCGTGCTCCCCGTCCGCGTCACCCGCTGGGACCGCGGTGCCGCCCGCGCCGGGATGCTGTGCGCGCCGCTGGCCGGCCTCGTCGTGGGGCTGCTCGCCGCGGTGCCCGGCGGCCTGTTGCTGCTGCTCGGCTCCGGCCCGCTGCTCGCCGCGGTCGCGTCCGTCGCCGTACCGGCCGTGCTGACCCGGGGGCTGCACCTGGACGGCCTCGCGGACACCGCGGACGGCCTGGGCAGCGGCAGACCCGCCGACGACGCCCTGCGGATCATGAAGCGGTCGGACATCGGGCCGTTCGGTGTGATCACCCTGCTGTTCGTGCTGTCGGCCCAGGTCGCGGTCCTCGACCAGCTGTACGTGCAGAGCTGGGTGCGGGGAGCGGTGGCGGCGGTCGTCGCCGCGGTCACCGCCCGGCTGGCGCTCACGCTGGCTTCGCGTCAGGGCGTGCCGGCGGCCCGTCCGGAGGGGCTGGGCGCGGCGGTGGCGGGCACGGTCACGCTCCGGGCCGCGGTGGCGGTCGGGGCCGTCGTGGTCGTGGCCTGCGCCGGGGCCGGCGCGCTCCTCGGCGGGTACGGAGCACCGCGCCACGCCCTCGCCGCGCTGGTCGCCCTCGGCGTCGCCCAACTGCTGCTGCGCCACTGCGTGCGGCGCTTCGGCGGGGTGACCGGCGATGTCTTCGGCGCCCTGGCGGAGACGGCGGCGACGGCGGCCCTGGTGATGCTGTCCCTCGGTTAGGTCCTGTCGTCCGGATCACGCCGGGCGCGGCCCCGGTGCCACGCCCCGCCGCGTCGCCGTCGGTCGGGTCCCGGCCCGGACGACCGGCCGGGACCTGTCCGCCCCCGCTCCGGCACAGCCCTCAGGCACGGGCCCCCGGACACTCCTGGCGCCATGCTCCGAGCTCGTACTTCTTGAGCAGTGAGCTGAGCCCCAGCCGCTTCGACCCGGCGCAGAACCGGGAGACCGGCAGCTCGTACTCCACGTGGAAGACGGGCTTGTCCGCCTTCACGAACGGGGTGAGCGCCTCGCACTCGTCGTACTGCGCGCACTGTTCGTTGACCGCGAAGTCGAAGTCCGGCTCCAGCGCCGGGATCTGGCCGAGGTCGTTCTTCAGGCCGACGGCGAGTCCGTGGCGGTGTGCGATACGCGCGATGAGCCGGTTGTAGCGCAGCTGGTCGGCGGCGGTCAGCGGGAAGCCCGTGCGGTTGCGGTAGCCGTCCATGTTGTCGGGCTCCACCGCGTCGAAGCCCTTCTTCGCGCACATCGCGATCCGTTCCTCCATCAGCGGCTCCAGGACGTCCGTGCGGCGAATGTCGAGCCAGCGTTCCCCCTCCCACCCGTTGCCCTTGCCCCGCACCGAGGCGGGGAACTTCCCGGCGTCCGGGCGGAATTCCTCCCAGGCACCGGTGGAGAGGTAGCAGATCACCTTGCGGCCCCGGCGGTGCAGATCGGAGACGGCCGAGGCCTTGTGCTCGAAGCCGTCGATGTCGTACACCGGCACGTCCACGGTGGGGTCCAGCCGGCCGGAGAGCTGCCACTGCCAGTCGATGCCGGCCTTCGGCCGCCAGTGGTCCTCCGCGCCGCTCTCCGGCGCCGAGGTGCAGCCGGTCAGCAGGATCAGCACAGCCAGCAGAATCGGCACGGTGACCGGCAACGCCGGTCCCGGTCGCGTCACGCGTGCAGCCCCATGGGCGCGCATGGTTCTCCCCCCATGGGTCCGTCACCGACAACGACCCTACTTCCACGGCGCGTTCGTGCCGCACGGCCCCCGATCCCGCGGCGCCCGGTCTCCGTCACGACGCCACGACGGGCCGCGGACGGCCCGCCGCCGTGATCCCGCAGCAAAGGCGCGCGTAGGCTCATTCCCGGCACATTGCGGCGGCGTCTACGATGCGCCGGGCACGGTCGGCCCACCCCTCGACCGACAACGAACTCAACGGAAGCGAGATTTCACCACCGTGACTGCTCTCACTCTCAGCACTGCCGGTGCGGCGACGCTGCGCGCCGACGCACTCGTCGTCGGCGTCGCCAAGGGCGCTGGAGCCAAGTCTGGGGGCCTGGTCCTCGCGCCGGGCGCCGAGGCCGTGGACAAGGCGTTCGGCGGAAAGCTCGCCGCCGTCCTGGAGGCCCTGGGCGCCACGGGTGCCGAGGGCGAGGTGACCAAGCTCCCCGCGCCCGACGGCCTCAAGGTCCCGGTCGTCATCGCGGCCGGACTCGGCTCCGTCCCGGAGAAGGACGCGGCGTACGACGCCGAGGCACTGCGCCGGGCCGCGGGCTCGGCCGCCCGTGCCCTGAACGGCTCGAAGAAGGCCGGCTTCGCGCTGCCCGTCGCGTCCGCCGAGGACGCCGAGGCGATCGCCGAGGGCGCGCTCCTCGGTGCGTACGCCTTCACCGCGTACCAGGGCGGCGAGGACAAGCTGGCGCCCAAGGGCAAGAAGAACGGCAACGGCGCGAAGCTGCCGCTCGGCGAGGTCGCCCTGCTCGGCACCAAGCCGCGCGACAAGGCGTTCAAGGCGGCCGCCGAGCGTGCCGTCGCGGTCGTCGAGGAGATCAACCGCGCCCGCGACCTGATCAACACCCCGCCGAACGACCTGTACCCCGAGTCCTTCGCCGCCGTGGCCACCGCCGCGGGCAAGGAGCACGGCATCAAGGTGCAGGTCCTCGACGAGAAGGCACTCGTCAAGGGTGGCTTCGGCGGTCTGCTGGGCGTCGGCCAGGGCTCGACCCACGGCCCGCGCCTGGTGAAGCTCGCCTACACGCACCCGAAGGCGGAGAAGACCCTGGCCCTGGTCGGCAAGGGCATCACCTACGACTCGGGCGGCATCTCGCTGAAGCCGGCCGGTCACAACGAGACGATGAAGTGCGACATGAGCGGCGCCGCCGCCGTGTTCGCGAGCGTCGTCGCGGCCGCCCGTCTGGGCCTCCAGGTCAATGTCACCGGCTGGCTGGCGCTGGCCGAGAACATGCCGTCGGGCAACGCCACCCGCCCCGGTGACGTGCTGCGCATGTACAGCGGCAAGACCGTCGAGGTCCTGAACACGGACGCCGAGGGCCGGCTCGTCCTCGCCGACGCGCTGACCCGCGCCTCGGAGGAGAACCCGGACGCGATCGTCGACGTGGCGACCCTGACCGGCGCCATGGTGCTGGCGCTGGGCAACCGCACCTTCGGCATCATGGCGAACGACGACGCCTTCCGTACCTCCATCCACGAGATCGCCGAGGAGGTCGGCGAGGCCTCCTGGCCGATGCCGCTCCCCGCCGACCTGCGCAAGGGCATGGACTCCCCGACCGCCGACATCGCCAACATGGGCGAGCGGATGGGCGGCGGCCTGGTCGCCGGTCTGTTCCTGAAGGAGTTCGTGGGCGAGGGCATCGCCTGGGCGCACCTGGACATCGCGGGCCCGGCCTTCCACGAGGGAGCGCCGTACGGCTACACGCCGAAGGGCGGCACCGGTTCCGCCGTCCGCACGCTGGTGAAGCTGGCCGAGCGCACCGCTGCCGGAGACCTCGGCTGACGCAGCAGCCGACCTACGGCCCCGGGCATACGTCCGGGGCCGTACGTGTTCTCCGGGTGGCATCGCCGCAGGGATCCGGCAGGTTTCGCTCTCAACGAAATCAATGGGGCTCTACGCAGCGGTAACCACCCGGGACGGATGATCATCCGTCCCAGACCCGGGCCCCGCGTCCCGCCCACCGTCGACAAGTGCGAAGATGGGTTCTCGGCAGGACAGGGCCCCCACCACAGGGCCGAATAACAAAAGCGGCCGAACACCAGCCGACCGGCCGGTCATCCCCCAGCGACGGGGCCCGGCGTACGGCGCACATGCATGGAGGACGTGACGTGGCGAACGACGCCAGCACCGTTTTCGACCTAGTGATCCTCGGCGGTGGTAGCGGCGGTTACGCCGCGGCCCTGCGCGGAGCGCAGCTGGGCCTGGACGTCGCTCTGATCGAGAAGGGCAAGGTCGGCGGCACCTGCCTGCACAACGGCTGCATCCCCACGAAGGCCCTGCTGCACGCCGGCGAGATCGCCGACCAGGCGCGCGAGGCCGACCAGTTCGGTGTCAAGGCCACCTTCGAGGGCATCGACATCGAGGCCGTGCACAAGTACAAGGACGACGTGATCTCGGGCCTGTACAAGGGTCTGCAAGGTCTCATCGCCTCGCGCAAGGTCACCTACATCGAGGGTGAGGGGCGGCTCTCCTCCCCTACCTCGGTGGATGTGAACGGTCAGCGCGTCCAGGGCCGCCACGTGCTTCTCGCGACCGGCTCCGTGCCGAAGTCGCTGCCGGGCCTGGAGATCGACGGCAACCGCATCATCTCCTCGGACCACGCGCTCAAGCTGGACCGCGTCCCGAAGTCCGCGATCGTGCTGGGCGGCGGCGTCATCGGCGTCGAGTTCGCCTCGGCGTGGACGTCCTTCGGCACCGATGTCACGATCATCGAAGGTCTGAAGCACCTCGTCCCGGTCGAGGACGAGAACAGCTCGAAGCTTCTTGAGCGCGCCTTCCGTAAGCGCGGCATCAAGTTCAGCCTCGGTACGTTCTTCCAGAGCGCCGAGTACACGCAGGACGGCGTCCGCGTGACCCTCGCCGACGGCAAGACCTTCGAGGCCGAGGTGCTGCTGGTCGCCATCGGCCGCGGCCCGGTCTCGCAGGGCCTGGGCTATGAGGAGGCCGGCGTCGCGATGGACCGCGGCTACGTCCTCGTCGACGAGTACATGCAGACCAACGTGCCCACCATCTCGGCCGTGGGCGACCTGGCCCCGACGCTCCAGCTCGCGCACGTCGGCTTCGCCGAGGGCATCCTGGTGGCGGAGCGGCTGGCCGGTCTGAAGACCGTTCCGATCGACTACGACGGTGTCCCGCGGGTGACGTACTGCCACCCCGAGGTCGCCTCCGTCGGCATCACCGAGGCCAAGGCCAAGGAGCTCTACGGCGCGGACAAGGTCGTCGCTCTGAAGTACAACCTCGCGGGCAACGGCAAGAGCAAGATCCTCAAGACCGCGGGCGAGATCAAGCTCGTCCAGGTCAAGGACGGTGCCGTGGTAGGCGTCCACATGGTCGGTGACCGAATGGGCGAGCAGGTCGGCGAAGCCCAGCTGATCTACAACTGGGAGGCGCTGCCCGCCGAGGTCGCGCAGCTCATCCACGCCCACCCGACGCAGAACGAGGCGATGGGCGAGGCCCACCTGGCCCTCGCCGGCAAGCCCCTGCACTCCCACGACTGATTCAGTCGACCGGGCGCGACGACCGACCTACTTCCGCACTTTCGTAAGGAGCAACTGAAACCATGTCGGTTTCCGTAACCCTTCCGGCGCTCGGCGAGAGCGTCACCGAGGGCACTGTCACCCGCTGGCTGAAGGCCGAGGGCGAGCGCGTCGAGGCCGACGAGCCGCTGCTCGAGGTTTCGACCGACAAGGTCGACACCGAGATCCCGGCCCCGGCGGCCGGCATCCTCTCCGCCATCAAGGTCGCCGAGGACGAGACCGTCGAGGTCGGCGCCGAGCTGGCCGTCATCGACGACGGCACGGGCGCGCCGGCTGCCGCCGCGGCCCCGGCCGCCGAGCCCGCCGCCGTCCCGGCCCCGGCGCCCGCCGTCGAGGCTCCCGCCGCCCCGGCCCCCGTGGCCGAGGCACCGGCCGCCGCCGCACCGGCCGGTGGCGCCGCCGGGACCGACGTCACCCTGCCGGCGCTCGGCGAGAGCGTCACCGAGGGCACCGTCACCCGCTGGCTGAAGGAGGTCGGCGAGGAGGTCACCGAGGACGAGCCCCTCCTGGAGGTCTCCACGGACAAGGTCGACACCGAGATCCCGGCCCCGGTTTCCGGTGTGCTGCTGGAGATCGTCGTCGCCGAGGACGAGACCGCCGAGGTCGGCGCCAAGCTCGCCGTCATCGGTGCCCCGGGTGCCGCTCCGGCGGCTGCCCCGGCACCGGCCGCACCGGCGCCCGTCGCCGCCCCGGCACCGGCCGCTCCGGCCCCGGCTCCGGCTCCGGCCGCCCCCGCTCCGGCCCCGGCCCCGGTGGCGCCCGCCGCTCCGGCTCCGGTGGCTCCGGCCGCTCCGGCGCCCGTCGCCGCCCCGGCCGCTCCGGCGCCCGTCGCCGCTCCGGCTCCGGTCGCCCCGGCCGCGACCTCCGGTGACGACGGCGCGTACGTCACGCCGCTGGTCCGCAAGCTCGCCGCCGAGAGCGGCGTCGACCTGGGCGCGGTCAAGGGCACCGGCGTCGGTGGCCGTATCCGCAAGCAGGACGTCGTCGCCGCCGCGGAGGCCGCCAAGGCCGCCGCCGCTGCCCCGGCTCCGGCCGCCGCCGCGGTGACCGCCGGAGGCCGTGCGGTCTCGAAGGCGCCGAAGCTGGAGGCGTCCCCGCTGCGCGGTCAGACGGTCAAGATGACCCGCATGCGCAAGGTCATCGGCGACAACATGATGAAGGCGCTGCACTCGCAGGCCCAGCTGACCTCGGTCGTCGAGGTCGACGTCACCAAGCTGATGAAGCTGCGCAACCAGGCGAAGGACGCCTTCGCGGCCCGTGAGGGCGTCAAGCTCTCGCCGATGCCGTTCTACGTCAAGGCAGCCGCCCAGGCGCTGAAGGCCCACCCGGTCATCAACGCCCGGATCAACGAGGACGAAGGCACCATCACGTACTTCGACTCGGAGAACATCGGCATCGCCGTGGACGCCGAGAAGGGTCTGATGACGCCGGTCATCAAGGGTGCGGGCGACCTGAACATCGCCGGTATCTCGAAGAAGACCGCCGAGCTGGCCGGCAAGGCCCGCGGTGGCGGCCTGACGCCGGACGACATGTCCGGTGCCACCTTCACCATCAGCAACACCGGTTCGCGCGGTGCCCTGTTCGACACGGTCATCGTGCCGCCGAACCAGGCAGCCATCCTGGGCATCGGTGCCACCGTCAAGCGTCCGGCCGTCATCGAGACCGCCGAGGGCACCGTCATCGGTGTCCGCGACATGACGTACCTCTCGCTCTCCTACGACCACCGTCTGGTGGACGGCGCCGACGCCGCCCGCTACCTGACCGCGGTCAAGGCGATCCTGGAGGCCGGTGAGTTCGAGGTCGAGCTCGGCCTCTGAGCACCACGGCTGTAACCAGCCTCACCAGCGGCGCCCCCGTCCGGAACACTTCCGGACGGGGGCGCCGCCGTATTGTCTAGACACCACCGGTCGCCCCGGCAGCCGTGATGGTGCGGACAGCACCGGTTTGCCCCGAAGGAGCCCCTCATGACCCCGCCCGTCGTCCACTCGCTGCGCGAACAGATCCGCGAGCACATCGTGGACGGGATCGTCAGCGGGCGCTGGAAGCCCGGTGAGCGGATCGTGGAGCGCCGGATCGCCACCGAGCTGGAGGTCAGCCAGACGCCCGTGCGCGAGGCCCTGCGGGAGCTGGAGACGCTCCGGCTGATCGAGTCGGCGCCCAACAAGGGCGTACGGGTCCGCAATCTCACGGCGGCCGACCTGGAGGAGAGCTATCCGGTACGGGCAGGCCTGGAGCAGATCGCGGCGGAGTTGGCGGCTCCGGCCCTCGGCGAGGACTGCTCGCGCCTCGCACCGCACGTGGCGGCACTCTACGAGGCGGACCGGCTGGCCGACGGCGAGGCGCAGGTCCGGCACACCGTGGGATTCCACCGCGAGATGGTGCGGGCCGCCGGGAACGCCGTGCTGCTGCACACCTGGGAGGGGCTGGGCATCGAGGTGTTCACCGCCCTGTCGATCCGGTGGCTGGGCACCGTGCAGAAGTCGTACGCGGAGGAGCACGAGGCGCTCATCGAGGCGTTCCTGCGCAAGGATCCGGACATCGGGGTGCTGGTCAAGGCACATGTGCTCGGCTGTGCGCCGCGCGCCTGAGGGGCGCGACCGAGGAGTCGGCGCATCTGTCGCGCGGGGTGCTCGCCCGCGCAGGTGAGCACCCCTTTTGCCAGCAAAATCCCGTCACTCCGTGCCCCGTCCCGCGGCACCGAATGCCACTTTTCTTCATATCGAGAAGTTTTGCCGCTCATCCTTTGATCGATCATCGATCGACGGCTTACAGTTCAGTCCGCGGGCCCACCGGCCCCATCGCCCTGTCCTGCCAGTCAGGGCCTTTCTCCACCCCCCTCCACTCCGGAAGGCGGCGATCATGACCGACCCCGTAGGAAAGCTTCCGAGCGAGCTCGACCAGCTCCCGGACCGCGACCCCGAGGAGACCGCCGAATGGGCGGCCTCCCTGGATGCCGTCACCAAGGCCGCGGGCCCGCACCGCGCCGCGTACCTGATGCGTCGCTCGCTGCAGCACGCCGAGGGCGCCGGTCTCGCGCTGCCCAAGCTGCTGGAGACCGATTACGTCAACTCCATCCCGACCGCCGCCGAGCCCGCGTTCGACGGCGACCTGGAGATGGAGTCCCGGATCACCGCCTGGAACCGCTGGAACGCGGCCGCGATGGTCACCCGCGGCTCCCGGCTCGGCGTCGGCGGCCACATCGCCACCTTCGCCTCGGCGGCCTGGCTGTACGAGACCGGCTTCAACCACTTCTTCCGCGGCAAGGAGGGGGACGGCTCCGGCGATCAGCTCTACATCCAGGGCCACGCCTCCCCCGGCATCTACGCCCGCGCCTTCCTCGACGGCCGGCTCAGCGAGCAGCAGCTCGACAACTTCCGCCAGGAGGCGGGCGGCGACGGTCTGCCGTCCTACCCGCACCCGCGGCGGCTGCCCTGGCTGTGGGAGTTCCCCACCGTGTCGATGGGCCTCGGCCCGCTCTCGGCGATCTACCAGGCGCGCTTCAACCGCTACCTGGCCAACCGCAACATCAAGGACACGTCGAACTCGCACGTCTGGGCCTTCCTCGGCGACGGTGAGATGGACGAGCCCGAGTCGACGGCGGCCCTCGCCCTCGCGGCGCGTGAGCGGCTCGACAACCTGACCTTCGTCATCAACTGCAACCTGCAGCGGCTCGACGGCCCGGTCCGCGCCAACTTCCGCGTGGTCCAGGAGCTGGAGGGCGCGTTCCGCGGTGCCGGCTGGAACGTCGTCAAGACGCTCTGGGGCAACGCCTGGGACGAGCTGTTCCAGCTGGACACCACCGGTGCGCTGGTCCGCCGGCTCCGGGAGGTCCCGGACGCGCAGTTCCAGACGTACGCCACCCGCGACGTCGCGTACATCCGCGAGCACTTCTTCGGCGCCGAGCCCGCGCTCGCCGAGCTGGCGAAGCTGCTCACCGACGCGAAGATCGCCGAGTGCTTCCACACCTCGCGCGGCGGCCACGAGGCCCGCAAGGTGTACGCGGCGTACAAGGCGGCCGTCGAGCACAAGGGCGCGCCGACCGTGATCCTCGCCCAGACGGTGAAGGGCTACACGCTCGGCCCCGGCTTCGAGTCGCGCAACGCCAACCACCAGATGAAGAAGCTCTCCGGCAAGGAGTTCCGCGCCATGCGGGACCTGCTGGAGCTGCCGATCCCGGACTCGAAGCTCGACGAGGGCCTGGTGCCGTACGGTCACCCGGGCCCCGACTCCCCCGAGGTCCGCTACCTCCAGGAGCGCCGTGCCGCCCTCGGCGGTCCCGCCCCGGCCCGCCGGGTCCACGCGGTGGCGCTGCCCGAGCCCGACGAGCGTGCGTTCGCCGCGTTGAAGAAGGGCTCCGGCAAGCAGGAGCTGGCCACCACGATGGCGTTCGTACGCCTGGCCAAGGACCTGATGCGGGACAAGGAGACCGGCAGGCGCTGGGTTCCGATCGTCCCCGACGAGGCGCGCACCTTCGGCATGGAGGCGCTGTTCCCGTCGGCCGGCATCTACTCGCCGCTGGGACAGACGTACGACCCGGTCGACCGCGACCAGCTGATGTACTACAAGGAAGCCAAGGACGGCCAGGTCCTCAACGAGGGCATCACCGAGGCCGGCGCGATGGCCGACTTCATCGCCGCGTCCACGTCGTACGCGACGCACGGCGAGCCGATGATCCCCTTCTACATCTTCTACTCGATGTTCGGCTGGCAGCGCACGGGCGACCAGTTCTGGCAGCTCGGCGACCAGCTCGGCCGCGGCTTCGTGGTCGGCGCCACCGCGGGCCGTACGACGCTGACGGGCGAGGGCCTGCAGCACGCGGACGGTCACTCCCACCTGATCGCCTCGACGAACCCGGCCGCGCTCAACTACGACCCGGCGTTCGCGTACGAGATCGCGGTGATCGTCAAGGACGGTCTGCGCCGGATGTACGGCCCCGAGGCCGAGGACGTCTTCTACTACCTGACGGTCTACAACGAGCCGAAGCCGCAGCCCGCGATGCCGGAAGGCGTCGAAGAGGGCATCGTCAAGGGCCTCTACCGCTTCAAGGAGGGCACGCCCGCGACGGCGGAGGCGCCGCGCGTCCAGCTGCTGGCCTCCGGTACGGCGATCCACTGGGCCCTGGAGGCGCAGGAGCTGCTGGCCGCGGACTGGGGTGTCACGGCCGACGTCTGGTCCGCCACCTCGTGGGGCGAGCTGCGCCGCGAGGCGCTGGAGTGCGACGAGGCGCTGCTCCGCGGTGAGCAGCGGGTGCCGTACGTGACCCGGGCACTGGAGGGTGCACCGGGACCGGTCCTCGCGGTCAGCGACTGGATGCGACAGGTCCCGGACCAGATCAGCCAGTGGGTGGAGCAGGACTGGTCCTCGCTCGGCACGGACGGCTTCGGTCTCTCCGACACCCGCGACGCGGCCCGCCGCCACTTCGGCGTCGACGCCCAGTCGATCACGGTCGCGGCCCTGGCCCAGCTGGCCCGCCGCGGCGAGGTGACCGCGTCCGCGGTCAAGGAGGCCCGCGAGCGCTACGGGCTCTGACGCGCGAAGGCGGCCGGGGACGCCCGCCCGCCGCTCCGTCCCCGACCGCCGGACGGGCTTGAAGGCCGAGCCCGTCCGGCGGTCGGGGACGTTCTCGCGCCCGGCCGACGACCGAGGCCACCCTGTGACGGGCACGCGGCTCACGACCCCGCTCACCACGGCCACAATGGCCCCATGCGTGCTGCCCGTCTCATCAAAATGGTGCTGCTCCTGCAGTCCCGCCCCGCCATGACCGCCGCCGAGCTCGCGCAGGAACTGGAGGTGTCCGAGCGGACCGTCACCCGGGACGCGCAGGCACTCTCCGAAGCGGGTGTACCGGTGTACGCGGACCGGGGCCGGGCCGGGGGCTATCGGCTCGTCGGGGGGTACCGCACACGGCTGACCGGACTCGCCCGCGACGAGGCCGAGGCGCTCTTCCTGTCCGGACTGCCGTCCGCGCTGCGCGAGATGGGCCTGGAGGACGCCGCGTCCGCCGCCCGGCTCAAGGTGTCGGCGGCGCTGCTCCCTTCCCTGCGCGGCGCCTCGGACAGTGCCGCCCGGCGCTTCCACCTGGACGCTCCCGGCTGGTACCAGGAGCCGGTCACCCCCGAACTGCTGCCCGCCGTCGCGGAGGCGGTCCGGGACGACCGGATCGTCCACGCCCGCTACCGCCGCAGCGGCCGGGACCACGAGGTGGAGCGTGAGCTGGCCCCGTACGGGCTCGTGCTGAAGGCCGGGGTCTGGTACCTCTGCGCCCGCGTGGCCGACGACTTCCGGGTGTACCGGATCGACCGGTTCTCGGCCGTCGCGGTGTCCGACGAGCGGTTCGCCCGTGACGAGCAGTTCGATCTGCGGGGCTTCTGGGACGAGCGGGCCGCCCAGTTCGCCCGCTCTCTCCTGCGTACCGAGGTGACGGTACGGGTGTCGCAGGAGGGTGTACGCCGACTGCCGTACGCCCTGGACCGTTCGGCGGTCCGCGAAGCGCTGGACGCGGCCGGTCCACCCGACGCGCGGGGGTGGCTCACGGCCGTCCTGCCGGTCGAGTCCCTCGATATCGCGTACAGCCAACTGCTGGGTCTGGGGCCCGAGTTGGAAGTCGTCGAACCGGCCGCTCTGCGGGACCGTCTCCGCGAGGCCGCCGAACGCCTGCGCGACCTCTATCGCTGAGGGCTTCTTCCCGCCGCGTCCGCGTGCATCGTCCGTCGCCAGGACCGATGCTTGACCCGTGATGGACGAGACGGAGTTCTGGGAGATCGTCGACAGCACCCGCGAGGCCGCCGAGGGCGACCCCGAGGACCAGGCCGACCTGCTCGTCGAACGGCTGATCCGGCTCGACCCCGAAGCCGTGCTGGATTTCGCCAGGCACTTCGAGGCCCGTTACCACCGCGCCTACCGCTGGGAGCTGTGGGGGGCCGCCGCCGTGCTGCTCGGCGGCGCGAGCGACGACGCCTTCGACTTCTTCCGCTGCTGGCTGATCGGACAGGGCCGGGAGGTCTTCGAGGGCGCCGTGCACGACCCGGACGGCCTCGCCGATCTCCTCGACGACTTCGACGAGGAGATCGACGGGGACGCCGAGGATCTCGGCTACGCCGCCGACGAGGCGTACGAACAGCTCACCGGCGTGGTCACCCCGGACCTCGGTCTGCCACCCCAGACCGCCGAGCCGGAGGGCACGCCCTTCGACCTGGAGGACGAGGCGGTCCTGGCGGAACGCTTTCCCGCGCTCTGGGCGCGGTTCGGGGCCGGCTGACCGTGCCCGGGGGGCCCTGCCGCCCGGTCAGAAGTGGGTTCCGCCGTCGATCCGGATCTCCGTACCCGTGATGAACGCCCCGTCCTGCGATCCGAGCATCGCGACGACGCCCGCGACGGTGTCCGGACTGGCGAAGCCCTCCCCGAGGGCCGGCGCCAGCTTCACGAAGAGCGACATGTCGGCATCGGCGGGCAGTCCCGGGCCGTTGCCGCTGGTCATGTCGGAGGAGATCGAGCCGGGCGCGACGGCGACGACTCGCAGCCCCTGCTTGCTGTACTCGCTCGCCAGCGCGTGCGTCATCGACTGGATGCCGCCCTTGCTCGCCGCGTACGCCGCCATGTAGGGGTGCGCGAAGCTCGCCGAGGTGGAGGAGAAGTTCACCACGACCGGCTGGTCGCCCGCGAGCAGGGCCGGTATCGCCTCACGGATCATCAGGAACGTACCCGTGAGGTTGACCGCGAGGATCTTGTTGAAGAACTCCAGCGACGTCTTGTGCGTGTGCTCGGAGCGCAGGATTCCGGCCGCGTTGACCAGTACGTCCAGGCCCCCGAGGGTGGCCACGGCGGAGGCGACACCCGCTTGGACCGCCGCCTCGTCCGAGATGTCGAGGACGAGGGTGGTGAGGCGGTCGGCCACACCGTTCGCCACGGCCGTCTCATGGGTGGCCTTCAGCCCGGCCTCGTTGACGTCGGCCGCGACGACGCGGCCGCCCTCGGCGAGGACGCGGTGGACGGTGGCCTGTCCGATGCCGGAGCCACCACCGGTGATGAGTGCGCGGCGACCTTCATAGCGGTTCATGTCTGTATCTCTCCCGATCCCGGTGACTGCTGTCCCGGGGACTGTCTCGACAGCATCTCGATCGATGTCCACCGTACGCCCATGTGGCACATTTTGCCACGACGGCATTTCACGCATGTCTCTTCCCTGTCGAGGTAATCTCCTGGGAATGAGCCCCAAGCCGAGTCAGCCGTCCCTCACCGAACGCCGCAAGGCCGCGACCCAGCTGGACATCGCGCGCGCCGCCGCCGCCCTGTTCGCCGAGCGCGGCCCCGACGGCACCACGGCGGAGGACATCGCGCACCGGGCGGGCGTCGCGCTGCGCACCTTCTACCGGTACTTCCGCTCCAAGCAGGACGCGGTGGGCCCGCTGCTCTCCGGCGGTGCCGAGCGCTGGCGGGCGCTGCTGGAGGCGGCCGAGCCGGGGGAGGCGCTCGCCGAGGTCCTGGAGCAGGCGGTCACCGAGGCACTCCGGGTGCCCGACGCACACGCCGCCGAGCAGCTCGGCTGGACGCGCGGGCTGCTGCGGGCGGCGGTGGAGGACCCGGCGCTGCGTGCCGTCTGGTACCGGGTCAATCAGGATTCGGAGGAACGACTGCTGCCGGTGCTGGCCCGGCTGGCGGGCGACGGAGCGGACCCGCTGGAGGTCCGGCTCGCCGCAGCGGCCGCCACGGACGCGGTACGTGTCGCACTGGAGGCCTGGGCACGGACGGAGGCGCCGGCCGACGGGCCCGGCTCACCCGCCGATCTGGCGGTGCGCTGCCTCCATGAACTCATCGGCGGCATGCGGCTGTTCAAGGGCTGAGAGCCTGTCGGGCGACCTCGGACCGGATGGCGGGCGCGGTCCGGTGCGTGCGATTCCGAGGCGGAGGAGGGAGTCGACGCGGAACGTCGGCGACCGACGACAACGCGGGAAGCGTGCGTGCCGGGGCGTGGCCGCCCGGTCGGAGGTCGCCCGACAGGCTCAGAGCGGGAGACGCGGGGTCACGGGGCGAGCGAACGGCCCATCATGACGTCGTCGACGTAACGCCCGTTCAGGAAGAACTCACCGGGCAGCACGCCCTCGACGACGAACCCCTCCGACTCGTACAGGGCCCGCGCGGGTGCGTTGTGCCCGAGCACCCGCAGCGTCATCCGGTTCGCCCCGTCGCCGCGCGCCGCCGCGCACGCCGCCCGCAGCAGGGCCCTGGCGACACCGCGCCCGCGCGCCCAGTCGGCCACGGCGAGGCCCTGTATCTGCCGGACGTGCGTGTTGCAGGCCAGCGGGGTCGGCGGGACCAGCTTGGTGTACCCGGCGAGGCACACCTCTCCCGCCTCGTTCTCCGCCTCGGCCACGAGGTAGTCCTCGGGCTTGTGCCGGTCGTCGAAGAACGGTTCGTACGGCGGCTGGGGCCGCGGTGTCACGGCGTGCAGCGTCGACCAGGTGGAACGGTCGAGCTCGCCGAGAGCGGCTTCGTCGGACGGAGCGGCGGGGCGGACGAGGCGGACCGGGTGCGCGTGGTTCTCAACCATGCGCGCCACTGTGCCACGCCGCCCTTCACCCGGTCAGCCCTGTTTCGGGCTCGGCGCCGGCCGCCGACGCGGCAGGCCGTCGGCCCGGCGAGCGGGGCGCGCGGGGTTCCGCTGCGGCAGGATGGACCCATGCTGCACTCCCGTATCGCTGTCACCGGAGCATCCGGACTCATCGGAGCGGCGCTGGTGCGCTCGCTGCGGGCCGACGGACACGAGGTCGTACGCCTGGTGCGGCGTCCCGCGCGGGCCGGCGACGAGGTGGAATGGGATCCCGGGCGCGGGTACGTCGACGTGGCGGGCCTGGTGGGCTGCGACGCGGTCGTCCATCTCGCCGGCGCCGGGGTCGGCGACCACCGCTGGACACCGGCGTACAAGCGGGAGATCCGGGACAGCCGGGTCCTCGGGACGACGGCGATCGCCGAGGCCGTCGCCTCACTGGACGTACCGCCGAAGGTGCTGTTGTCCGGGTCGGCCATCGGCTACTACGGCGACACCGGGGACCGCGCGGTCGACGAGAGCGCGCCGGCCGGCGAGGGCTTCCTGCCGTCCGTGTGCGTGGAGTGGGAGGCGGCCACGGCCGCCGCTCACGAGGCGGGCGTCCGGATCGCGCACGCGCGCACCGGTCTGGTCGTGGGCCGTGAGGGCGGTGCCTGGGGCCGGCTCTTCCCGCTGTTCCGCGCGGGGCTCGGCGGGCGGCTGGGCAACGGGCGTCAGTACTGGAGTTTCATCGCGCTGCACGACGAGGTCGCGGCGCTGCGGCACATCCTGGACACGGAGTCGCTGTCGGGCCCGGTGAATCTGACCGGCCCCGACCCCGTCACCAACGCGGAGGTGACAGCCGCGATGGGGCGGGTGCTGCACCGCCCCACGCTGCTGACCGCCCCGGCACCCGCCCTGCGGATCGCCCTCGGGGACTTCGCCCAGGACGTGCTGGGAAGCCAGCGGGTACTGCCGGGCAAGCTGCTGGACTCGGGTTTCGTGTTCGCCTTCCCCGGAATCGACGCGGCGATCCGCGCGGCGCTGCGCTGAGCGCACCGGGACGACACCGGCGTCCACGGGGCCGCACCGCTCGGAGTCGGAGCCCGCACATCCACCCCGGAATCGGACGGACATGCGACCCCGTGTGCAACGGTGCCCCGGCCGCGCGCGACTGCGCCCGCACCGGACGCCCTCCTAGCCTCCTTGCGAACTCGGGCATTCCGGGGGCCTGTTGGGGGCAAGAGCTTCCCAGTAGTTGCGCCGACTCGGGGAGGGGCACGTGCTCAGCTCGGCACATCACGCGGACGTCGTCATCATCGGGGCCGGGATCGCCGGCCTGTCAGCCGCTCACCAACTGATCAGCGCAGGGGTAAGTGTCAGTGTCCTGGAGGCCGGCCCCCGGGTCGGCGGCCGGATGACCACGGCCGACGTGGACGGCTTCCGGCTCGACCACATCGGCCCGCTGCTCAGCACCTCGTACCCGGAACTGCGCCGAATACCCGCCCTCGAAGGTCTCGCACTGCGCACCTTCGCACCGGGCGTGCTCGTCCACAGCGAGGGCCGTCAGTACCGGACGGGCGATGTACGGGGCGCGCGGGGCGCATTCAAGGCGGCGCGCGCCCGCGCAAGCGCCCCCCGTCCGCCGATGGGCGGGCCGATCGACCAGGCCAGGCTGGGCGCCGCCCTGACCCGGCTCGCCGCCACGCCGGCCACCCGCATCCTGGCCCGGCCGGAACAGACCGCGCTCGCCGCGCTGTCGCATCGCGGTCTGACCTCCCGTACCGTCAACGGCTTTCTGCGCCCACTGCTCTCCGCGCTTCTCGGCGATCCGGACCTCACCACGTCCAGCCGGTGCGCCGATCTCGCCCTGCGCGGCTACGCACGCGGCAGGCTGTGCGTGCCCGAGGGCGGCTCGGGCGAGCTGCCCGAGCTGCTCGCCGCCGCCCTGCCGCCCGGCACCGTGCGGACGGGTGTGCATGTCACCGCCGCCGACATCACCTCGGTCCGCACGAAGGAACACGGTGAACTGGGCTGCCGCTCACTGCTGTTGGCGACCGGCGCGGGTGCCGCCACCGAGCTGCTGCCCGGTCTGCGGATGCCGTCCTTCCACCCCGTGACGGTCCTTCACCACACCGCTCCCGCTCCCCCGCCGACCGGCGCCTCGCTGCTGCTGGACGCCGACCGTTCCGGCCCGGTCGCACACACCGCGGTGATGAGTGCGGTCGACCCCTCGCGCGCCCCGCGCGGCCGGACCCTGATCAGCTCGACGGTGCTCGGCACCCCGCCGTCCGACCTGGACCGCACGGTCCGCTCCCATCTCGCCGCCCTGTACGGCACTCCTACGGACGACTGGGAACTGCTGGCCGCCCACCACGATCCCGAGGCCGTCCCCGCGATGCCGGCCCCGCACGATCTGCGCCGCCCGGTCCGGCTGCTCGCCGGGCTGTACGTGTGCGGCGACCACCGCGACACGAGCTCGGTCCAGGGCGCCCTGTTCTCCGGGCGCCGCGCGGCCGACGCGATCCTCACCGACCTGGGCGTACGGCCGGGACACGGAAGCGGGGCGGTGCTGCCCGAAGCGGCGTAGGGCCCGGCCCCGGGGCGCAGGGCCCGTCCGGTCGCCGCCCCGGGCTCATCCCAGCGCGGCGACCCGCTCGCGGTACCCCCGCACCGCTGCCGCGTCCCTGAACGGCTCAAGGCGGCGCTCGAAGTCCCGTACGTACTCCGTCGCCCGTACCGACCGCATCTCCGCCGCCTGCTGCGCGGCCTCGGCGCCGAGCTCACACGCCTGGTCGAGCTCGCCGAGCCCGAGCCGCGCGCAGGCCAGCACCACCCGGCAGAACAGCCGACTGCGGGCGTACGCCGGGGCGCGGAGCTCAAGGGAGCGCTCCGCGTGCTGCGCCGCGGCCCGGTACTGCTGCAGGTCCCGGTGGCAGTGTCCGAACTCGTCGGCGAGCTGGGCCTCGTCGAAATACCGTGCCCAGTGCGGCATCTCGTCCCCGGCGCGGGCGCTCTCCAGCGCGCGTTCCGCCCGCGCCAGCGAGGCGGTGCAGGGCCTGGCCTCGCCGAGCACCCCGTGTCCGCGCGCCTCGACGGCGTGCAGCAGCGCCTGGACGACGGGCGGCGCCGACGAACCGATGCCCTGCTGAGCGACGCGCGCCAGCTGCACGGCCTCCCTGCCGTGCCCGAGATAGACCGCCTGCCGGCTCATGGTGACCAGGACGTAGCTGCCGTACGCGCGGTCACCGGCGGCCTGGGCGAGCCGCAGGGCCTGGACGAAGTAGCGCTGGGCCAGGCCGTGGGCCGCGATGTCGTACGAGGTCCAGCCCGCCAGCCGGGTCAGATCGGCGGCGGCGGAGAAGAGCCGGCGCCCGGTGGCCTCCCCGTACGTCCCGCGCAGCATCGGTTCCGTCTCGTGCTCCAGGTACCGGACGAGGGCCTGCCGGGCGTGGCCGCCGCCGTAGGCGTTGTCGAGGGTGCGGAAGAGCTCGCCGACCGAACGCAGCGCGGCGACGTCACCGCCGCTGACCCGCTGGCCGGGCCCCCGGTCGGACTGCCGCTGCCGGGGGACTCCGGGGGCGCCCGGCAGCCCGGCTCCCGGGGAGAGGGGGCCTGCCGAGGGGGCGGGGGATCCGGGTGGGGCGGACGGTCCGGAGGGCCGGGACGGCACGGGCCCACGGGCCGCGGCGTTGCGGCCACCGGCGCCGGCCGCCGCGGTCCCCGTCCCGCCGTGCCCGCCGCCGGGCCAGTGCGAACCGTACGCCCCGTGCAACCCCGGCGCCCCGCGCGTCCCGCCGGGGCCGCCGGCCCGCCTCGGAACGCCCACCTCAGCAGTCCCCGCGATCCCGGAGGCCCCGATGGACCTGCCCGGCCCACCGGCCGCACGGGCGCCGTCCGCCCCGTCCGGCACCGGCGGCGAGGACGCGCTCCCCCTTCCCACCCACTCATCGGCCCGGCCGATCAGCCAGTCCCTGCTGGGGACGACGAGTCCGGCCGGAGTGAAGGCGATCTTGCGCAGCTCCGCATGGCTGCCCGAGTCCTTGCGCCACAGACCGCTGACGATGTCGACCGCCTCGGCGGGCGTGGCCGCGAACTCCAGCCCCGCGTAGACGGGAGCGCACGCGTCGAGGCCCAGGTCCTGCGCGGAGAGGCGGCGTCCGAGGCGCCGGGTGAAGACCTCGGCGATCAGCGCGGGCGTGGTCCCGCGCGGCTGCTGACCGCGCAGCCAACGGGTCACGGAGGTCTTGTCGTACCGCAGGTCGAGACCGTGTTCCAGGCCGAGTTGGTCCACTCTTCGGGCGAGACCGGCATGGGAGAAACCGGCCTCGGTGATGAGCGAGGCGAGTCGGCGGTTCGGGGTGCGCTGCGGAGGTCGTTCCGACATCAGCTGTACGGTCTCCTGCCTTCGGGGCCGGGCGGGCGGCCCTAATGGAACGGCGTGAATTTAGCGGCCTCTGCGGCGGTCACAGCCACGATCGCTTCACTTTCATCCGATCGTGTGAGGATTGGGTGGTGGCACTGACGGGATCGACCTGCCGGGCCGCCGTTCGGTGACCGGTCGTACAGTGGCTCGGGGCCGATTGAGTGCAGGGTGGCGTGGCTCCGGGCACCCCGGCTCCAGTCACCGCGAGTAGGGAGGCAGCTGTCGTGAGCGAGCTTCGGTTCGTCCGGCTGGGATTCGGCGTGGAAGCCGTCGACTACCAGGAGGCCTGGCAGAAGCAGCGCGAGGTGCACGCGGCCAGATTCGAGGACGCCGTCCCCGACACCTGTCTGCTGCTGGAACACCCGCCCGTCTACACGGCGGGGCGGCGCACGACCGACAGTGAGCGCCCGCTGGACGGCACCCCGGTCATCGATGTGGACCGCGGCGGCAAGATCACCTGGCACGGTCCCGGGCAGTTGGTCGGCTACCCGATCCAGAAGCTGCCCCGACCGGTCGATGTCGTCGCGCACGTCCGCCGGCTGGAGGACGCCCTGATCCGTACCGCCGCCGAATTCGGTCTGGAGACCTCCCGGGTCGAGGGCCGCAGCGGGGTCTGGGTGCTCGGCGACCCGGTCGAGGAGCGTCCGGCGATCGGTGGCCTCTCCCTCGACTTCGATCCGCGGCTGCACGACGAGGAGTTCGACGCGCGGCTGAACGGCCCCGAGTACGCCCCGTCCAACGCCGGCCAGCGGCGCGAGGACCGCAAGCTGGCCGCGATCGGCATCCGGGTCGCGAAGGGCGTGACCATGCACGGCTTCTCGTTCAACGTGAACCCGGACAACACCTGGTTCGACCGCATCGTGCCGTGCGGGATCCGGGACGCCGGCGTCACGTCGCTCGCGTACGAGCTGGGCCGTGACATCGGAATCGAGGAGGTGCTCCCGGTCGTCGAGAAGCACCTCAAGGACGTCCTGGAGAACGCGCAACTCGCCCCGCGCACCATCGAACGCCCGACGGATGCCGCGGCCACGGCGTGACAGCCCCAGGACGCCTCGTTCGGACCATGCGGGAATAGGCCCTGCCGGCCACGGGTTGGCCGGACGTAAGGCCGTTTGAACCACGGGCGTACCCTGGTGTTCGCCGAAGAATCCAATGCAGTGAAAGCAAAGGGGAGTGCCGGAGTGTCCGCTGTCGCACCCGACGGGCGCAAGATGCTGCGCCTTGAGGTCCGGAACAGCCAGACCCCCATCGAGCGCAAGCCCGAGTGGATCAAAACCCGGGCGAAGATGGGCCCCGAGTACAACCAGCTGCAGAAGCTCGTGAAGAGCGAGGGTCTGCACACGGTGTGCCAGGAGGCCGGCTGCCCCAACATCTTCGAGTGCTGGGAGGACCGCGAGGCCACGTTCCTCATCGGCGGCGACCAGTGCACCCGGCGTTGCGACTTCTGCCAGATCGACACGGGCAAGCCGCAGGCGCTGGACCGGGACGAGCCCCGCAGGGTCGGCGAGTCCGTGGTCACGATGGACCTGAACTACGCCACCATCACCGGCGTCGCACGCGACGACCTGGAGGACGGCGGCGCCTGGCTCTACGCGGAGACGGTGCGCCAGATCCACGCGCTGACCGCGGAGCGAGAGGCCGGACGCACCAAGGTCGAGCTGCTGATCCCCGACTTCAACGCGGTTCCCGAACAGCTCGCCGAGGTCTTCTCCGCCCGCCCCGAGGTGCTCGCGCACAACGTCGAGACGGTGCCGCGGATCTTCAAGCGGATCCGCCCCGGCTTCCGTTACGAGCGTTCCCTGGAGGTCATCACGCGGGCCCGCGAGGCCGGCCTGGTGACCAAGTCCAACCTGATCCTCGGCATGGGCGAGACCCGTGAGGAGGTCAGTGAGGCGCTCCAGGACCTGTACGACGCGGGTTGCGAGCTGATCACGATCACGCAGTATCTGCGGCCGTCCGTGCGTCACCACCCGGTCGAGCGCTGGGTGAAGCCGCAGGAGTTCGTGGAGCTGAAGGAGGAGGCCGACGAGATCGGCTACTCCGGCGTGATGTCCGGGCCGCTGGTCCGTTCCTCCTACCGCGCGGGCCGTCTTTTCCAGCAGGCGATCGAGCGTCGCGGCGCCGTCGCGGCGGCGCCCGCCGTGTGAATCCGGGCACAAGAGGCTACCGCTCAGTAACAGCTGATTCGCCGCGGCCCGTACGCTCCCCGCAGGTCGGGGGCGCGTATGGGCCGCGTCGACGTGCGCCGAGCCCGGATCAAGGTTTCATTGGTGTTTGACCGACCGGTCATGCGCTGGTAACACCGGGCAGTGACGCTGGATGTTCAGGTGCAGTGGTTCCACAGGCCACTGCCACCGCCTCTTCCCGCATCCGACGCACGCCACCCACTTCGCGCAACGCAGTCCCGGGTAGCTCGACCCGGGCAGCTGAGTCCACGCCACTCAGTCCGCACATCCGCTCCGAGGAGATTTCCACGATGCAGGCCGTGCCGGTACGCGCCACCGCCATCCCTTCCGTCACCGATGCTCTCCGTGCCGTCGAGTCGCTGCTGCTGAGCAGCGGCCAGCGCACCGCTCGCCGTAATGCCTGGACCGCCGTCCTGGAGGACCGGCGCCGGGCCAAGGACCGCGTCGAGACCGAGTACGTACTGGAGGCCGCGGCCGACCACCGTTCTTGAGCCACGTAAACTTCGGTGCATGGCGAGGAAGGCAAACACTGAAGGCGCGGACAGCGCCGAGAACGCGGGGCGGCTCAAGCAGATCGCCCTGACCTACAAGATGACCCGGCGGACCGACTCCAAGATCGGTCTTGTCGTCGCGGGTGTGGGAATCGTCACCTTCGGTGTCCTTCTCGCGGTCGGCTTCCTGATCGACCACCCGGTCTACCTGGGCATCCTGGGCTTCGTGCTGGCCCTCCTCGCGATGGCGATCGTCTTCGGACGGCGTGCCGAGCGCGCGGCCTTCGGGCAGATGGAAGGACAGCCGGGCGCGGCGGCGGCGGTGCTGGACCGGGTCGGCCGCGGCTGGACCACGACACCCGCGGTCGCGATGAACCGCAGCCAGGACGTCGTCCACCGCTCCGTGGGCAAGGCGGGCATCGTGCTGGTCGGCGAGGGCAACCCGAACCGGGTGAAGCTGCTGCTCGCGGCCGAGAAGAAGAAGATGGCGCGCATCCTGGTCGACGTACCGGTGCACGACATCATCGTCGGCAACGACGAGGGCCAGGTGCCGCTCAAGAAGGTGCGCACCAAGATGCTGAAGCTGCCGCGCGTACTGACCGGCCCGCAGGTGACGGTCGCCAACGACCGGCTGCGCGCGATGGGCGACCTGATGAGCAACATGCCGCTGCCCAAGGGCCCGATGCCGAAGGGCACGCGAATGCCGCGCGGCGGGAAGATGCGCTGACGCCTCCGTCGTACCTGCTGTTCCCGCACATGGCCGCTGCACGTGGGAAGGGGGCGGGGGGGGGGCCCCCCCCGGGGGGCCACCCCCCCCCCCCCCCGGGGCGCCGGCGCGGGCGCGCCCACCGCGCGGGCGGGCCCCCCCGCGGGGGGGGGTTCGCCAG
>NZ_JBIURS010000013.1:99532-102312 GCF_044740965.1 Streptomyces sp. NPDC088252 | reverse complement strand
TCGGGGGCGCCGCGGCCGCCGGGGCCGGTGGGGCCCCCCGGGGGGGGCGGGGGGGGGGGGGGGGGGGGGGCCCCCCCCCCCCCGGGCCCCCCCCCCCCGCCCCCTTCCCTGTTCCGTCCTCGGCGTCCGCTTCCTCGGCCGTACGTCCCCGGCTCGGTGGCTCAGATACGGACCTGAACCGCGCGGGCCAGCCGGTCGTGCAGGCCGCGGCCGTCGCGGTCCCAGACCAGGGCCGGGATCACGATGCACAGCAGCACGCTCCGGACGACCACTCGGCCGAAAGTGAGCCGGCCGCCGCTCTCGGCGACGACCCTGATGCCCAGGAGGCGCTTGCCGGGCGTGCAGCCGATGGTGCCGACAGTGAGCACACTCAGTACGAGAAAGACGCCGAGCGCCCAGTTTCCGGCCGCCTGCTGGTCACCGCGAGCGAGCAGCCCGTATGCGATCACCAGGCACAGGACCCAGTCGATGAAGACCGCGCCGAAGCGCCGGCCGAGCGGCGCCACGGATCCCGGGCCGTGCTCGGGCAGACCGAGCCGCTTGCCCCGGTAGCCGAAGTCGGCCCCCATTTCCTCGGCGGCCGCGCGCGGCCCTGAGAGCCACGATCCGATTGCTTGCCTGTTGTCCACCCGACCACGGTACTGCGCCCGCTCGTGCCGCCCCCCGGGCGGGCCCCTCCCGAGGGCCGCCGCGCCGACCCTCGGGAGGGGCCCGTAACCGGCCACGAGGTGCCGCTCACACCCGGCTCGGTTAACTTCTGCGAAACAAATGGGTCATGCTTGAGAAATCCGGTCTGCCTATGGTCGGGTCCAGCGTGTGCCACCGCACTGGCCGCACCACGAGCTACAACCCCGTCCCTCCCGGGCCGGGAGTAGGAGGAGTTGGATGTTCCAGAACGCCGACGACGCGAAGAAGTTCATCGCCGACGAAGACGTCAAGTTCATCGATGTCCGGTTCTGTGACCTGCCCGGTGTGATGCAGCACGTCACCGTCCCGGCGGCGACCTTCGACCCGGCCGACGAGCTTGCCTTCGACGGCTCGTCGATCCGCGGCTTCCAGGCCATCCACGAGTCCGACATGGCACTGCGCGCAGACCTGTCGACCGCCCGTGTCGACCCCTTCCGCCGCGACAAGACCATCAACATCAACTTCTTCATCCACGACCCGATCACCGGCGAGCAGTACAGCCGTGACCCGCGGAACGTGGCCAAGAAGGCCGAGGCGTACCTCGCCTCCACCGGCATCGCCGACACCGCGTACTTCGGCCCCGAGGCCGAGTTCTACGTCTTCGACAACGTCCGCTTCCAGACGTCGGCGAACGAGAGCTTCTACCACATCGACTCCGAGGCCGGCGCCTGGAACACCGGCGCGGTCGAGAACAACCGTGGGTACAAGGTCCGTTACAAGGGCGGCTACTTCCCGGTCCCGCCGGTCGACCACTTCGCCGACCTGCGCGCCGAGATGTCCCTGGAGCTGGAGCGGAGCGGACTCCAGATCGAGCGCCAGCACCACGAGGTCGGCACCGCCGGCCAGGCCGAGATCAACTACAAGTTCAACACGCTGCTCGCCGCGGCCGACGACCTGATGCTCTTCAAGTACATCGTGAAGAACGTCGCCTGGCGCAACGGCAAGACCGCGACCTTCATGCCGAAGCCGATCTTCGGCGACAACGGCTCGGGCATGCACGTCCACCAGTCCCTGTGGGCCGGTGGCAACCCCCTCTTCTACGACGAGCAGGGTTACGCGGGACTCTCGGACATCGCCCGCTACTACATCGGCGGCATCCTCAAGCACGCACCGTCGCTGCTGGCCTTCACCAACCCGACGGTGAACTCGTACCACCGACTGGTCCCCGGCTTCGAGGCCCCGGTCAACATGGTGTACTCGCAGCGCAACCGCTCCGCCGCGATGCGTATCCCGATCACGGGCTCCAACCCGAAGGCCAAGCGCGTCGAGTTCCGCGCCCCGGACCCGTCGTCGAACCCGTACCTCGCCTTCTCCGCCCTGCTGATGGCGGGCCTCGACGGCATCAAGAACAAGATCGAGCCCGCCGAGCCGATCGACAAGGACCTCTACGAGCTGGCTCCCGAGGAGCACGCGAACGTCCAGCAGGTCCCGACGTCCCTCCCGGCCGTTCTGGAAGCGCTGGAGGCGGACAACGAGTACCTGCAGGCCGGTGGTGTCTTCACCTCCGACCTGATCGAGACGTGGATCGACTACAAGCGCACCAACGAGATCGCCCCGATCCAGCTGCGCCCGCACCCGCACGAGTTCGAGCTGTACTTCGACCTGTAAGGCGCCGATCCTCCACGAAGGCCGCCATCCCCTCTGCGGGGTGGTGGCCTTCGCCGTGAGAGCCCGCACGAGAGGCGAAGGAAGCTACGCCGCCGGCGGCTCGGGGATGCGCCAGGTGAGGCGCGACGTCGAGGCGGCTCCGGGTCGGCGGCGCCGCACAGGTTCATGAGCCCTCATCGAGAAACAATGAGGGCTCATGAACGATCGAGGCTGACGATCAACTGTCGGGCGCAGGACACCACGAGGGAATGACTGAGCCTGCGCTGTCACTCGTTGCTCGCCGGGCCCGGTGCCGGATTACATGGCTCCCGTCGTGGTCGGGGTAGTCGTGCCACCACCGGTCGTCGGCGCAGTCGTGCCACCACCGGTCGTCGGCGCAGTCGTGCCACCACCGGTCGTCGGCGCAGTCGTGCCACCACCGGTCGTCGGCGCAGTCGTCCCGCCACCGGTCGTCGGCGCAGTCGTCCCACCACCGGTCGTCGGCG
>NZ_JBIURS010000013.1:0-99434 GCF_044740965.1 Streptomyces sp. NPDC088252 | reverse complement strand
CGCAGTCGTCCCGCCACCGGTCGTCGGCGCAGTCGTCCCGCCACCGGTCGTCGGCGCAGTCGTCCCGCCACCGGTCGTCGGCGCAGTCGTCCCGCCACCGGTCGTCGGCGCAGTCGTCCCGCCGACCGTGTTACCGCCGCCGACCGTATTACCACTCCCCGCGATGACGGAGCCACCGATGGTGGAACCGATGATCTGGTTCAGGTTGTTGGTTGTCTGATTGACGACTTGGTTTATCACCGTCTGCGACAGGCCAAGGCTTCTCCCCGCGGCCTGTGCCGCCGCTACGCCCTGCGCCCTCGCCTCTTGCGGGGAAGCGCCCCTGCTCCTCGCCGCTTGTGCCGCGTTCGTTCCGGCAGCTGCGGCAGCGGCTGCACCTGCACCTGCTCCTGCCGATGTCGCTGAACCCCCTCCGGTGCAGGCCACAGGGCCTATGGAGAAGCTGCCCGCGCCCGTTACGGCGGTCGGTCCGATACGACCGTCAGGAGAAGATCGCACCATCATTCCCCCAGGGGAGACGGTGAACGTCCCGTTGGGACCGAAGTTCTCTCCCGTCAAGGTGCTTCCTACCACCCGACACGCCTGGGCCGGGGCAGCGGAAGCAGGTGCGGCAGTGGTCGCAGCCAGTCCTCCGACGAGCGCGACTGTTGCGGCGGAACTCAGGACGACGTTTCCTCTCACGGTTTTCTCCTTTTCGGCACTGTGCTTGCTTGCTGTTCCCGTCACCGTCGTGAGCGGCGGCCACAGCCACGGCGTGGCTCCGGCGTGACGCTGGCGTAGTGACGGAACTGGGCAGCAGCAACTCCGAGCGGAATCCCGGAATCCCTCCTCGAACAGCTTGCGCGTCCTCTTTGAAATTGTCGCGCCGAAATCTTTTTTCGTATTCAACCAGCCATGACTGGGGAGTTGACTCCGGCGACCGTCCGCTGGGCACCGGCACGGTGTGCGCGGGAAGAACCGAAGAACAGGAGAAGGATGAGAAAATGTACGCGAAGGCACTTCGCCGGGCGGAACAAGTGCCGTACGAGGCGCAACCCGGAGAATGTGACCCAGCTGAACGAGACGGGCCAGCAGCAGACCGGACCGAACGCTACGATGATTGTCGACGCCCGGTCCCAGTTCTACGAGAACCGTCCCCGTTGAGCCATGACGCCGGGGCCACCGAAGCCTAAGGGCCGTCCCGTATCCCCTGGCGGGCGCGCGACGACAGCTACGGCACCTCGCCGCATTGTCGGAACGTCCGCATACATCCAGCATGCGGACGCCCCTCCGCCTTGCGATGCACCGCATCCGACGCCGCGCGCTGATCCACCGGGGATTACGGGACCCCTTAGGCGCGCTGATGGGACATTCCAGTTCACTCCGAGCCTTTGGGCTGATGAACATGAAGAAGACAACCTTGCGGAACACCGGTGTCGCAGCGGCGGCCTCCTTCTTGGCGGCCGGCATATTGGGCACATCAGCAAGTGAATCCGTTGCCTCACCGAATAATTCCCAGGTCGCATCGTCGGCACTCAAGTGCTACACGGCCATTAACAATCCGAACAAGACCGTTTGCTACCGGGTTTCGCAGCGGGCTCTGAATACGGGCAGTCGGATTGTATTCTTCCCCTTCCTTATTCAGGTGCCCACGCCTTCGAATCCGCCAACTCCGGCCGTCGTGAATGCTTTGCCGCCGCCCCCGCCGGATCTGCCTCCAGGGGATTCCTCCAACGGCACCGGACAGTCGTTCCAGCCACCAGCCGGCTGAGACCGTCCTCACCGGGGACCGTCGGGCTCCCGGCAGACCGTGGACCCGGCGCACCCCGGAGCCTGAGGGCTGTCCCGTAATCCCTGGCGGGCCGAGCAGCGCTGTTGTGGTGCGACCGGTGCCGCAGGGCGGTTGCCCACGGACCTCGCGCGACTTTCCTCCTCATCGCGCCTCCCGGCACCGGCCCATCCCCTCAGTCGAACCGGCCCATCCTCTCAGTCAAAGGGACGGCGGCCGGGGCCGCATGCCGTGTGCGCCGGACGGGTGAGGTCCGGAGCGGCAGTGGCACTCGGGGAACGGTTGCCCTCTGGAGTTGCGGCGTCCCGGGAGCCTGCGTCGTGACGGTGGACGGGCGGGACCGCCCGGACGGGCCTCGGCGTCCGGGGGCCGTGCCGCTGCCACCTGCAGGGGGCCGATCCGGGTGCGGTCGTACGTGCCTGCGCCCCCGGGGATTCCGAGGGCACAGGCTTACGGCCTGGTGCACGACAGCGAGTGGATCAGGCCGTCAGGGTGTGCGAGCAGTCGATCGTCAGCGGCCGTATCGGATCAGGGCGCGGACCATGCGGCAGGTCGTGTCGGACGGCGGGTGGATGCCGATGCGCTCGGCGATCGTGTGTATCTTTTCGTTGGTCGCGGTCGACGGGTAGTAGACGCCCGTGTCGAGCAGGGCGATCGCCAGGCGCATGGCCTTCAGGCGGCGGTTGTGGGTGACGTACCACTCGCGGGGCCGGCCCGCGGGGAGCGGCTTCTTCCGCAGCGGCTTGTGGAGCGGCTCGGTCGTGACTACGGCAACGGCCATGTGCAACCTCCTGGCACGGTCGTGGAACCCTCACGAACTCCCTCTATTTTACGGCCCACCACTGACAATCGTCGCTGGCCGGCGGGGCTTTCGGAACGTCATTCCCGTACCGTTGGCCCCATGGAGATCTGGATCAATCCCGCCTGTTCGAAGTGCCGCGGCGCGGTGGAACTGCTCGACGCGGAGGGTGCCGAGTACACCGTCCGCCGCTACCTGGAGGACGTGCCTTCGCCGGACGAGATCCGGGCGGTGCTCGGCCGGCTCGGGCTGGAGCCGTGGGACATCACGCGGACGCAGGAGGCGGGGGCGAAGGAACTCGGGCTCAAGGAGTGGCCGCGCGAAGCCGGTTCACGAGAGCGGTGGATCTCGGCGCTCGCCGGGCATCCGAAGCTGATCCAGCGGCCGATCATCACGGCCGACGACGGGACCGCCGTCGTGGCACGCACGGACGAGGCGGTACGGGACGCCATGAAGCGCTGAACGTGTCGCAGGGCGGGAGCGGCCGGGTCATCGCAGGCTCTCGGCCCTCAGGAAGTCCTCCATCCTGCTGTTCAGTTCGGTGGCCGCCGGCTCGTGCAGCGGCAGGGTGTGGTGTGTCGCGCCGGGGATCACCGCCGTCCGCGCGTGCGGGAGCAGCCGGGCCGCCGCGGCGGCGACGCGGGCCGCGTCATGGGCCCGGCTGCGTTCGGCGAGCAGGATCAGGGTCGGCACGTCCAGTCCGCCCAGGGACCCGGGTGCGGGGCGGGGTCCGGTGACGGGGCGGGCGGACGGGAAGGCGGCTGCCGCGCAGCGCAGTTGCAGCCACACCGGGTCGAGTTCGGCATGACCCGTCTCCCACTCCAGGAAGGCGCGCGTCCGTTTCGCACCGGGGCGGAGCAGCATCGGCAGCGCGTGCAGCAGATAGCCGGGGCGGAAACCGGAGAAGCACTGGGTCGGGTCGAGGAGGATCAGTTTCCGGACGCGGTGGGGCGGCGCGTGCAGCGCATGGTGGAGGGCGATCCAGGCCCCGTACGAATGCCCGCACAGTGCGCTCCCGTCGGCGTTCAGGCCGTCCAGCACCGCGTCGAGCCACGTCGTCAGGTCCTCCGCCGTACGGATCGGGCGCGTTCCCGCGACGCTGCGGCCGGGGTCACCGACGAGGTCGACGGCGTGGACGCGATGGGTTCGGCCCAGATGGGCGGCCTGGGCGTACCAGACGGTGGAGGTACAACCACCGCCGGCCAGCAGCACCAGGGGCGGGGCACCCTCGGAGCCGTAACTGTTGACGTGGGTGGTGCCGTACGGGGTGGGGACCCGGGTGCCGCGGGTGCCCGTCGGCCACCTGGCCGCCAGGACCTCGTCGTACGCGTCGAGGAATGACGCAGCGGTGGTCATGTGATGCCTCCCCGGTCGGATACCGACGATATTATCTCGCTCAGCGAGACAATAAAGGTGATCGGAGAAAGGAGGCGCCTGAGTGACCGCCCAGGGGCCCGAGCTGGAGATCGTCCATCTGCTGCGCAAGGTGACGGTCGAATTCGGCCTGCGCCAGGCCGAATTCGCCACCCGGCACGGCATGCATCCCACCGATGTGCGGGCCCTGATCTGCCTGCTGGACGCCGGGCGGGCCGGCACGGACGCGACGGCCGGGTGGCTCGGTGCACAGCTCGGACTCAACTCCGCGGGCACCACGTCACTCATCGACCGCCTGGAACGTCTGGGCCACCTCGACCGCGCCCGTGACCCGCGGGACCGGCGACGGGTCCTGCTGAGCGTGACGCCACGTGCCGTGGAGCTGGGCCGGTCCTTCTTCGGGCCGCTGATCGACGACACGGTGGCAGTGCTGCGCACATTCGACGAGAGCGAGACGGTCGCGGTCCGACGCTTCCTGCACACCGCTCACCGGGCCGTCGCACCCCCTCCCCCGTCCGGGCGGGATGCTGACGGGGCGGCCGGAACGGATGGATAGTTCCTCGTGCGCAGGGACACGCCCGCCGCCGCCCCATGTCCCGCTCCCGTTACGGCCTGGTGCACGATGGAGAGTGGACGCCGGGAGCCCGCTCGCTGTCGTGCACCAGGCCGTTACTTCCCCGCCTGCCCCTCCGCCTCGGCCAGCAGCTCCGTCAGACGCAGGCCGAACCGTACGTCGCAGGGGTGCGGCTCGCCCGTGCGCACCGAGTCGATCAGGGCGTCCACCGCTGACCGGAAGGAGCCGACCGGATCGCTCCACCGCGGCAGTGCGACGGTTCCTTCTTCGCCCCTGATCTCGATCTCCGCGCCCACCGCGCCGACCGGGGCGCCCAGCGCGAGCGTCACCGTGCTGGAGGCGCCGGAGGTGTGGCGGAGGATCAGGTGCGTGGTGTCGGACGGACCACGGGCCGCGGTCAGTTGTGTGACGTCGCCCAGGATGGGGATGAGGACCGACAGGACGTGCGGGCCGACGTCCCACAGACCGCCCTTCTCGCGGCGCCAGGGCGAGGCCGCGTACTCACTGGTCGCGCCGGGGGCGAACAGCGCCCCGATCCACTCGGCGCGAGCGGTGAACCAGCCGTCCACGGCGGCCTGTTCGGTGATCCAGTCGGATGTCTCGGCCGCGAAGCGCAGGGTGCAGAAGACGATGGACGCGGCCCCCGTGTGCTCCGTGGCCCGGGCGACCTCGCGGGCTGCCGCCACGGTGGTCGCGACCGGCTTGTCCAGCAGCAGATGACGGCCGGTGGCGGCGGCGCGGGCGGCGAGCGGGGCCTGGACGTCCGGCGGCACGGCGAACGCGATCGCGTCGCTGGCCGCGAAGAGCTCGTCGATGCCCGCATCGCCGGTGTACGGCGTGGTGCCGTGGGCGGCGGCCAGCGCGTTCGCGGCTTCGGGCCGTCGGCCCCACACGCCGCTCAGAGCGACGCCGGGGTGGGCTGCGAGGGCGGGGGCCTGGGTGTTCCGGGCCCAGGGGCCCGCACCGACGAGGCCGATACGCAACGGGGTCGGGGGAAGTGTCGTCATGGGGCAAGTCTGCCGGGTTCGCCGGACCGCTCCCGTATTGAACTGGCGCCGAGTGGACTTCCTGGCTACGTTTGCGGTGCCGGCCGCGGGACTCCGGCGCGACTTCCGGGACTTGCCTCTGAAGCACTGATTTCGCTGTTCGCGCCCCCAATCCCCGGCCGGCGTTCCGCCCCTTCGCACCGGGGCGCGCGACACCACGGGGGAAACCATGACGACCAGCGGCGAGACCGCGCGCGCCGGGGCCGGTTCCGACCTCGTCGCCGCCGAGGACGTGCTCCTCTTCGTCAACGCGGCGATCACCGCGACCGGACAGCGCGAGTTCCGTACGACCGCGTATCAGCAGCAACTCTCGCTGGACTTCCTCCATGAGTACGTACGGGTCAACTATCGCCGCGTGTACGCCGCCGCGCTCGCCCTCGACATCAACGACCACAACGCCGCGCGCATCGTCCAGGGGCTGCTGGAGACCGCCGCCGACGCGACCGCCGAGGAGAAGGGCACCGAGGGCCGGCTGATCGCCGCCCGACTGGCGAAGCTGCCGCCGCAGCGCGTCTACCGGCTGTTCCGCGCGCTGCGCGGGGCGAAGGTGAACAACCGGCGGACCCGCGCGATCATGCGCGACTGGCTGGCCGCCCGGCCGGACTGGGCACACGACGCGGTGAAGTACCGCTCCGGCCTGAAGACGGCCGCGCGCCATGTCCACCTTCGGTTCGACGGGCCGGACGGGCCGGACGAGCTAGGGGACTTCCTGTTCCGGCCGGGGCGTCGGCCGCGCTACCGGCACCGGCTGCTCGACGCGTGGCGGCGCGCCCACTACGAGCAGGGGGCCGTCGACGAGCTGCCCTTCACCGTCGCGGAGGGCTTCGCCGCCCGGCACGGGATGAAGCGCGAGGTGTTCCTTGAGCGGGCGGTGCCGAGGATGACCCGGCTGGAGCGGCTGCGGAGCCTGGGGCAGCGCACGGCCGGGGACGAGGCTCCGCTGCCCCAGGGCGTCGACCTGACCGTGATGCCGCTGACCCGGCTCGCCCTGTACGTCCTGTCGCTCGGCTTCGGGGCGCGCCGGCTCCACCGCGAGGAGCTGACCCATGCCCTGCGGGCCGCCGCCCGCCGCGCGGCGGGACCGCATGCCGGGAGCTGGGGCCGGGTCGCCGCCGTACTGGACGACAGCTACTCGTCGTCCGGATCGGGCGAGAAGCGGCGCCGCCCGCTCGCCGTGGCGCTGGCCTGCCACTTCCTGCTGGAGGCGCTGGCCGCGCCTGGGGCGTACACCGCGCTGTGGACCTCGGGCGGCACCGATCCGCTGCTGGCCAGGCCCTGGGGACCGACCCCACTCGGCATCCGGGTACTGGACGCCCTGGAGCACGGTCCGGACCGGCTGGTCATCGTCTCGGACGGCTGGGACAACGCGCCGCCCGGACTCGCGGGCGAGGTGCTGCGGGTGTGGCGGACCCGGCTCGACCCGGACCGTCGCACGGCGGTGGTGCATGTGAACCCCGTATACGACGCGGACGGATTCGACGTGCGTCACCTCGCACCGGGCGTCCCCACCGCCGGTATCCGGGACGCGGAGGATCTGCCCGCGCTGGTGGAGATCGCGCAGTTCGCCGAGGGACGTACGGGAACGGCGGCCCTGTACGCCTACCTGGACCGCCAGGTCGCACGTTTCACCGGTGAGCAGAGAGGGGCAGCGGCGTGAACAGGCTCGAACTGTCCGGGCTCGCCGCTCGCCCCGCGCAGGTGTGGGGCGGCATCCGTCTGGTGCCGCTGGTGCGTGAGCAGCCGGTCGAGGGGCTCCGGCTGCACCGGGTGCTCCACACGGGGTACGGGAACGGCGTCGTGGACGTCGGTCCGCGCACGCGCTACACCTCGTACATCCCGCACGGCTTCGTCGCCGACTGGTCCGGCGAGGGCGCACAGTCCGCCGCGTACGGTACGCAGCTCGGCGCCGGACCCGGCGCCCCGGCCGGGAACCCGCCGCCCCGGACCGCCCGGCTCCAGCGCCACCACCATCGGATGGCCAAGCGGCAGCCGGGCGACCGGCTGCGCTTCCTGCCGTTGCACCTCGCGCTGGAGGGCTATCTCGCCCTGCACTTCGGTGGCCCCGTCGTCGCCTGGGAGGAGTGGTCGCGCCAGGCGCTGCGCGACGGGCTCTCGCCGCGCGCCGAGGACGCGTACCTGGGGTGGTCGGTGCGCGGGCTCGGTGACGCACTGCGGGCCTTCGAGATCCATCCCGGCCAGTGCGGGGTGATGGTGTACGCGGCCGACGCGCTCGCCGCCGCCTTCGTGACGCCGCATCCGGACGACTACCGCCTGCTGCACCCTTCGCTGATCGAGGATCTGTACGGGGAACTGGTCCACCAGTACGCGCTGTACGGTGCGCCCGTCCCGGAGTTCGCGGCGCGTATTCCCGACGGTCCGCGGCTGGGAACGCTCGCCGGTCTGCGGGCGGCGGCGCTGGCGCAGGAACGGGAGTGGGCCGAGGCGCACGACACGCTGTTCGCGCGAGAGCTGCTGGACACCTCGTACACCTTCGACCGGGTGTACCGGATGGGTTCGTTCACGCTGTGGCGGCTCCTGCCTCCGTTCCTCCGTACCGGGGAGGGCCGCCACATCGGCGAGACGATCACCGACCACAAGGGGCAGGTCGCGTATCTGAAGACGTTCCGGCTGTCCGAGGCCCAGATCAGGCGTGGACATCTGCTGCACCGGCTCTCCGACGCCGACTGGCGGCTCGCGCGGGCGGCCGAGGCGCTGGGCACCAGTGAGGAAGAACTGGTGCGCCGGATCCGCGCCGCCGGTTTCGAGACCCTGCTCAGAGCCCGCGCGTAACGCGGAAATCCTCGGTAACACGGGGTTCACACCCGGGCAACGGACGGGAAATCGCGTCTTGCGAAGCTGCGCTGCAGAGACCGGACCGCAGCACCGCAACACCCGCGAAGGATGGCTTCCGTGACGTTCAAGGCTGAGTACATCTGGATCGACGGCACCGAGCCGACCGCCAAGCTCCGTTCGAAGACGAAGATCATGGCCGGGAGTCCGTCGCAGGATGTGGCGGGGCTGCCGATCTGGGGCTTCGACGGTTCGAGCACCAACCAGGCCGAGGGCCACGCCTCCGACCGGGTGCTGAAGCCGGTCTTCACGTGTCCGGACCCGATCCGCGGCGGCGACGACATCCTCGTCCTGTGCGAGGTCCTCGACATCGACATGACGCCGCACGAGTCCAACACCCGTGCCGAGCTTCGTCCGACGGCCGAGCGGTTCGCCGGCCAGGAGCCGATCTTCGGCATCGAGCAGGAGTACACCTTCTTCGACGGCCACCGCCCGCTCGGCTTCCCCGAGGGCGGCTTCCCTGCCGCGCAGGGCGGCTACTACTGCGGGGTCGGTGCCGACGAGATCTTCGGCCGCGACATCGTCGAGAAGCACCTCGACAACTGCCTGAAGGCGGGCCTCGGCATCTCCGGCATCAACGCCGAAGTGATGCCCGGCCAGTGGGAGTTCCAGGTCGGCCCGCTGTCCCCGCTGGAGGTCTCCGACCAGCTGTGGGTCGCCCGCTGGCTGCTGTACCGCACCGCCGAGGACTTCGGCGTCTCCGCGACCCTCGACCCGAAGCCGGTCAAGGGCGACTGGAACGGAGCGGGTGCGCACACCAACTTCTCCACCAAGGCGATGCGCGAAGGACCCGAGGGCTATGCCGCGATCATCACCGCGTGCGAGTCGCTGGGCGAGGGCTCGAAGCCGATGGACCACGTCAAGAACTACGGCGCGGGCATCGACGACCGTCTGACCGGTCTGCACGAGACCGCTCCGTGGAACGAGTACAGCTACGGCGTCTCCGACCGAGGCGCCTCGGTCCGCATCCCGTGGCAGGTCGAGCAGGACCAGAAGGGCTACATCGAGGACCGCCGCCCGAACGCCAACGTCGACCCGTACGTCGTCACGCGGCTGATCGTCGACACCTGCTGCACCGCGCTGGAGAAGGCCGACCAGGTCTGATCCTCGACCGTCGTCAGCACGACGGGGCGTCCGACCGGCTGGTCGGACGCCCCGTCGGCTCCTCCGCCGCCCCGCCTCCCGAGCAGGTGAGGAACCTAACGCCAAGGGTCCGTATCGACGGCTGAGAGAGGCCTGCTGCGCCGTCACGTTCTCTGGTTCAATGGGGGCATGGCCAGCATCCAGCACACCTCGACAGGTCGCAGCGACCTCGAACCGTTCTGGCCGTCCCGTCAGCATCACGACTTCGACCGGGTGTGTTGCCGCGCGTTGAACGCGCAGGCCCTCTAAAGCCGCTCACCCCGGCCTTCGGTCCGCGCGCCAGTAAGTCCGTCCCTCGACGACTCCTTCGCGCGAAAGAGCTGACCCTCATGGCAAACACTGACACCTTCTCCGCCGCAGCCGCTGCCACCGCGGCGCCTCCGGCGACCGCTGCGGCCACCGCCTCCGCCCGCCCGCTCTCCCCCCACCGCCACCGGCTGCGCGCCGTCGCCCCCGACGAGGTCGTCCAGCTGGCCGATGTGGCTGAGTTCCTGCCGCCGGGTGCCACCTGGCTGCCCGCACCCCAGCACACCCTTCCGGCGCTGCCGGGCCGCCCGCCGATGATCGGCTACCTGGTGCTCGTACCGGCCGACCAGCAGCCGGCCGTCACCGCGGCCACCGCCGCGGCCGCCCAGTACGTGGTGCCGTCGCCGGTGAAGGACCCGGCCGCGGGTCCGGTGCGCATCGACCCCGTACAGCGCGTCGCCGCGGTCGACGGGAACACGCTCGACCTCACCTTCCTGGAGTTCGAGCTGCTCGCCCACCTCGTCGCGCACCCGCACCGGGTGCACACCCGCGATCAGTTGGTGACCACGGTCTGGGGCTACGGACATGTGGGCGATGGACGGACCGTGGACGTCCATGTCGCCCGGCTGCGCCGCAAGCTGGGCGCCGAGCACCGCCGGACGATCCAGACGGTGCGGCGCGTCGGCTACAAGTACGCCCCCTGAGGCCTGTCACCGTACGCAGCCAAGCACGGCGCTCGGTCGGATCCCTGCTCTCAGCTGCGCATATCGGGCGCCCGTGCCGAGCGGCAGCCGACTGGGCCGCCGCTCGGCACCTCCCCGGTGAGGTCGCGTGCCTCCAGGATCTCCTGCGTCTTCCTGCTGTTCTTCACACCGGCCGGTTTCGCCGACCGGAATCGGTTCGGGCCCCGGGAGACATGGCCGTCTTTAGGGAAGCCCTTGGCCAGCGCTGGGGCGCGAGTGGCCACCTGCGGGGAGTGTCCACAGGCTGCCGTCAGCTGAGCCCGGTCACGTCGGCGTCACGCCGCGGTGATGCCCGGCACCCCACGCTGGCTGATGCAGGCAAGCGCAAACCCGCTTTCGAACGCAAGGAATCCACCATGATGACAAGCATTCGGCAAGGAATTCCCCGCATCATCGGCGCGTCGTGCTTGGCCGCGGCCCTCGCGGGCGGCGTAGGCGCGACAAGCGCCGCAGCAGCGCCCCAGACCCCGCCAACGGCCCCGTCCGCAGTCTGCAATCGGTTCCAGCCACAGTTCTGCAACGGCAATGTCCTCCAGCAGGGCGCTCAGACCGGCCGGGGTGGCGGCAACGTCCTCCAGCAGGGCGCACAGACCGGCCGCGGTAACGGCAACGTCCTCCAGCAGGGCGCACAGACCGGCCGCGGTAACGGCAACGTCCTCCAGCAGGGCGCACAGACCGGCCGGGGTGGCGGCAACGTCCTCCAGCAGGGCGCTCAGACCGGTGGCAACGGCAACGTGCTGCAGCAGGGCGCTCAGACCGGCCGGGGTGGCGGCAACGTCCTCCAGCAGGGCGCTCAGACCGGCCGGGGTGGCGGCAACGTCCTCCAGCAGGGCGCACAGACCGGTGGCAACGGCAACGTCCTCCAGCAGGGCGCACAGACCGGCCGGGGTGGCGGCAACGTCCTCCAGCAAGGCGCACAGACCGGTGGCAACGGCAACGTCCTCCAGCAAGGTGCCCAGACCGGCCCCGGCAACGGCAACGTCCTCCAGCAGGGCGCACAGACCGGTGGCAACGGCAACGTCCTCCAGCAGGGCGCACAGACCGGTGGCAACGGCAACGTGCTGCAGCAAGGCGCCCAGACCGGCCCCGAGAACGGCAACGTGCTGCAGCAAGGCGCCCAGACCGGCCCCGAGAACGGCAACGTGCTGCAGCAAGGCGCCCAGACCGGCCCCGGCAACGGCAACGTCCTCCAGCAGGGCGCACAGACCGGCCCCGAGAACGGCAACGTCCTCCAGCAGGGCGCCCAGACCGGCCCCGAGAACGGCAACGTCCTCCAGCAGGGCGCCCAGACCGGCCCCGAGAACGGCAACGTCCTCCAGCAGGGCGCCCAGACGTGACCTCTGTCGCGAGCTGACCACGCCAGACCTACCGACCAGACTCGACAACGCGAACCCGCCACTGGGCAGTGGCGGGTTCGCCAATTCCGTGATAAGTCCGTCCCCTCGAACTGTGGGGGCGTTCCGATACAACCAGCTCCGCGGCGAGGCCGGTCCGGTACTCGCGTTGCCCTGATCCGGGCCTCGGCCCGGATCCCCGGCCGCCGGTGAAGGTATGACGGTGGACGTACTTGGCCTGAGAGCTCGTGACACGATCTTGTGGAAGCTGTTTGTCCTCTACAACGACATGGCCTGACAACTCCTGCCCGGGAGACGGGGTTCGGCTCGGGACGGACGTGCCGGCGCCGCCCGGACCGGCGGCAGAAGGCAGGAGTCTTCGACCGGCGGCACCGGCTCCTGCTCGCCAAGCTGAATGCGGCCGGCGAACTCGACTGGTCCCGGGCGTGCGTGGACGGTTCCCACATCCGTGCGAAGAAGGGGGCGCCGACACCGGTCCGTCGCCGGTCGACCGGCGGAAGGCGGGCAGCAAACAACCACCTGATCCGCGACGGACGCGACACCCCGCTCAAGGTCATCGCGACCGCGGCCAACGTCGACGACGTCACCCGGACCCTCGCTCCGGTCGAAGGGATCGCGCCCGTCGCGGGCTGCCCCGGCCGGCCCTGCCGCAGGCTCGAAGCCCTGCTCGGCGACAAGGGCTACGACATTCGACGGGTAGACCCCTCACCGACCTGCCCACATCATGAGACTGGCCACACGAAGGCGCCCTTGTCGCTGAAGATCACGCGGTGCCAGGGTTCAACCGCATCGGAACTCAGCAGGAGGAGGGGGAATGAAGAGAATCGCGTCGATAGTCGGTGGAATGGTGCTGGCAGCCTGCTCTTCATGTCCCCGTCCGCCGACGCAGCGTCGTACGGTTGCGCCGGCTCCGAGATCGATTCGTACGCCCTCAAGACCAGTGGCGGGGTGACGAACGGGACCATCCACCGGTTCCACGACTCGTCGTCGGGGAAGAACTGCGCGGTGGCCGTGGCGAGTTCGGCGGGAGGGTACGGCACGCCCACCCTGAAGATGGTGTGGCTGATGAAGTGCCCTGCCGGGTACAAGGCGTGGGCGCCGTGCGACGACGCCCACGACGCGTACATACAGGACCCTGCCGTGGGCAGCACGACGAAGTACTCCCAGTACGCGGGGCCCGTGTCGCTGAGCGCAGCCGGGCGGTGCGTCGCCGTCGGCGGGAGCATCACGTCCCCGAGCGGGACCAATGCCCATTACACGACCTATGCCACCCACTGCGGCTGAGCCCATCGCGCAGATTTCCGTACGTTCCGTAAGTCCATTTCCGATCCGCCTGCTACGGAACCTTTGGTTCTACGCCTGATACGCCTGATCAAGGGCTGTGTCGAACGCCCCGCTCAGCTGCGTCTCGTCGCGGGTGCACAGCCGGTGGGCCCGGACTGTGGCTGATCTCGCATGCAGTGGCAGCCCGGTGGTGATCGACCTGACGGTACCGCGCTCGTCCCGAAACAGACGCGCCATCACCCTCATCAGGAAGATCTCGCAGCACCCGACCCCGTTCAAGTACGCGGCTGTGCACGTCGGCTCGTACGCCGACGTGCACAGCCACTCACGCAGTCACAGCTACAGGGATCCGTTGCCGGGGCGCGACCGCTGCAGTTCGGACACGAGCCGGCGCAGCCGCGGTGTGGGCCGAAGCCCCAACTCGTCGTGGAGGTGCTGCTCGTAGCGTTCGAAGTCGCACAGCGCCTCGGACCGGTTGTCCTCCGCCAGGTGGGCACGGATCAGCGAAGCCTGGCTGCTCTCCCGCAGCGGATCCGCTTGAACGGCCGCACGGGCGGCCGTCACGGCTCCGGCGAACTCCTTCGTGTCGATGAAGACTCCCGTCAGTGCCTCAAGGGCGTGGAGTCGAAGTTGCCGCCATTGCTCGGCCTCCGGCAACATCCACTCGTCGTACCAGCCGGGCAGCAAGTCGACGGAGAGCTGGTCGACGGTCGCCGCGTTGAGGTCGAGCTCCTCGGCCGGGACATGGGGATCGAGTATGCGCTGGGCCAACGACCGGGCTCGGTACAGGTCGACGGTGGCTTCCCGCGCGAGACGCAGCTCGGCGGGGCAGATGTTCAGCGCTTGCTTCCCGAGGCCCTGCAGGCGTGACAGTGCCGACCGCAGGTTCGTGTTCGCACCCTGCTCGGATGCTTCGGGCCAAAGACTCCCGGCGACCAGAGCCCGGGGGACAGCAGCCCGGTAGTTGAGCGCGATGAACGCCAGAAGTCGCTTCGAGCCGACTGGGACGGTCACCGGTTCATCGCCGACCACGATGTCGAAACCGCCGAGAAGAGAGATGCTCACGGACGGCACGAGCCTGGTGGGTGGCGGAGAGAAAGCGAGATCATATGAACTCATGGCTTTGGGATCGCGTAGGGGTCGGTATACCCGGCGCCCGACGACCGGCCGCGCCGCCATTGCTGAGGGCCAGCGATCTTTACACCTCCCGCTTAGCCATGCTGCTCTACCCGCCGAGAGTTGTCGAATTGTCCCAATCGGGGCCCAGGAATGGCGCCCTCCGGCCACCTTCTGCAGATATGGCGCACGGGTCGAGCGTGCCGCGCAGCCCGCTCCCGCCGTTCGGGTGGCAGCCGGTGTGAGTGGCGTCCGCTGATGGCACCGCGGTGCACTGCACGGCACAAGTGCGCCAGGGTGGCCATCGCACCATTCGCCCCTTCTGTTGAACGTATAAACACTGTCGGCGGTATGTGCCGCAGCCGCCCCGGCCGGTGGTGAGCGGGCCGGGGCGGTCGGTCAGCCGCGCGTCCCGGACATCGCCAGTGCCTCGGGCGTACCCGTCTCCGGCTCGCCGTGCTCCAGGCCCGGCAGCCGGGCCAGCCCGCGCGGGGTCCGCCAGTTCCGCTCCCCCAGCAGGGCCATCACGGAGGGCAGCAGGACCATCCGTACGATCGTGGCGTCCAGCAGTACCGCGACGGCGAGGCCGACGCCCATCTGTTGCATGTCCTGCATCGACAGCGTCCCGAAGACCGCGAACACCGCGACCATGATCAGGGCGGCACCGGTCACCGCGCCCGCCGTCCGCCGGATGCCCTCGTCGATGGCGGCCCGGGTGCCCAGACCGCGGTCACGGGCCTCACGGATCCGGGAGACCACGAACACGTGGTAGTCCATGGAGAGTCCGAACAGGACGACCAGGACGAACAGCGGAATCCAGGCCTCGATCGCGCCGACGCCCTCCGAACCGATCAGCGAGGCCCCCCGGCCGTGCTGGAAGACGGCGACCATCACTCCGTACGCGGCGGCCACGGAGAGCAGGTTGAGCACGATCGAGGTCACGGCGATGACGTACGAGCGGAAGCAGAACAGCATCAGCAGGAAGGTCACGGCCGTGATGAAGACGAAGACCGGGACGATGCCGCGCTTCAGCTGGTCGTTGAAGTCCACGGACCCGGCGATCTCCCCGGTCACGTACACCTGGGCCCCCGTGCCGTCGAACGCGGCGGGCAACCGCTTCTCGCGCAGCTCGGAGAGGTCGGCCGCACCGCCGGGGAGCGGTACCTCGATCTCGGCGACGTTCTGCGCCGTGTGGACGGTGACCTTGTCGAAGCCGTCGAACGCCTTGCGCAGCGCGGGTGTCCCGATGTGGTCGGCCTTGACCACGACGCGTGCCGGGGCGGGGCCGCCGGGGAAGTTCTCGTTGATCTGCCGGTAGGCGACCGAGAGCTGCGAGTCGGAGCCGAACTGCTTCTCCAGGCCGAGCTGTTCGGTCTTCATGCCCAGGGCGGGCGCGGCGAGGGCGAGCAGTACGACGACCGAGGCCGCCGCGAAGATCTTCGGCCGCGACAGGACCGGCTTCAGCACCGTGCCGGCGAATCCGCCGCTGGTGCGTGCGCGCCGGTTCCCCAGCCGGTTCCCCCGGCCCCCGAGGAACGGCACCCGTCCCGCGTCGGTCCGGTCGCCCAGCCAGGACAGCAGTGCGGGAAGCACCGTCACCGAGCCCAGCATCGCGATGAAGACCACGATGATCGTGGCGAGCGCGAAGCCCTTGAACAGCATCAGCCCGGACAGGAACATGCCGGCCATCGCGACCATGACCGTGAGTCCGGAGACGAGCACGGCCCGGCCGCTGGTCGCCGCCGCGATCCGCAGGGCGGTTTCGGCATCGCGCCCCGCCGCCCGCTCGTCGCGCTCGCGCCGCAGGTAGAAGAGGCAGTAGTCGACGCCGACGGCGAAGCCCATCAGGAACATCACGGAGTACGTGGTCTGGAACAGGTGCAGTTGGTGGCTGGCGAGCGAGAGCAGTCCGAAGGCGGCCATGCAGGCGGTCAGTGCCAGCCCGACCGGGAGCAGCGCCGCGACGACCGCCCCGAAGGCGACCAGCAGAATGCCCAGGGCCAGGGGTACGGCGGTGAACTCGGCCTTCTTGAAGTCCTCGGACAGCAGGTCGCCGAGCCACTTCCCGGCGCTGGCCTCGCCGAACTGGTGGATGGTGACGCCGGGATGGTCCGCCCGGACGCCGGACACGGCGTCGAGCACGGGCTGCACCCTGTCCGGCGCCGTCGCCGCGTCCCCCTTCATGTCGAAGGTGATCAGCGCGTCCTTGCCGTCCTTGGAGGGGATCGGCCCCGCGACGTGCGTCACCTCGCCGGTCCTGTCGAGGGCCGCGGCGACCTCACGGGCGACTCCTCGCCAGTCGTCCGCCTTCGCGGTCGACACCATGACCAGCTCACCGGCCGGCTGCCCGAGCCCGGCGTCGTCGAGAATGCGCTCGGCCCGCGCCGAATCGCCCGCGGCGTTCTCCGCGTCGTCCATCTCGACCAGGCCGGATGCCCCGCCGATGGCCGTGGTGAGCACGACGAAGAGCAGCCAGCCGAGAATGGCGGTCCTGCGGTGGTGTGCGCTCCACCCACCGATGCGTGCCGCGAGGTTGCGCCTCATGGCGTGTTCGCCCCCAGAAGTCGGATCGAAGTCAATGGCAGCCGACGCCGGACGCGTCGCTGACGGACGCTGATGAATCTAGGAACGGCCGGCCGGCCGCCCCAGCCGTCGGGCACCCCTCTCACGGAGCCGTAGGGCGAAGGCGTCGGGGTGGTGCTGGGTACACCCCCGCCCGGGTGGCGAAACGGCTGCCCCCCGGGGAGCCGTCCGGGTGAGACTGTCCTCGGACGGGTCCGGCACGAGGGCCCGGCGAGGGGAGACGGACCGAGATGAACGCGATACGGACCCGGACACGGGGCGCGCTGCTGGCAGCCTGGCGGGGCGTCCTGGTGTCGATCGCCAGCCTGTTCGGGTCGATCACCCTCTTCGTGTGGGCCGTGCTCTCCATCGTCTTCATCCCGCTGGGCATCGGCCTGGTCACCACCCCCTACGTGCTGGAGCTGGTCCGCAAGCACGCCAACCGGCGCAGGCTGCTCGCGGTCACCTGGTGCGACATCCGTATCCCGGTCCCGTACCGGCCTTTCCCGAAGGATGTGCGCACCGGCTTCACCGGGCAGGTGGAGCGGACCACGCTGTTGCTGAAGGACCCGGCGACCTGGCGTGACATCCAGTGGCTGCTGGTCGACATGACCGCCGGCTACGTGGTGGCGGTCCTGGCCTCCGCGCTGCTGGTGTACCCGGTGGAGGGTTTCGTCCTGGCGGCCGGGTTGTGGCGGGTCTTCACCGACGACCGTTACTGGTACGCGTTCGTGCCGGTCGACAGCCAGGCGACGGGCCTTGCCGCCGCCGCGCTCGGCGTGGTGTTCTTCGCGACCGGTCTGCTGGTCGGCCGGCCGCTGCTGCGGCTGCACTTCGTGATCGCCCGCGCGATGCTGGCTCCCACCCAGGAGCAGGAGCTGGCCCGGCGCATCGACCGGCTGACCGAGACGCGGCACGAGGCCGTGGACACCGCCGCCTCCGAGCTGCGGCGCATCGAGCGGGACCTGCATGACGGGGCGCAGGCCCGGCTGGTCGCCATGGGAATGAACCTGGGCGCCGTGGAGGCGCTCATCGAGAAGGACCCGGAGCAGGCGAAGAAGCTCCTCGCCATGGCTCGCGAGTCGTCGGCCGAAGCCCTCACGGAGCTGCGCGATCTGGTCCGTGGCATCCACCCGCCGGTCCTCGCCGAGCGCGGACTGGGGGACGCGGTCAAGGCGTTGGCGCTGCGGCTGCCGATCGAGTCGGAGGTCCGGGTGGAGATGAACGGACGGGCGGACGCCGCGGTCGAGTCGGCGGCGTACTTCGCGGTGAGCGAGACGCTGACGAACACCGCCAAGCACTCGGGGGCCGACCGGGTCTGGGTGGACATCCATCACGCGGACGCCACACTGCGGGTCTCCGTCACGGACAACGGCAGGGGCGGTGCCGCGGTCGGATCCGGATCGGGTCTGAGCGGAATCGAACGCCGACTCGGTACATTCGACGGCATCATGGCCGTCAGCAGCCCCGCGGGCGGTCCCACCATGGTGACCATGGAGATCCCTTGCGAGTTGTCCTAGCCGAAGATCTCTTCCTGCTGCGCGACGGCCTGGTCCGGCTGCTGGAGGCGTACGACTTCGAGATCGCGGCAGCTGTGGAGACCGGGCCCGAACTGACCCGGGCCCTGGCCGAGTCGGCACCGGACGTCGCGGTCGTCGACGTCCGGCTTCCGCCGTCGCACACGGACGAGGGCCTGCAGTGTGCGCTGGCGGCCCGGCGGGCCAGGCCGGGGCTGCCGGTGCTCGTGCTCTCGCAGCACGTGGAGCAGTTGTACGCGCGCGAGCTGCTGGCGGACGGCAACGGCGGCATCGGCTATCTGCTCAAGGACCGGGTCTTCGACGCCGACCAGTTCATCGACGCGGTACGCAGGGTCGCCGCGGGCGGTACCGCGATGGACCCGCAGGTGATCTCGCAGCTGCTGTCGCGGCGCTCGCAGGACAAGCCGATGGGCGGGCTGACCCCGCGTGAGCTGGAGGTCATGGAGCTGATGGCGCAGGGCCGTTCGAACGCGGCGATCGCCTCGCAGATGGTGATCACGGAGCGGGCGGTGGCCAAGCACACCTCGAACATCTTCGGGAAGCTCGGTCTGCCGCCGTCCGACGACGACAACCGCCGCGTTCTCGCGGTGCTCGCCTATCTCGACCGGGGCTGAACCGAGCCCGCGGCCGGGGCCGCGCAGCCCTCGTGAGGTACGCGGCCCCGGCGGTCACGGCGCCGTGGTCAGGTGCAGTGTCGTCGCCCCCAGATGCGGTGTCGCCCGGGACTCCAGCACCTTCACCCGTACCGAGGTGGCGGTGACCGGCGCGGTCAGGGGCAGGATGCGGCGGTGGCCGATCGTCGTGCCCTCGGCGATCCGCTGCCAGGTCCCACCGATCCGGGCCTCCACGGCGAACTTCTCCACCCGCTGCCCGTGCCGGACGTCCTCACGGACGGCGACCCGGTCGAAGGTGTACGGGGCCGGGCCCTGCTTGCGTACGTCGGTGCCGTAGATCCGTCGTACGTCGGAACCGAAGGCGGTCAGTGACGCGACATCGGCGTCGTCGATCCGGCCGTCCTTGTTCGGCGGGACGTTGAGCAGCAGGGAGGCGTTGCGGCCGACGCTCTTCTCGTACAGGTTCATCAGCTGGGCGGGGGACTTGGGCTTCTCGTTCGGGTGGTGGAACCAGCCGGGCCTGATCGAGACGTCGGCCTCGGCCGGGTACCACTGCAGGTAGTTGACCGACGGGTCGAGGATCCTGGCCCGGGAACCGATGTCGGAGTCGGTCGAGTCGTTGGGGAGGCTGCCGAGCCCCGTCCACGGGTCGGTGGTGTGCGGGGTGACGCTCCACTCGGTCTCGCGGGCGACGCCGCTCTCGTTGCCGACCCAGCGCACGCCCTGCGGGCCCTGGAAGACGACGGTGTTCGGCGAGAGCGCCTTGACCATGTCGAACCACTGCTTGACGTTGTACTTCTGCGTGATGCCGGAGCCGGACCAGGGGTTGGCGCCGTCGAGCCAGAGTTCCTCGATCGGCCCGTACTGGGTGAAGAGTTCGTAGAGCTGGTTGAGGTAGTACGCGTCGTAGTCGTCGGCCATCACCTCGAAGACGGGCAGCTTGCCGCGCTCGACCGCGGCGGCCCGGTCGTCGCCGGGGACGAGGGTGGGGATGGTGCGCTGCGTGACCGCGCTGCCGTTGCCGAAGCGGCCCTCACCGGCCGGGGCGCGGTCGCCGTCCTCCAGGGCCATGCGCTCGGGCAGGCTGAGCGGCTTGCCCTCGGCCTGCTTCTTGCGGATCGTGTCGACCCACTGCGCGTGCCAGGCGTGCGGGAGTTCGGCGCCGTCGGAGGGCGAGAGGTAGAGCCCGACCTTCAGGCCCGCCTTGCGGGCGGCCTTCACGTACGCGGCCACGACATCGGGGCTGCCGGGGCTGAGCGCGACCGAGTGGTCGGTGTACCGGCTCGGGTAGAGCACGAAGCCGTCGTGGTGCTTGGCGGTGAGCATGACCTGCTCGACACCGGCGGCCTTGTAGGCGCGCATCCACTGGTCGGCGTCGATGGCCGTGGGGGCGAAGAGCTTCTCGTCCTCCGTACCGGAGCCCCACTCGCGGCCGGTGAACGTGTTCATCCCGAAGTGCGTGAAGGCGGTGACCTCCCGCTGCTGCCAGGCGAGTTGACCGCGGGTGGGAACGATGTCCGCGGCCTTCTCGAGGATCCGGTCCGGGCTGTCGCAGGACTCGACGGTCATCTGCGAGGCGGGCTTCACGGGCGCGGAGCACGGGGTCCCCGGCGGCGCCGACCGCTGGTCCACGGGCTGCTGCGCGATGGCCTGTACGGGGACGAGCGCGGCGGCCGCCGCCAGTGCGAGCGCACTGAGCACACGGGTACGTCGTGCCATGGTTCCCTCCCATTCCCGACCAGTATTGGTCGGATCTCTTGGGTGTCGACGTGCGCATGCTGCCGCACGGAACGACTCACGGGAAGGGCGTGCACAACATACGTCCTATCTATCGCCCCTAAAGTCCAAGCATCAGCCGGAACCGGAGCCCGGCACCCGCACCCACCCCGATCGCAATGAACCAGCCCGGAACGCCCGGAGCCCGGCACCGGCACCGGAACCCGCCTCAGTCACCGAACCAGCCCGGCACGTCCAGCCGGAACGCACCCGCGGGCACCATCGTGCGCAGATCGTCCTCCAGCGCGCGCACCCGGCCCTCGCCGAGCACCCGGACCCATTCGGCACGCAGCCGGTCGAAGCCCTCCGCCGATCCGACCAGGACGTCGACGCCCCGCGCGGTCAGCCGGACCAGCTTGCGCCGGCCGTCGCGGGGGTCGTCGACGCGTTCCACATAGCCGAGCGCCTCCAACTTCTCGACAGTCTTGCCCGCGGCCTGTTTGGAGACTCCGAGCCGTCGGCCGATCTCGCTGGCCGTCGCCCCGTCACGACCGACGGCCTGGAGCGCGAAACCGTGCGCGGGCCGCACATCGGGATGCCCCCGCTCGGCGAGCTCACGGTGCAACTCATCGATGATCGACCGGAATCCGGCGAACATCAGCAGGGGCAGTTCGAAGCCCGCCCCGGCACTCGCGGACGCCCGGGCCGCCACCCCGGCCCTCGCCTCAGCCATTGCAAAACTCGACAACCTGATTTACCTTTTCGTCAATCACGTTGTCGAGTTTAGCGTGAGCACCCACGGTGAGAACCCACCACGAGAGGTCACCCATGCCCGCGTCCGCGTTCCCCGACCACACCCTCGAATCCGCCCCGCCCGCTGCCCGCCGCGCCATGGAGGCGGTGTCGCGGAAACAGGGCCACCTGCCCTCCGCGGTCGCCCGGCTCGCCTCGTCCCCCGAGCTGCTCGACGGCTTCCTGAAGATCAGCGCGCTCTTCGAGTCGACCACCCTGGACCCGCTCTCCCGCGAGACCCTGATCATGACGATGGCGGTCCGCAACGAGTGCCACGTCTGCGTGGCGATGCACAGCGCGAAGCTCACCGCCCTCGACGCCGCCCCCGAGGTGCTCGCCGCGCTGCGCGAGCAGCGCGTGGTCCCGGACGAACGGCTGGAAGCGATCAGGCAGTTCACCCTGTCCGTGATCGCGACGGCCGGAGCCGTGGACGACGGGACGCTCCAGGCGTTCCTGGCCCACGGGTACACCACCCGCAACGCCCTGGAAGTGGTCCTGGGCATCGGCGCGTACACGATGTCGACGCTGGGCAACCGGATGACGGGAGCGTCGCTGGATCCCCAAATGGCCGCCTTCGCCTGATCCTTGGCCGCCTCCTCTCCCAGAGCGGAGGCGGCCGGGCCGCGTGGCGCGACGACGGCCCTCCCACCCGGTTGCGGCGGCCGAACGGCTGGATCGGGACGAACCGCCGCACGCCCCATTGCCCGCCCCGTCCCCCGTCAATAAGTTGCGCACCGCACACGCCTGTTGTCGCATGCGCCACCATGAACAACACCGAGGAGTGCGGACCATGCCGGAACCTTCCCTGCCCTTCAGCTCCTCCCGACCGTCGAGACGTACGGTGCTGGGCGCCGCCGGAGCCGTAGGCGCCGCCGCCGCGGTCGGTGCCTCCGCACCCGCCCGTGCGGCCGCCGCGCCGACGACCCCTCCCCGCGCACCCCTGGACCTCGCCCCCGCACGCGAGGCCCTGGGCCGTCTGCTGCCGGACCACGCGGACCAGTTCCGCATCCGCGCACTCCCGGGCGACGACGGCCCCGACCGCTTCCGGGTCACCGGCGCCACCGGCCGGATCGAGATCGCCGCCACCACCCCGGTCGCCGCGCTCACCGGGGCGCACTGGTATCTCAAGTACACCTGCCACCGGGTCGTTTCATGGTCCGGCAGCCGCACCGACCTCCCCCGTCGGCTCCCCGCCCCCCGCGCTCCCGTCCAGCGGTCCGCGACCGTGCCGCACCGGTTCGCGCTCAACGACACACACGACGGCTACACCGCCCCGTACGCCGACTGGCCGCGCTGGGAACGAATGATCGACGTCCTCGCCCTGCACGGCTGCAACGAGGTCCTGGTCACCGCCGGGCAGGAGGCCGTCTACCACCGCCTGCTTCAGGACTTCGGCTACACCGACGCCGAGGCCCTCGCCTGGCTGCCGGCACCGTCCCACCAGCCGTGGTGGCTGCTCCAGAACATGAGCGGATACGGCGGACCGCTCGGTGCCGAGTTGATCGGCCGGCGCGCCGAACTGGGCCGGCGCATCGCCGACCGGATGCGGGAACTGGGCATGGCACCGGTCTTCCCCGGCTACTTCGGCACGGTTCCGGACGGCTTCGTGGCTCGCAACCCGGGGGCCCGGGTCGTCCCGCAGGGCACCTGGAACGGACTGCGCCGCCCCGACTGGCTCGACCCGCGCACGCCCGTCTTCGCCGAGCTTGCCGCCGCCTTCTACCGGCACCAGGAGGAGCTGTTCGGCCCGGCGGACCACTTCAAGATGGATCTGCTGCACGAGGGTGGCACCGCCGGTGACGTCCCCGTGCCGGACGCCGCCCGCGCCGTCGAGGCGGCCCTGCGGACCGCGCGTCCCGCCGCGACCTGGGTGATCCTCGGCTGGCAGGCCAATCCGCGGCCGGCTCTGCTGGAGGCGATCGACACCGACCGGATCCTGATCGTCGACGGTCTCTCCGATCTGGACACCGTCACCGACCGGGAGAAGGACTGGGGCGGGGCCCCGTACGCCTTCGGCACCATTCCGAACTTCGGCGGCCGGACCACGATCGGCGCCAACACCGACCGCTGGACGGAGAAGTTCACGGCCTGGCGCGACAAGCCGGGCAGCGCCCTGGCCGGTACGGCGTACATGCCGGAGGCGGCCGAACGCGATCCGGCGGCGTTCGAGCTGTTCAGCGAGCTGGCCTGGCGGCCCGGGAAGATCGACCGGGAGGCCTGGTTCCGGGAGTACCCACAGGTCCGTTACGGCGGCCGCGACCGGTCCGCCGAGGCGGCCTTCGCCGCACTGGCCGCCACCGCGTACCGGCTGACGAGCACGGACGGCCGCCCCGTCGACTCCCTCTTCTCCCGTCGCCCGAGCATCACCGCGTCGGTCGGCACCGCCTTCGACCCGGCCGGATTCGACCGGGCGTTCGCGGCGCTCCTCGACGTGCACCCGTCCCTGCGTGACTCGGACACCTACCGCCACGACCTCACCGACCTGGCCCGGCAGGCGCTCGCCAACCGCTCCCGGACCCTGCTGCCGCGGCTCCGGGCCGCCCACGCGGACGGGGACGGGGACGGATTCCGCGCGCTCGCCGCTCTCTGGCTGAGGCTGATGCGGCTGACGGAGGCGATGTCGGGCTGTCACCGGGCCTTTCTGCTCGGGCCGTGGCTGGAGGACGCCAAACGGCTGGCGACGAGCCCGGCGGAGGCGGTGCGGCTGGAATGGACGGCCCGCACCCTGATCACCACCTGGGCGGACCGGACGGCCGCCGACAATCTCAGCAACTACGCCAACCGCGACTGGCAGGGGCTGATGGCCGAGGTCCATCTCCCGCAGTGGCAGGCGTACTTGGACGAACTGACCGACGCGCTCGACGAGGGCAGAGCGGCGAAGCCCTTCGACTGGTACGTGGGCGAGGAGGAGTGGACCCGGCGGACCACGGGCTTCCCGGTGCGGCCGACGGGCGATGCCCACCGCACGGCCCGACGGGTCTTCGACGTCCTGTCCACCGCGCCGTACCAGGGGACCGTCACGGTCCTCGCCGATCCGGTGGCGTTCACCCCGGGCAGCTCCGGCACGGTGACGGCCGCTTTCCGCAATCTGAACGGACTGCGGTCCACCGGGCGGATCGACTTCGCGCTCACGGGCCTCGACGCCCGTGCGACGGGCGACACCTTCGTCGAGGAGGTCGCGGCCGGCGGTTCGGGCTCGGTCGGCTGGCGGGTGACGGCCCCGTCCGAGCCGTTGACCGCACCGCTGCGGCCGATGCCGTACGAGCTGCGCACCGCGTACGGACCGCGCGGCCAGGAGCGGGTGACCGACCGGCAGCGCGGTGCGGTGTACATGGCGGCTCCCCTGGAGGCCGGCTGGCGCACGTACACGGTCAACGCGGCGGTCTTCGGGCAGCTGGGCGAGCGGTACGCGATCAACGGCGCGGGCCAGGACCTGTGGAAGGGCACCGCCCAGTTCGGCACGGCGTACCGGGAGGGGGCGTGGGCCGACGGGTCGTCCGTGACCGTGCGGGTCGACGCGCAGGAGGACACCGGGGGCTGGGCACGGTCCGGCATCATGGTGCGCGACGGCCTCGCGACGCCGGGTTCCGCCGGGTTCCTGAACCTGGCGGTGACGCCGTCCAACGGTGTGGTGCTGTCGTACGACACGAACGGCGACGGCACGCTCGACGCGTACCAGCGGATCACCGGGATCAGGGCCCCGGTGCTGCTCCGGCTGACCCGGGCCGGGGGCACCTGCACCGGTTCCTGTTCCACCGACGGCGGGGTGACCTGGCGGGTGGTGGCCACGGTCGCCGTGCCGGGAGCGGCGGCGGCCTCGGACGTGGGGATGTTCATGAGCGCGACGAACGGCGGGAGCGGGCTGCGCGGCACGGTCGAGTTCAGTGGATGGCGGCTGTCGTGAGCCGTGCCCGGACGCCGCGCGCGCGAATGCGCCAATGCGCCGGGCGCACCGTGACGCACCGGGGTGACCATCGCACGATTCGCTCGTTCTGCCGATCGTGCGCCCACTGCCCGAGGTACCTTCCGCAGCCGCCCCGGCCGGGGCTGAGCAGGCCGCGCTCGTCGCGCACTATCCGCGACTGGTCCGGCTCGGCTATCTCGTGCTGTCGCCGTCCCTCGGCAGCCATCGCCGGGTTCTGACGGCGCACACGCTGGCCCAGCGGTCACTGTTGTCGGTGCGCCGGGAAGAGGGTGCGGCCGAGGGCCGCGTCCCGCTGCAGCGTCGGCCCGGTGGCCCGGCGGTGGACCCGTCCTACGCCCGCGTCCGCGAGCGGGTGCTGCGTGCGGCGCTGACGGCGGGCCGTCCATGGCACCGCGTCCGGCTGCCGCCGTACCTCCCGCTGGTGTGGGGGCTGCGGCTGTTGCCGCACTCGGGCGGATCGGATGAACTCGCCCTGGAGCACGCCCTGTCGGCCCTGTCCGGCCCCGGGCGCGCCGCCCATGTCCTGCGCGGCCTGGAGCGGCTGGCCGACGTCGAGGTGCGGCGCGTGCTGGCCGCCGCCGGGGTGGCGGACCCGCATGCGGCGCTCGCGGAGGCGGACGGCGTGTCGGCACCGTACGCGCTCCTCGCGTCCCCGGAGTTCGATCCCTGTTCGCTCCAGGCCCGCCCGCCGGATCTGCCGCGCCGTCGCCGGCGCGCGAAGGCGGCGGTGGCGGCCGTCGCCGCGCTGCTGGTGTGCGCGACACTGCTGGGGCTGCCGGGCGGCGGCTGGGGACGTGACACATCGCCCGCGTCGCGTCCCCGTCAGGCCCCCGCCGCGCAGACCCCGGATCCCGGCGCGTTGGGCCGGGTGCCGGCGACGTACTGGCGACGCTCGCCGCGTACCGACTTCAGCTCCTGGCCCACCCGGGGCGACCGTGCCCGGGACCTCCCGCTGCTGCGCCGCGCGCTCACCGCGTGGGCGCGGCCGGACGGCGCGGTGCGCGTGTCGGCGACTGCGGGCACTCCCACGGGGCCGCCGATGGGCGCCCCTCAGTTGCTGTACGCGGGCCGGGTGGGCCGGGCGACGGTGGTGCTGTTCTACGACGGGCTGCGCGTCGTGCGGTACGCGGAACCGCAGGGCCCCGCCCCGGCCGTGGGCGCGGCGCTCGACTTCGCCCGGGTCGACAGTGCCGACAGGGCCTCGGCGGGCGCCCTGGTCGCGGGCCGTACGGGCGACCGGATCCGCTATCTCACCGCGCCCTGGGTGCGTGCGGTGTCCGTACGGGATCTGCTCGCTCCGGGCGGCGGCGCGCGTCCCCTGCACCGCACCGCCGACGGCGTGACCGCCGCGCTGAGGAGCACGGTCATGGCCCGGAGCTGTCGCGTCTGGGACGCGATCGAACTGCGGGACGGCGCGACGACCCGTCTGATGACGGACCTCGGCGAGCTGACTCCCGTCCGGCTGACGTCGGGCCCGCCGTCGGCCCCGCACGACGTCGACGGGCGGGCGGAGCGGGACAGTTGGGCGCGGACCGCCTGCCTGCTGCCGGCGGTCCGTTCGCACGGTGTGCGAACGGTGAACTCCTGGCAGTACGCCGAGCAGCCGCTGCCGGAGGGCAACGGCTCGGCGCGCTGGCTGTGCACCAGGGCGGAGACCTGGCGGGGCACCGGGAGCCGGGTGCTCGCCCAGTTCCAGGCCCCGTCGGCCCCGTCCGTGGCGACGGGCGGGCCGCCCGGAGCGGTCGCGGCCCGTGCCGAGGACTCACCGGCGTGCGGAACGCGCGATCCACGGGTGCTGGCCGGGGTGTTGTGGAAGTCGCACGGCGGCCACTGGTACGTACTGGCCGCGGGCAGCGAGCAGTTCGTCTCGCTGACCACGTCGGGCGGGGTGGAGGGGAGGTCCGACGGCCGGTTCCTCGCCGTACCCGCCGGGGCGGGCGACCGGGCACGGCTGAACGGGACGCTGGCGGACGGCGGCCGCATGGGCGCCCTGCGCTGACGGCCCGAACCCCCGGGCAGGACCGGGAATTTCCACGCACACCTCTGTTCCCACGGCTTACCCGCCAGTACATTGACGCCATGTCTAACACGCAGCCAGCGCCGGTCGCGTCGGAGCGGACGCAGCTCATGGCCCGCAAGGTCTCCTTCGCCTGGGAGAAGACGCCCCTGCACTGGGTGCCGGGCGATCCGTTCACCACGCACACCATCAATGTGCTCCATCTGCTGCTGCCCGCCGGGGAGCGATGGTTCATCCATGTGTACCGGCAGGTGCTGCCGTACATCCATGACGAGCAACTGCGCCAGGACGTCATCGGGTTCATCGGCCAGGAGGCCGTGCACTCCCAGGCGCACGACGACGTCCTGCCGCGTCTGAAGCAGCTCGGTCTCGATCCGACGCCGTACACCGCGCAGGTCGACTGGTTCTTCGAGAAGCTGCTGGGCGACCGGACGCTGCCGCCGGGCCGGGCGCGCACATGGTGGCTGATGGAGCGGGTGGCGACGATCGCCGCGATCGAGCACTACACCGCCTTCCTGGGCGACTGGGTGCTGAACGCCGACGAGCTGGACCGGCGCGGCGCCGATCCGACGATGCTGGACCTGCTGCGCTGGCACGGCGCGGAGGAGGTCGAGCACCGCTCGGTCGCGTTCGACGTGTTCATGCATGTCGACGGCAGCTACCGGCGGCGGGTACGGACCTGGGCCACGGCGTTCACCGCACTGTTCTTCTTCTGGCAGCGCGGCACGCGCTTCTTCATGGAGAACGACCCGACCCTGATGCAGGGCAAGGCCTCGTTCAAGGAGTTCTACAGCAGCGGCAGGCGCGGCACCCTGCCCGCGACCGGTGATCTGCTGCGCTCCATCCCCCGTTACCTGAGCCGGGCCTACCATCCCTCGCAGGAGGGCAGTACCGCCCAGGCCGTCGACTATCTCGCCCAGTCGCCCGCGGCCACGGCCGCCGAGGCCCGTATGACGGGAACCAGCTGACCATGCCGCTCCCCCTGCCCCGCCTGCGCACCGCCGTCCTCGTCACCGGCGCCGCGCTGTTCGCGAAGCGGGCCATGCGCAAGCGCATCCGGAACTCCCCGCTCTGGCCGCTGCCAGCCCTGGAGAACCCGGTCTCGGGCCACTCCGACCGCAGCTCCACCACCACCCGCCGACTGCTGATCACCGAGCGGACCACCCCCGCCGAGGGTGTGGTCCGACTCCGCCTGGAAGGCCCCGACCTGCCCGCCTGGCAGCCGGGCGCGCACCTCGATCTCCTCCTTCCCTCCGGCCTGGTCCGCCAGTACTCCCTCTGCGGGGACCCGTCCGACCGCGACGCGTACACGATCGCGACCCGCCTGGTGGAGGACGGCCGGGGCGGTTCCCACGAGGTGCACACCCGGCTCCACGAGGGCGTGGAGGTCGAGATCCGCGCCCCCCGCAACCGCTTCCCCCTCGTCGCGGCCCCCGCGTACCTCTTCGTCGCCGGCGGCATCGGCATCACCCCGATCCTGCCGATGCTGCGGTCCGTGGCCGCCTCGGGCGCCGACTGGCGGCTGCTGTACGGCGGCCGGTCCCGCGCCTCGATGCCCTTCCTGGACGAGATCGAGAAGCTGGGCGCGGAGGGCGGCCGGGTGACGATCGTCCCCGCCGACGAGATGGGTCACCCGGACGCGCCCGCGGCCCTGGCGGACACGGTCGAGGGCACAGCCGTCCACTGCTGCGGCCCGGAGCCGTTGATGGACGCGGTCGCCGCCGCCCTCCCACCCGGCCGCACCCTGCATCTGGAACGCTTCACGGCGGCGACCACGTCGTCCACCGACTCCGGCCCCTTCGAGGTCGAACTGCGGCGCTCCGGCCGCACGGTCCGGGTGGCGCCGGACCAGTCGGTGCTGGCCGCGGTGCGCGAGGAGCTGCGTCACGTCCCGTACTCCTGCGAGCAGGGCTTCTGCGGAACGTGCCAACAGCGCGTCCTGGAGGGCGAGATCGACCACCGCGACGAACTCCTGACGGACTCGGAACGGGGCGATTCGATGCTCATCTGCGTGTCGCGGTGCCGGGGGGAGAGACTGGTGCTGGACCTGTGACGGCGGATGGCCGGATGTCGCCCGGCGCGGTGGGCCGCCCCGGCCCGCCACCTCTCCCCCGCGGCCCCACTCGGTACGCTGTCCACCATGACGACCGGGGTGCGGCGCAGGATGGGCGTCGAGGAGCGCAGGCAACAGCTGATCGGTGTCGCGCTGGAGCTGTTCAGCCACCGTTCCCCGGACGAGGTCTCGATCGACGAGATCGCGGCCGCTGCCGGAATCTCGCGGCCGTTGGTCTACCACTACTTCCCGGGGAAGCAGAGCCTGTACGAGGCGGCGCTGCGACGGGCGGCCGACGAACTGGCGGCGCGGTTCGTGGAGCCGCGCGAAGGTCCCCTCGGGGAACGGCTGTTGAGGGTGATGGGCCGGTTCTTCGACTTCGTCGAGGAGCACGGGCCGGGGTTCTCGGCGTTGATGCGGGGCGGACCCGCGGTGGGGTCGTCGACGGCCAACGCGATGATCGACGGGGTGCGGCAGGCGGCGTACGAGCAGATCCTGGCCCATCTGGGGGTCGAGGATCCCCCGGCGCGGCTGGAGTTGGTCGTGCGGTCGTGGGTTTCGCTGGCCGAGTCGACCGCGCTGATCTGGCTTGACGGACGGCGGATCGCGCGCGCGGAGCTGGAGTTGCAGCTGGTGCACGACTTCGCGGCGCTGGCCGCGGTGAGTGCCGCGTACAACACGGAGATGGCGGGCGTCGTGCTGCGCGTCCTCGGACAGGAACCGACGGACGGGCCGTTCGGGGAGCTGTTGGACCGGCTCTCCGCGCTGGCGCCCGCCGTGCCGACCGTCCCCGCGCAGCGACTGCCGTAAGGGCTGTCCCGCACCCCCTGGCCGGGACGGCCCTCAGCTGAGCAGTTCGCCCTGGAGCGCGGCCGCCAGACCGACCTCCGCGTTGTCCGTCCGCCCCCGGTCGAAGGCGCGCTGGTAGGCGTCGTCGCCGACGGCCGCGCGGGCCTGGCGTTCGCACGCCTCGCGCAACGGGCCCAGTTCCGGGGTGCCGCGCTGCGGGTGGCCGACCATGCGCCAGTAGACCTGTCCCGTGCCGTACACCCGGGCGGCGCGGGCGCCCGCGCCCTGCGCGGCGATCGCCGCGGCCAGGATGTCCAGGCCGAGCGCGATACCGAAGCTGTCGCGCATGCGGTGCTTGCCCGCGAGCATCGAGCGGGCGTAGGAGGCGGAGGATTCGGCGTCGCCCCGCAGCAGGGCGATCAGGGCGAGTTGGTAGTCGACGTAGCTGCGGGTCCAGCACTCGTCCTGGGCTTCGCAGGCCGCGCGCAGGGCCATGGCCGCCTTCACCGCCTCGTCCAGCCGTCCCAGGCTGGTCAGCGCGAAGACCGTGATGAGGTGGCAGCGCAGCCGGTAGATCGATTCGAGCGGGGTGGCGGCGCCGGTGATGCGCAGCACCCGGGCGACCTGGCGCAGACTCGCCTCGGGGCGGCCGGTCATCAGATGGGTGAGTCCGCACAGATAGGCGGCGGCGAGGATGCCTTCGTCGGTCCCGTCGTGGGCCGCCGACCGGGTGCACTCCCTGCCCAGGCGCCGGGCGGCCGGGTAGTCGCCCTGGAGCATGACGGTGATGCCCAGCACCCACAGGGCACGGGTGCGGTGGGGGCCCTCGGCCGGTCCGACGTCCAGGGCGCGCTGCGCGTACTCACGGGTCTGCGGCAGATGACCGCAGCAGCACCAGAAGAAGCCGATCCGGCCCGCCATCTCCTGGGCGGCCGCGGTGTCGTGGGCCAGCAGGTGGTCGAGGGCGGCGCACAGGTCGGCGTGCGACTCGGCGATGCGGTGGTACCAGAAGATCTGGTCGTCGCCGGTCCAGCCCGCGTGGGCGTAGCGGGCCAGGCCGAGGAAACAGGCGGCGTGCCGGTCGGCGGCGGCCTGTTCCTCGCCGAGTTCGGCGAGCCACATCCGGCCGTACTCGCGGATGGTGTCGAGCATCCGGTGGCGTGCGCCGTCCCGTCCGACGACGGACTTGGCGACCAGGCCGTTCAGCGCCTCGGTCACACCGTCCGCGGTGAGCGGCCCCTCGGCGCAGACCTCGCGGGCCACTGCCTCGTCGAAGTCGCCGCGCAGCACGGTCAGCCGCGCCCAGAGCAGCCGTTCCAACGGGGTGCACAGCTCATGGCTCCAGCCGATGGCGGTACGCAGGGTGCGGTGGCGCGGCGGCCGGATCGACGCGTCGGCCGGTACGTCGAAGCGGGAACCGATCCGTAGGGCCACCTGCTCGACGGTGTCCCGGCCGAGGGCTCCCGCCGCGAGTTCGATGGCGAGCGGAATGCCTTCGAGGCGGTGACAGATCTCTTCGGCGGCCTCGGCGTTGCCCGGCGCGTCGAGGGCCAGCCGCGGAGCCGCCGCGGCCGCCCGGTCCCGGAACAGGGTCAGTGCGTCACCGGCGCCCTCGACGGGCAGCGGTTGCACCTCGACGAGCCGTTCGCCCCTGATGCCCAGGGGTTGCCGGCTGGTCGCCAGCACGGTGAGGCCCGGTGACGTGGTGAGGATCTCGCCGAGCAGGTGCGCGCAGGCGGAGCGCAGATGCTCGCACGAGTCGAGGACCAGCAGCAGTTCCTTGTCGGCGAGCCATTCGCACAGCGCATCGATGGGCATGCGCAGGGTGTGGTCGGAGAGCCCGACGGAGTCGGAGACGGTCGCGATGAGCAGTCCGTCGTCGTGGAGCGGGGAAAGGTCCGCCCACCGGGCTCCGTCGCGATGTGCGGGCGCCGCCTGCCGGGCCGCGCGGACCGCGAGCCTGGTCTTGCCGACGCCGCCGCTGCCGGTGAGGGTGGTCAGCCGGTGCGTGGCGAGGGTGTGTTCGAGGCGGGCAAGTTCCGCTTTCCGTCCGACAAAGCTCGTTGTCTCCTCGGGGATGTTGCTCGCCATGGTCACCGTCGCCGAAAACAGATGGACCGGCCGGTCCCGGCCCCTGGTTCCGTACGGTCAGGCATGGGAGGACACCTGACGCACCGGAAAGGGGGCCGGGACCGGCCGGGGGTGGGAGGGCGCGCCCGGAAGTGCGGTACTGCGGCACTCCCGGACGGCTGCTGCCTCCCAACGTAGACCGTTTTGGCTCAGCTCAGCGAAAAAACCGCCACTGTGCGCCCCGGGACGGTGAAGCTTCCCGAACTCCGCTCGTAGGAGGACTTCTTCACGGTAGGGTCCGCGCCCGCGGCCTGGACGGGATGCAGGGTGTACCGCTTCCCCGCCAGACCGGCGATCCGCTGGGTCTCGGTCCCGGGGGCCGCGTTGAGGACGACCACCAGCCTGCCGAGCCGCATGGTGATCACCCCGGGCGTCTCGTCCTTCCCGGAGAGCGGGAAGGACAGGGTGGACTGCACCTGTCCGGTGGTGGCGAGATCGAACTCCTTCTCCGTCGCACGGATGGTGAGCAGGTCCCGGTAGGCGGCCGATGCGCCGTCGATCTGCGCGCACCCCGGCCTGAGCGCGGCGTCCGCCAGCAGCGGCCGTGCGTAGGACCACTTGGACGCGTTGTCGGCGGCCGGCGGCAGCCCGCGGCCGAAGCCGTTGCCGTCGCGGCAGTCCCAGTGCAGGGCGTTGAACCAGTCGCCGCTGTCGTACGAGTTGCGGTCCAGGGACTTGGAGCGCAGCAGGTCGGTGCCCGCCTGGGAGAGCGAGGGGCCCTGCGAGAGGGTGGCCGTCGCCATCGCCAGCACCTGCATGCGGGCCCGGTCCGCCGCCGGGGTGTCCGCCGGGAGCTTGAAGGCGAGTGCGTCGTACAGCGACTCGTTGTCGTGGGCGTCCGCATAGGCGAGGGCGTCGCCGGGGGCCGCGGCGTATCCGGCGGGGGCGCCGTTGTAGTCGACGCCGGACCCCTTGACGGTCCTCCCCGAGGAGTCGGTGAAGGTGTAGTCGGCGAGGTTGCCGGTGAGGCCGACCTTGATCAGGTCCTGGTAGTGGAGCAGCCGGGCCTTCTGTTCGGCCCGGGTGCCGTTGGCGGTCCAGGTGTTGGGGTCGGTGTAGAGGCCGGTGGCGAAGCCCTGCACGCCCGGGTCCTCGTCGAAGGGGCTGCCGCCGCGGACGGCGTCGCGGGCCCGGTCGGAGAACGTGGCGATGCCGGTGCCGGCCATGTTCTTCTGGGTGGCCTGGACGAAGCGGGCGTCGTCGGCGATCTCGCCGAAGTTCCAGCCCTCCCCGTACAGGATGATCTTCTTCCCGTCGACGCCGTCCTTCGCCGGGGTCAGCGCGTCCAGCGCCTTGCGGACGGCGAGGATGTTGGCCTTGGGGTGGTGGCCCATGAGGTCGAAGCGGAAGCCGTCGACCTTGTACTCCTTGGCCCAGGTGACGACCGAGTCCACGACGAGCTTGCCCATCATGGTGTTCTCGGGCGCGGTGTTGGCGCAGCAGGTGGAGGTGGCGACGGTGCCGTCCTCCAGCAGCCGCTGGTAGTAGCCGGGCACGATCCGGTCGAGTACGGACTTGTCGTCCTGGCCGGAGGCGACGGTGTGGTTGTAGACGACGTCCATGACGGTCCGCAGGCCCGCGCCGTTCAGCCCCTGGACCATCTGCCGGAACTCGACGGTGCGCCGGGTGCCGTCCGGGTCGGAGGCGTAGCTGCCCTCCGGGACGGTGTAGTGCAGCGGGTCGTAGCCCCAGTTGAACCCGTCCCGTGCCGCGGTCTTCGCGACGCAGGCCTGCTGCTCCTCGGAGTCGGGGGCGTACACGGACAGATCGCAGGCCGGCTTCCGCTGGTCCGACTTCCTCTCGGGGATGGTGCCGATGTCGAAGGCGGGCAGCAGGTGGACGTAGCCGGTACCGGAGTCGGCGAGCCGCTTGAGGTGCTTCATCCCGTCGGAGCCGGTGTCGGTGAAGGCGAGGTATTCGCCGGGGTGCTTCGAGGTGCGGTCCGCGATCGAGAAGTCACGGACGTGGAGCTCCTGGATCCGGGCGTCGCGCAGCGGGACGGCGGCGGGTTTCCGCAGCCCGGACCAGCCCTTCGGCGCGAGGCCCGGGTCGTCGAGGTCGACGACGAGGCTGCGGGCGGAGTCCGTGGTCAGCGCGGTGGAGTAGGGGTCGGTGACCCGGTTGCTGACCATCTTGCCAACGGTGGGCGCCCAGACGTCGACCACGTAGCGGTAGGGCTTGCCCGACCATGCCCTGGTGCCCGTGACGGACCACACGCCGGTACGGTCGTCCCGGCGCATCGGGACGCTGCGGCCGTCGAGTTCGAGGGCGACGGTACGGGCGGTGGGTGCCCAGACGGACAGCGTGGGGCGGCCGTGGTCGAAGACCGGGCCGAGCGAGGCGCCGGCCGCTTTCTTCCCGTACAGGTCGTCGAGCACACCCGCGCTCTGCACTCCGGTGGCGGCGAGCAGGGCGCCGTTGGCGGCGCGCTGGGTGGCGATCAGCTGGCCGCGCAGTGCCTCTCGGATCCGGTCCCGGTCTCGGACGTCGACGGTGAACGCCGGATGGTCCTTGAGGTGCGGGTACTTCGCCTTCTGGTTGTCGGTCAGCGCGGACGGGGTGAGCCGCAGCCACTGGCCCTCGTCGGAGAGTGCCCCGTCGACGACGGAGATGCCGCCGCCCTGTGCGTAGACGAGTTGCTGGCTGGTGGCGTCGGTGGCCTTCACCTTCCACACGACGGTGTCGACGTCGATCCACTGCGCCTCGGCCTTGGAGAGGTCGGGCGTGGGCACACCGCCGGTCTGCGGCAGCAGGTAGCCGGGGGTGCCGGCGAGCATCCACACCTCGTGCCCGTAGGTGGCGAGGTCGAGCGACTGGTCGCTCGGGAGGTCCTTCTCGTCGCCCTTGTGCAGGATGTAGCTGAGCGAGGTGGCACCGTCGGTGAGCGGCACCTCGAAGGTGAGGCCCGAGGCGTCCCTCTTCACCGGCTGGAGCGGCTTGGCCCAGTCGGTGGGGTCCTTGGCTCCGGTCCAGGTGTGCAGCCCCCAGCCGTCGTAGTCGCCGTCGGCCCGGTAGTAGTGCAGTACGGCCTTCGTCGTGTCCTGCGGCGGATAGGCACCGGCGGGGGCCTCGTCGGCCTGGCCGTCCTTGTCCTGCTCGATCCAGACCTGTCCGGTCCTCGCGAGGTCGACGGTGCGCTGCGGGCCGTCGGCGGTGCCGTTCCTCTCCACGGTGTACGGGAGGGAGGAGGCGCCCTCGTCGAGCTTGATCCAGGCGAAGGCGCCGTAGGCGTCCCGCCCGGTGAACGCGGCTGCCTCGTCGCCCGCCTTGAGCTGCCAGCCGTCGTAGTCGCCGTCCGCGCGCCTGTAGTGGACGACGGCGTAGTCGCGTTCGACCGCGACGGGCTTCTCGGCGACGGGCGGCTGCCCGGCCGTGGACGAGGCGAGGGCACTCGCGGTCCGGCCGGCGCGGTCGACGACAACGGCCTTGTACCGCAGGGGTGTTCCGGCGGTGACCTTGTCGCCCACGGTCTGGGTGACCTTGTACGGGGCGTGGTCGGCGGAGCCGAGGGTGACCCACTTCCCGTTGCCCGTCTGGGCGGCGAAGACGACGCGGTTGAGCTGTCCGCCGTCGATGTCCGCGGAGATCTCTACGGTGCCGGTGGCTCCGGCGGCGGGCGCCTCCAGCGTGATCGAGGGCTTGGTGGCGGGCCGGCCCATCGTCTTCTCGGCGCGCAGGACGAGGCTGGACAGGGCGGGCACGGTGACGGTGATCTTCTTGTCCGCTCCACTGCGGACGGTTCCCGAACCGCCGTACAGCGTGCGGAAGTCCATACCGGCGAACGCGGTGGGAAGCTCGACGGTCCGCGGCCCGGTGGCGTTGTTCGTGGCGACGACGTACTCGCGGCCCTGCCCGGCGTCCGTGCGGGAGAACGCGTGGACGGAGCCCTGGGCGTACCGCTCGGTCTGGACGCCGTCGCGCAGGGCGGGGTTCTTCCTGGTCAGCTCGGAGAGCGCGGCGATGTTCCGGTACAAGGGGTGGTTGGTGTCGTACGCGTCGGAGGCGTGGGTGCGGTCGGTGCCCAGTTCGTCGTCGTCGAGGTAGTCGGGGGTCTTCGAGGCGAACATGGTCTGGCGGGCGTCCTTGTCGCCGCCCGCGCCGGTGAAGCCCTGCTCGTCGCCGTAGTAGACGACGGGGTTGCCCCGGCTGAGGAACATCACCTCGTTGGCGAGCCGGGCCCGCTGGACGAGTTCGGCGTCGTCGGCCTTCGGGTTGTCCTGCTTGAGGAAGGTCCCGATGCGCCCCATGTCGTGGTTGCCGAGGAAAGTGACCTGCTCGTAGGCGTTGGCCTTGTCGGTGGTGTAGCGGTAGTCGTCACCGAGGACGGCGGCGAGCTTCGAGGCCGGGGCGCCCTGCGAGGCGTACTGCCTGGCCGCTTCCTGGAACGGGAAGTCGAGCGTCGCGTCGAGCCGGCCCTGCGTGACGTAGGGCGAGGTCACGGCCGTGTCGGCGGAGTAGACCTCGCCGAACATGAAGAAGTCCTTGCGGCCGTGCTTCGCCGCGTAGGTGTCCAGTGCCGTGGCCCACTGGGTCCAGAAGTCCAGGTCGACGTGTTTGACGGTGTCGATCCGGAAGCCGTCGATGTCGAAGTCCCTGACCCACTTCTCGTAGATCTTCTCCATGCCGGAGACGACCTCGGGCCGCTCGGTCCACAGGTCGTCGAGCCCGGAGAAGTCGCCGTACGTGGTGGACTCGCCTGCGTAGGTCGAGTCGCCGCGGTTGTGGTACATCGTCGGGTCGTCGAGCCAGGACGGGACCTTGGTCCCGGTGTTCTCCGGGGTGTACGGGAACGAGTCCGCGTCCACCTTCGCCAGGCCCTTGGCGTCGTCGAACGGGCGGCCGTCCCGGTCCAGGTACGGGTAGGCGCCCTTGGGCCGGTAGCCGTAGGTCTTCTCGGCGTAGTCGACGGTGTCCGCGGTGTGGTTGGTGATGACGTCGAAGAAGACCTTCATGCCCTTGCCGTGGGCCCTGTCGATGAGTTTCGACAGGTCGGCGTTGGTGCCGAAGTGCGGGTCGACCCGGGTGAAGTCGGTGATCCAGTAGCCGTGGTAGCCGGCCGAGGCGTCCTTGCCGGTGCCCTGGACGGGGCGGTTCTTGAAGATCGGGGCGAGCCAGATGGCGGTGGTGCCGAGGCCCTTGATGTAGTCGAGCCGCTCGGTCAGGCCCTTGAGGTCGCCACCCTGGTAGAAGCCCTTGTCCGTGGGGTCGTAGCCGGTCTCCGGGCGCGAACCGGTGAGCCCTCCGCGGTCGTTGGAGGTGTCCCCGCTGGCGAACCGGTCGGGCATGACGAAGTAGAACTGCTCACGCGTCAGATCGTGACGGGCGGGCTCGGCGGCCAGCCGGGCGTCCGAGGGCGGGCCCGGGGGTCTCGGCGCGGCGGACGCGGATGCCGCCGGGACGACGGGGAGGAGCGCGGCGCAGAGTGCGGCCACGGCTCCCCGTCTCAGGGTGGAACGGAACACGGGCAAGGTCTCCTTGTGTGCGGGATGGGGATCTCGGGGCGGGCGGGACCGCCGGGCGGCGGATCGGGCGGGGCGGGGGGCCACCAGGACGTCTCGGCGGACGGCACGGAGCGCCCCGCGGGCGCGGGCGCGGGCGCGAGCGCGGGCGCGGGCGCGGGGCGAGCGCGGGCGCGGGGCGAGCCGCCTTCCGCCGCGTCCGCTGCGCGGGGTACGCCGTGGTGCGCTCCCCAGCACGGTCCGGGGCGCCGCGGACGGGCCCCGGACCGGTCACCGACGTCAGCTGCGCCAGACGTCGCCCGTCAGCGTCGCCCTGCCGGACGACGGCACGGTCGCGGTGCGGTTCGCGCCGCTCTCCCAGGTGACGTTGCCGCTCGCGTCCTTGCGGAGGTACTTGTACTCGAACGAGGTTCCTGCGGGCATGTCCACATCGAGCTTCCAGACCGGGTACGTGGCCGGGTCGAGCTTCAGCGCGCTGCCGGTGTTCCAGTCGCCGAGGGCCGACCGGTTGCCGGTGACGTAGATGTTCTGGCCGGGCTGCGTGGTGGCGTTGACGCCGAAGGAGGCGCCGGAGGTGCCGGTACCGGGGTCCGTGGTGCCGCCGCCCGCGCAGGTACGGGCGTTCACCTGCAGCGCGACGGCCGTGTCGGCGCCGAGCGTCGCGGTGAACCGGCCCGAGCCGTCGACCGTGACGCCCTTGCCGGACTGGATGTCGCAGTAGTCACCGGCGGGCAGCGACGTCTGGAACGTACGGGTCAGCGAGGCGCCCTCGTGGTTGATCGCGACATACGCCTTGGAGCCGCGGCCGAACGCGATCTGGTTGCCGCCGTTGTCCCACCAGTTCGTGACGGACTCGCCGCGGGCGGTGTTGCGGAAACCCACCATGGAGGAGATCTCGCGCCAGGCGTGCTGGCACTTCCAGCCGTCGCTGTAACAGGCGTTCACCGTGCCGCCGCCCGGCGGACCGGCGTCCTTGTCGGACCACTCGTAGCCGGAGTGGACGTCGGGCGATCCGTACGGCCAGGCCAGCATGAAGACACTGGCGAGGGTGTACTTGGCGCCGTCCTTGTAGTTCAGCGTGTCGCCGCCGCGCTCGGTGTCGTGGTTGTCGACGAAGACCGCGGCCTTCGACGAGGGCATGAAGCCCCAGCCCTCACCGAAGTTCTTCAGGTGGGCGAGCTTCTCGTTGTTGAAGACCTGCTTGAGGCCGCGGGCGTACCGGAACTCCTGGACGTCCCCGGTGCCGGTGTACTCGTCGGGCGAGACGGCCTCGCCCGCCCCGTAGATCGCCTCCTGCTTCCAGTAGGCGTTCGGGTTGCTCAGCCGCGACTTGATGTTGGCGAGGTCGGCGGCGGGCATGTGCTTGGCGGCGTCGACACGGAAGCCGTCGACGCCGAGGGAGAGGAGGTCGTTGAGGTATCCGGCGATCCTGCCGCGGACGTACTCCTCACCGGTGTCCAGGTCGGCGAGGCCGACGAGTTCGCAGTTCTGGACGTTGGCCCGGTCCTGGTAGTTGCTGATCTGCGCCGTGCAGTCGTCCATGTCGGGCGCGGAGTACACACCGGGGTAGTTGTACTTCGTGTACGAGGATCCGCCGGTGCCGGTGCCCGATCCCGCCGTCATGTGGTTGATGACGGAGTCGGCGACGACCTCGACTCCCGCGCCGTGGCAGGTGCTGATCATGTTGGCGAAGGAGGCGCGGTCGCCGAGCCGGCCCGCGATCTTGTAGCTGACCGGTTGGTACGAGGTCCACCACTGGCTGCCCTGGATGTGCTCCTGGGGCGGCGAGACCTGTACGTAGCCGTAGCCGGCCGGGCCGAGGGAGTCCGTGCAGGCCTTGGCCACGGAGTCGAACTTCCATTCGAAGAGGACGGCGGTGACGTCCTTGTCGCCCGGCGTGGCGGCCTGGGCGGTCGTGGTGGGGGCCACCAGGGCGGCGGCGCCCGCTATCAGGGCGAGCGCCGCGGACAGTGGTCTGCGTGCCATGCTTCCTCCTGCTGTGGGGGAAATGCGGGTGACGGTGCAGCCTCACGTGGCAACGCGCCCTGCCCTCAAGGCTCCTGAAGGTTCTTGCTGCAAGAATGCAAACCTTGCTGCGACCGAGACCGTACGATCCTGTCCGGCCTCGGTCAACCCTTTGGACACCGTCCGCTCACATCCGCGAGATCCAGCAGTTTTCTTTCTGCAAGGCCTTACGCAAAACATTGCAGCGCTGTTACGTTTCTCCCGACTCCGGTCCGGTCGGCCGGGGGTTCCGGCGACCCCGGACCCCACGCGCCCGGCCGGCCGGGCCGGTCACGGACAAGAGAGGCACCCGGAGTCGCTCACTCCCCGCCGGCCCATTCAGGGCCGACTCCCGGTGCCTCTCCTGTACGCCCGGATCGTGTACGCCCGGACACCCGGGCCGGGCCTCAGAGGCCGCGGACCGCCGCGGTGGATCCCCGCACCACCAGCTCCGGCTGGAACACGTACTCCGTGCGCTGCACGGGGCTGCCGCCGATCTCCTCCAGCAGGGCGCTCACCGCGGCCGCCGCCATCGCCTGTACGGGCTGACGCACCGTCGTCAGCGGCGGATCGGTGAACGCGATCAGCTGCGAGTCGTCGAAGCCCACCACCGACACGTCGCGCGGCACGTCGAGCCCGCGCTCCCGCGCCGCACGCACCACGCCCAGCGCCATCAGGTCACTGCCGCAGACGATGCCCGTGCACCCCAGGTCGAGCAGCGCACCGGCCGCGACCTGGCCGCCCTCGACACCGAACAGCGCGGAGCAGACGAGGAGTTCGGCCTCGGCGCGGCCCAGGCCCAGCAGGTTCACGGCGGCCTCGACGAAGCCCTCCCGCTTGCGACGGGACGGCACGTAGCGCTGTGGTCCGACGGCCAGGCCGACCCTGCGGTGGCCGAGTTCGGCGAGGTGCCCGACGGCCATCCTGACGGCGGCGGAGTCGTCGGGCGAGACGAACGGGGCGCTGATCCGTTCGTTGTAGCCGTTGATCAGGACGAACGGTACGCCGCGTTCGGTGAGCGCGGCGTACCGTGCGGGGTCGGTCGACAGGTCGGCGTGCAGCCCGGAGAGGAAGACGATCCCGCCCACGCCGCGTTCGACGAGCTGCTCGACGAGCTCGTCCTCGGTGGCGCCGCCGGGGGTCTGGGTGCAGAGCACCGGCGTGTAGCCGTGTCCGGCCAGTACCTGTTCGACGGACTGCGCGAAGGCCGGGAAGATCGGGTTGGTGAGTTCGGGCGTCACCAGTCCGATCAGCCCGGCGCTGCGCTGCCGCAGCCGTACGGGGCGTTCGTAGCCGAGGATGTCCAGCGCCGCGAGCACCCGCTGGCGCGTGGTGTCCGCGACGCCCGGCTTCCCGTTGAGCACCCGGCTGACGGTCGCCTCGCTGACCGCCGCCTGGCCGGCGATGTCCGAGAGTCTCGGCGCACCGCCGGTTCCAGGGCCCTTCTTCCGGAGGTTGCCGGGCTCGGCCCGATCCGGAGGAGAGGCCCTGGGCAGAGGAACCGTCACACCGTCCACCACACCGTGGTGTCCGCGGGCAGCTCGATCTCGGCGCCGTCGGTGACGACCGGGGTGCTGGACAGCAGGACGGTGCCGCGCACGGGGATGCGCACCGGGCGGCCCGTCGTGTTGACGGTGCAGACGAAGCCGGGGCGGGCGAAGATCAGCAGCCCCTCGGGGGCCTGGAGCCACTCCACCCCGGTCCCGGCGCCGAGCCCCGGGTGCTCCCGGCGGGCGGCGATCGCGGCCCGGTACAACTCCAGCGTGGAACCGGCGTCGCCGGTCTGCGCCTCGACGCTCAGCTCGCCCCAGCCGTCGGGCTGGGGCAGCCAGCTGCCGCCGCTGCCGAAGCCGTACGAGCTGCCGTCGCGGGTCCACGGGATCGGGACGCGGCAGCCGTCGCGGAAGCCGTCCTGGCCCTCCGCACGGAAGAACGACGGGTCCTGGCGGGCGTCGTCGGGCAGGTCGGTAACATCGGGCAGGCCGAGCTCCTCGCCCTGGTAGACGTACGCCGAGCCGGGCAGCGCCAGCATCAGCAGGGTGGCGGCGCGGGCGCGGCGCAGGCCCAGCCCACGATCGCCGGCGCTTCGGATCTGGGTGCCGAGGCCGGGCGGGTTGGCGAACCGGGTGGTGTGCCGGGTCACGTCGTGGTTGGACAGCACCCAGGTGGTGGGGGCTCCGACCGGCCGCATGGCGTCGAGCGAGCTGTCGACGACCTTGCGGAGCTCGGCGGCGTCCCAGGCGGTGGACAGGTACTGGAAGTTGAACGCCTGATGCATCTCGTCGGGGCGCACGTAGTTGGCGGTGCGCTCGACGGTCGGGGTCCAGGCCTCCGCGACGAGGATGCGCTCCGACGAAGGCCCCCCTTCGGGCCCCCTCTTCGCGGGGTACTCGTCGAGGATGGTGCGCCAGGAGCGGTAGATCTCGTGGACCCCGTCCTGGTCGAAGAACGGCATGACGTCGTTGCCGAGCAGCTTGAGCTGGTCGTGGGTGCCGAGGTCGGGCAGGCCCTCGGCCTTGACGAGGCCGTGGGCGACGTCGACCCGGAAGCCGTCGACGCCCATGTCGAGCCAGAAGCGCAGGATCGAGCGGAACTCGTCGGCGACGGCCGGGTGTTCCCAGTTGAAGTCGGGCTGCTCGGGCGCGAACAGGTGGAGGTACCAGTCGCCCGGGGTGCCGTCCGGGTTCGTGGTCCGCGTCCAGGCGGGGCCGCCGAAGATGGACTCCCAGTCGTTGGGCGGGAGTTCGCCGTCCTCGCCCTTGCCGGGGCGGAAGTGGTAGCGCTCGCGCAGCGCGGAGCCGGGGCCCTCGGCGAGGGCGCGCTTGAACCACTCGTGCTGGTCGGAGGAGTGGTTGGGCACCAGGTCCACAATGATCCGCAGACCCAGGTCGTGGGCGTCCCGGATCAGCGCGTCGGCGTCCAGCAGGGTGCCGAACATGGGGTCGATGGCACGGTAGTCGGCGACGTCGTAGCCCGCGTCGGCCTGCGGGGACGCGTAGAACGGGCTGAGCCAGACCGCGTCCACACCGAGGTCCTTGAGGTGCTGGAGTCTGCCGCGTACGCCTGCGAGATCGCCCATGCCGTCGCCGTTGCCGTCGGCGAAGCTCCGTGGATAGACCTGGTAGATCACCGCGTCCTGCCACCAGCCGGTCTGGTGGGCCGGAGCGTCGGCGGACGTGCCGGTGGAGGGGGCAGCGAGGTGCTGGGTCATGTCGTCCCTGGGGTGTCTGGGGTGGGGAGCGTCGCCGGACCGGGTCGGGATACCGGCGATCACCCCGGCACGGGGTCGGCCCGTGCCGGGGGGCGTGGTCGGTTGCGGTGGGGAAGGTGTTTCCCCGAGGTGCCGGCGGACGCCGTGACTTGGTGCGTGCGGGTCGTACGGGGCGGGCCGCGTCAGCCCTTGACGGCTCCGGCGGACATGCCGGTGACCAGATGGCGCTGGGCGAAGAGGAAGACGAGGGCCGCGGGTATCGCGATCAGCACGGACGCGGCGGTCATCGCTCCCCACTGGGCTCCGTACTGGTTGACGAAGAGCTGCAGTCCGCCCGCGAGGGTGAGGTTGTCCTCGCCGACCATGAAGGCGGAGGCGTACGCCACTTCGCCCCAGGCGGTGATGAAGGAGTAGAACGCGGTGACGGCGAGGCCGGGCTTGGCGAGCGGCAGGATGAGCCGCCAGAACGTGCCGAACGGGGTGAGGCCGTCGACCTGGCCCGACTCGTCGATCTCGCGCGGAATGGTGTCGAAGAAGCCCTTCATCATCCAGGCGCAGAAGGGCACCGAGATGGTGAGGTAGGTGATGACGAGGCCGGCGGGCTGATTCAGCAGCCCCATGCCGGCCATGATGTTGTAGATCGGCACGATGAGGACGGCGACCGGGAACATCTGGGTGATCAGCAGCGTCCACATCAGCCCGCGCTTGCCGGGGAACCGGAAGCGGCTGACGGCGTAGCCGGTGGAGGCGGAGACGATGACGCCGAGAAGTGTGGTGAGCCCCGCGATGAGCAGGGAGTTGCCGAACCAGGTGAGGAACTTCGTGTTCTGGATCAGGTTCGTGTAGTTCTGAGTCGTGGTCTCTTTGAAGAAGTCCGTGGTGGTCGCGTACGCGGCGGGCTTCAGCGAGGTGAGCAGGACCCACAGCACGGGGAAGACGGCGATCACGGATGCGACGATGAGCGTGAGGTGCAGCCCGACCGAGGCGATCGGCGAACGCTCGCCGCGCAGCCGGACCTTGCGCGCGGAATGCCGGGCGGGCGCCGCCGGGACGGTGGTTGCGGGGGCGGTGGTCACCAGTCGTCTCCCTGGGTGCGCAGGACGCGCCGGTACACGGCGGCGAAGATCAGCAGGAGTACGAGGATCAGCACGCCCCAGGTGGAGGACTGCGCGAAGTCGCGTGGGCTGATCTCGAAGGAGAACTTGTACGCCTGGGTGACCAGGATCTGGGTGGCCTCACCGGGTCCGCCGCGGGTCAGCAGGTAGATCACCGGGAACATGTTGAAGGTCCAGATGGTGGAGAGCAGGATCACCGTGGTGGAGACCGGCCGCAGTCCGGGCAGCGTGATGTGGCGGAACCGCTGCCAGGCGGTGGCGCCGTCCATCTCCGCGGCCTCGTAGTGCTCACTGGGGATCGACTGCAGTCCGCCGAGCAGGGCGACCATCATGAACGGCACGCCGAGCCAGACGTTGACGGCGATGACGGAGAGCTTCGCCCAGGTGGGATCGTTCAGCCACGGGACGGCGTCGATCCCGCCGCCGGAGAGGATCTTGTTGAGCAGCCCGCGGTCCTCGTTGTAGAGGAAGCGCCAGGCGAAGACGGAGACGAAGCCGGGGATGGCCCAGGGCAGGATGAGTGCCATCCGGTACGCGGAGCGGCCGGCGATCTTGCGGTTGAGGATGTTGGCGAGGGCCATGCCGAGGGAGAAGGTGATGGCCACGCAGGAGACCGTCCACACCAGGGTCCAGCCGAGCGTGCCGAGGAACTGCTCGCCCGTGAGCGCCTCGGTGTAGTTGTCCAGACCCACGAACTTGTACGTGGCGGGCATGTGGTTGACACCGATGGACCGGGCGACGTTGCGCTCGTTGGCGTCGGTCATCGACAGGTAGATGCCGCGGACCAGCGGATAGCCGATGATCACGCCGATCACGACGACGACCGGGGCGACCATGGTCCACGCGTACCAGTGGGTCGACAGGGCCCGCCGGAGCCTGCTCGGCGGCGGGGGGTTGCCAGTACCGCGGCTCCGGCCGCGGGCGACGTCGTCGCCCGCGGCCTTCGCCACCGACTGGCTGGTGTGGACAGCCATCAGCCGGCCTGCCTTCCTGTTACTTCCAGCCCTTGAGGAGCTTGCGGTAGGAGTCGCCGGTCGTCTTGACGGCCTTCTCCGGCGTGGTCTGGCCGGTGAGGACCTTGGTGTACTCGGTGACGAGCGGCGCGAAGAGGCTGCCGGTCTCCGGGATCCAGGGGCGCTCGACGGCGGTCTCGACGACGGGCTTGAAGAAGCCGACGATCTCGTTGTCGACGACGTCCTGCTTGGCGTAGGCGGAGGTACGGGTCGGCAGGAGGCTCAGCTCCTTGGTGACCTTGGCCTGGGTGTCCGCGGACGTCATGTAGTCGACGAACGCGTAGGAGGCGTCGAGGTTCTTGGAGCCCGCGTAGACGGCCAGGTTGTGACCGCCCTGCGGGGCGCCCTGCGCGGCGGAACCGGCCGGAACCGGGGCGATGCCCAGGTTGGCCTTGTCCTTGAACTCCTTGCCGGCGTATGTGTCGGCGACGGCCCACGGGCCGTTGATCATCATGGCGACCTTGCCGTCCTTGAAGGACGTCTGCATGTTCTCCCAGCCGTCCGTGGCATCGGTCTTGGCCGCACCGGAGTCGACGAGGTCCTTGACGACCTTCATCGCCTTGACGCCCTCGGGGTTGTCGATGGTGACGGACTTGGTGGAGGCGTCGACCATGTCGCCGCCCTCGCCGTACAGGAAGGAGAGGAACCAGTACGCGTCGTCGCCGCGCAGGTACATGCCGGTCTTGCCGGTCTTGTCCTTGATCTTCTTGGCGACGGTCTTCAGTTCGTCGACGGTCTCGGGGACCTCGACGCCTGCCTCCTTGAAGATCTTCTTGTTGTAGAAGATACCCATGGAGTCGATGACCTGCGGCACCGCGTACGTCTTGTCCTTGTACTTGGTGGACGCAGCGGCCTGCTTCAGGAAGTCGTCGGAATTCTTCAGCGCGGCGGTGCCGTCGAGCGGGGCCAGGTAGCCGAGGTCCGCGAACTCGGGGGTCCAGGCGACCTCGGAGCGGATGACGTCGGGAGCGTCGGAGCCGGACTGGGCCGCGTTCTTGAACTTGTTCTGCGCGTCGCCGAAGGGCACGTTGACGTACTTGACGTGGACCTTCGGGTGCTGCTTGGTGAAGTCCTCGGCGATCTTCTTGAAGACCTTGTCCTCGCTGCCCACGGTGGAGGTGTCCCACCACGTCACCGTGCCGGAGAGCTCGCCCGAGCTCTTGCTCGTGCCGTCGGACTCGCTGTCGCTGCCGCAGGCGGTCGCCGCGAGCGCCAGGGCCGCGACCAGGGCGGTGGCCGTTATGCCACGTCGCATCTGAACTCCTTCAACTGCCGTACCGCTCCGTCGCGGCGCCGGGTCGACGTGAACGTAACAAGGATGAAAGAACGCCGAAAGAGTTTGCGGAAGATTTCTGCAAGCTTCGGCGATCGTTACATTCGCGTGTCCTCACGGTTGCCGTCAAGCCTCTTGACGGGAGCCGTCGATCCCTGACAGGGGCAGGCCACAGCGCGTGAACCCGTGGTACGACGATCCGACCGCAGTCGGCAAACCGGGCCCGCAAGGCTTTGCAAGAAGTTGCCGCGGCACCCTCCCGGACCGGCGGTCGGTCGCGGCCGCCCGATTCCTGCGGATGGTGGGCAATCCGACATACGCCCGGTACAGTCCACTTCCATGACCGCACGGCTTGCCGATATCGCAACTCAGGCGGGGGTCAGCGAAGCGACGGTCAGCCGCGTACTGAACGGCAAGCCCGGTGTTGCAGCGGCCACCCGTGAATCCGTTCTCGCCGCGCTCGACGTTCTCGGCTACGAACGGCCGGTACGGCTGCGCAGGCGCAGCGCGGGGCTGGTCGGGCTGATCACGCCCGAGCTGGAGAACCCCATCTTCCCCGCGCTCGCCCAGGTCATCGGCCAGGCGCTGACCCGGCAGGGCTACACCCCGGTGCTGGCCACCCAGACCCCCGGCGGCTCCACCGAGGACGAGCTGACCGAGATGCTGGTCGACCGCGGCGTCTCGGGCATCATCTTCGTCTCCGGGCTGCACGCCGACACCTCGGCCGATATGCAGCGCTACGAGCAACTGCGCGCCCAGGGCGTCCCGTTCGTCCTGGTCAATGGCTTCTCCCCCAAGGTGCAGGCGCCGTTCATCTCACCGGACGACCGGGCCGCCATGCGGCTCGCGGTGACGCATCTGGTGTCGCTGGGCCATCAGCGGATCGGTCTGGCGGTCGGGCCCAAGCGATTCGTGCCGGTCCTGCGCAAGATCGAGGGCTTCCGTTCCACCGTGCAGGAGCAGTTGAACCTCGCTCCGGACGCGGTGGAGGAGCTGATCCAGCACTCGCTGTTCACTCTGGAGGGTGGTCAGGCCGCCGCGTCGGCGCTGATGGAGCGGGGCTGCACGGCGGTGGTGTGCGCGAGCGACATGATGGCGCTCGGTGCGATCAGGGCCGCCCGGCGGCTGTCGCTGGAGGTACCGCGCGACCTGTCGGTGGTCGGCTTCGACGACTCGCCGCTCATAGCGTTCACCGATCCGCCGCTCACCACGATCCGTCAGCCGGTGACGGCGATGGGCCAGGCCGCCGTCCGCACCCTCCTTGAGGAGATCGGCGGGACACCCGCTCCGCACAGCGAGTTCGTCTTCATGCCCGAGCTGGTCGTTCGCGGTTCAACGGCCGCGGGCCCCGGGCCCGCTCCGACCGCCGCAGCCGGAACCGTTCCAGGATCGCACGCCCGCTCCTAACCCGCAGTCCCGGCGCGGACTCCACTGGTTCCGGCGGTCAGATGTGCGGCCTGTTCCCGAGCGGCGGATGATCGGGTGGGAGGAACATTTCTGGCAGACTCTGTGCCTATGGGTGAATTGAGTGTGACGTCACAGGAAGGCCCGTCGGAGGCCACCCCGTCACCCATCGTGGACGAGGCGGCCTCTGCGGCTCACGCGAAGCGGAACGCCAGGCGGCGCGACAGCGGCCTGGCGAGACTGCGTTCCCTGCGATCCCCTCGCCGGCCGCGCATCTGGTTCGAAATCCTGCTCGTCGCGGCCAGTTACTGGGTGTACTCACTGGTGCGCAACGCCGTCCCGGAGCAGAAGGCCGAGGCCCTGCGCAACGCCGACCGGATCTGGTCGGTCGAGACCTATCTGGGCATCGCCGTGGAACAGACCGTCAACCACGCGGTGAATTCGGCGACATGGCTGATCGTGTCGATGAACTACTACTACGCGACGCTGCACTTCGTCGTCACCGTCTGCGTGCTGGTGTGGCTGTTCCACCGTCACCCCGGCCGGTACGCGGCGGCCCGGCTGGCCCTGTTCGCGACCACGGCCGTGGCGTTGCTCGGTTACTACCTGTTTCCACTCGCGCCGCCCCGCCTGATGAACGGCGGCCATTTCATCGACACCGTCCTGGCCCATCACACCTGGGGTTCGATGGCCTCGGGCAACTTCAAGAACATGTCGAACCAGTACGCGGCCATGCCCTCGATGCACATCGGCTGGTCGCTGTGGTGCGGCCTGACCGTCTTCGCACTGGTCTCCGCCCCCTGGGCCCGCGTCCTCGGCCTGCTCTACCCGGCGGTCACCCTGCTCGTGATCGTGTCGACGGCCAACCACTTCTGGCTGGACGCGCTGGGCGGCATGACGTGTCTGGTCCTCGGTTACGCGGTCGCATGCGCCTGGCACGGCTCGCTGCCGCACCATCTCCCGAAACGGGTGCCGCCGACACGGGGGAGGCTGCGGCCGGCCGGCCTGTCCACGGGCACGGCGGTCCGCACGCCGCGTCCGACGGCGGACGCGACGGCGCGCCGCTGAGAGCACCGGCCCGGCCCGCCCGAGGGCCGAGGCCGATACGGGGACCATCGGGGAGCAGGCGCCCGGCGGGCCCGCTCCCCCACCGCCTCACCCCTGGTGCACCACACGCCCCCCGCACACCGTGAGCCGCACCGGAGCCTCCCCCAGCTCGTCCGCCGGAGCGGCCACCGGGTCCACCCCGAGCGCCGTCAGGTCGGCCCGGTACCCCACGGCGATGCGCCCGGCGACCCGCTGCTCCCCGGCGGCGACCGCCGCGTGCGAGGTGCAGCCCTCCAGCGCCATCAGCCCGGTCAGCGCCTGCTCGGCGGTGACCGGTTCGGTGTCGGACGCCCCGGGCAGCCGGCGCAGCCGGGCCGTGGCCAGCACCTGCCGTACGTCGTAGTGGGCGATCGGCCAGTCCGAGCCCAGCGCCAGGTACGCCCCGGCGTCCCGCAGGTCCCGGCAGCGCCAGGCCCGCCCGGCCCGCTCGTCGCCGAGCCGCTTCGACCACTCGTCGGTGTGGTCGGCACGCGTGTACGCGGTGTGTGTGGGTTGCATGGAGGCGATCACCCCGAGTGAGGCGAACCTGGCCGCCAGACCGTTCGGCACGGTCTCGATGTGCTCGATGCGGTGGCGGAGCCGGCCGCTCTCCCCCAGCGCCTCCACCGTGTCCAGCACATGCCGGACGGCCGCGTCCCCGATGGCGTGCGTGGCGGTCCCCACCCCGGCACGGTGCAGATGGTGCACGGCCGCGGTGTACGCCGCCGGGTCCGGCCAGAACGCCTCGGTTCCCTCCCCGTGGCAGTCGGCGTGCTCCAGCCACGCGGTGCCGCCCTCGACGGTGCCGTCCATGAAGAACTTCACGCCGCCGACCCGCCAGAGCCGGCCCGCCTCGCTCTGCACCCGTACCAGCTCGTCCAGGGCCTCCTTGTCGGCGCCCGGCATGCACCAGGGGGCCAGCCGGAGCCGTACCGGCAGATCCGTCCGCTCCTCCACGCCGGCCAGCAGCTCGGGTACGGAACCGTCGCCGAGGTCCATCACATGGGCCCCCGTGAGGCCGGTGGCGGCCATTTCGGAGAGGAGTTCCACGAGCCGGCCGCGGCGCTCGGCGGACGAGGGCCTGGGCAGTCGTTCGGCGACCAGATCCATCGCGGCGTGCTCGACGAGATGGCCGGTGGGACGCCCGTCGGGGTCGCAGACGACGGCGGAGCGCTGGGCGAAGGCGCGGGGGCCCGTGATTCCGGCGCGTTCCAGGGCCGCGCCGCTGACCAGCGCGGAATGTCCGTCGTAGAGCCGGATGAAGGCGGGGGCGCCGCCGACGGCGTCCTCGATGAGGGCCCGGTCGACGGGCCGGCCGCCGAAGGCGTTGTGGTCCAGCCCCCAGGCGATGACCCAGCCCTCGGTCCGTTCGGCCCCCGCGAGTGCGGCGCGCAGCTGGTCGAGGTCGCGGACGGCGGTGAGGTCGGCGCCGTTGGCCATCTCCAGACCCCAGACGGGGTGGCTGTGCGCGTCGACCAGGCCGGGCGTCAGGGTGGCCCCCGCCAGGTCGATGCGCTCGGTGCCGGTACCGCGCCATTCGCGCAGCCCGGCCTCGTCGCCGACGGCGGTGATCACCCCGTCCTTGACCGCCACGGCGGTGGCCTCGGGCCGGGCCGGGTCGAGGGTGCGGACATGGGCTCCGGTGAGCAGGAGATCGGCTGCGGGCACGGTGGGACTCCTTAGACGGTGGTGGAGGCGGGCGTGGTGGGGTCGGAGACGGTCGCGGCCCCGTCCTCACCCGGCGGCGACGGCTCGGCCGCGAACCGGGCGTACACCTCGGGTCTGGTGCGCTTCAGCCGGTACGCGAGTCCGAGCCCGATCAGGAAGACCGCGGGCACCAGCGAGACGAGCACGACGTTCACACCGGTCGAGGCCCCGGAGAACAGATCGACGTTGTCCGTGACCAGGACGATCGCGGCGGCGAGCAGCACCGTCGCGACAACCGGCGCGACGACGGTGCGGAGCCTGCCCTCGCCGTGGTCGAACCGCCGGAAGTAGAGCGGCACGGCGATCGCGGCGAGCAGTTGCAGCGCCATCAGGCCGATCATTCCGGGGGTGTTGACCCAGAGCAGCAGTTGCGCGTACGGGTCGGCGCCGGCCGCCGCGAAGCCGATGACGATCACGGCGCCGAGCACGGACTGGGCCACACCGGCCACGTACGGGGAACGGTGCCGGGGGTGGACGCGGCCGAGGGCGGCGGGCAGCACCCCCTCCTCGGCGAGCGCGAGCCCGTACCGGTTGATGGCGTTGTGGAAGGCCAGCAGCGAGGCGAGCACGCTGGTGACGATGAGGACGTGCATCAGGTCCGCGGCCCAGCCGCCGACGTAGTGGGTGATCGCGGAGAAGAACAGCCCGCCCGGGTCGGTGGCGGCGGCCTTGACGACCTGGGCGTCGCCGAAGGCCTGGATGACGGTCCAGACGATGAACGAGTAGAAGAGCCCGAGGAACGCCACGGCGATGTAGGTGGCGCGCGGCACCGTACGGTCCGGGTCCCGCGCCTCGCGCCGGTAGATCACCGTGGACTCGAACCCGGTGAACGCGGCGAAGGCGCAGGCCAGTACGGCTGCCATGCCCGGTACGAAGACATGGCCGGCCGTGAACGAGGCGAGCGAGATCCCGTCGGCCCCGCCGTCCAGCAGCACACCGCCCGCGAGCAGCACGAGGATGCCGGTCTCGGCGACGAGCAGCACCCCGAGGACCTTGGCGCCGAAGTCGATGGAGCGGAAGCCGCCGTACCAGATGAGCAGCAGTCCGGCCAGGGAGACCGGCAGCCAGGGGATGTCGATGCCCCACAGGGCCTGGGCGGTGTCTGCGGTGGCCGAGCCGAGGAGCCCGTAGACGCCGATCTCCATGCCGTTGTAGCCGAGCATCGCCAGCAGGGCGGCGGCGATGCCGAGGGGACGGCCCATCCCTCGGGTGATGTACGCGTAGAACGCGCCTGCGCTGCGGACATGGCGGCTCATCGTGGTGAACCCGACGGCGAAGACCGCGAGGGTGATGCCCGCCAGCAGATAGCCGACGGGGGCGCCGATGCCGCCGAGCAGGATGGCGATGGGGGCGACCCCGGCCATCACCGTGAGCGGTGCGGCGGCCGAGACGACGAAGAAGGCGATGTCGGCGGTGCCGAGGGTGCCTCTCCTGAGGGTGGGCGCGGACATACGGAAGGAAGCCCTTCTGCGACGGGCGGGGCAGGGACCGGGAACCAGAAACCTAAAGGCTTTCGGTTTCGGCAATGTAACCTCGCCCACGGGTATCCGGGAAGACCTTTCAGCAGACTTGCCCGCAGGCATACGTCAGGAGAACGGCACATGGGACGGCCGCGCACGGCGCTGCTCGACCGGGAGCGCATCACCGCCACGGCGCTCGAAATCATCGATGAGCAGGGCGAGTTCAGCGTCCCGCAGATAGCCCGGCGACTCGGGGTGCAGACCGGGTCGGTCTACCACCATGTGGACGGAAGGGGTGGAGTCGTCGAGCTCGTCCGGGAGCGCGTCTGTTCGGCGATCGACTCCGCGACCCTCGACGCGGAACCGTGGGACGCGGCGATGACGGCCTGGGCCCGTTCCTACCGCGCCGCGTTCGCCGCCCACCCGCAGGCGATCCCGCTGCTGACGACGTCACCGGTGCGCGCCCCGAAGGTCCTGGAACAGTACGAGCGCGCGGCACGGCTGCTGCTGGGCGTCGGCTTCGCCATGGCCGAGGTGATGACGGTGATCACCGCCCTGGAGAACCTGGTCCTCGGCTCCGCGCTGGACCTGGCGGCGCCGGAGACGATGTGGGAACTGCCGGACGACAGCACGACACCCCGCCTCGCCGAGGCGCTGGCCGCGGTGGGGACGGGCCGGGCGGACGCGGCGTTCGAACTGGCGCTGGAGGCCTTCATCGGGCACTGCCGCGCCCTGCTGGACGAGGACACGTCAGCCCCGTCCGCCGCCGACTGAGGGCCCGCGCCTTCCGGGGCGCGGCCCTCGAAAGGCCCACGCAGTACGCCCTCACGCCCCGTAGAACCGCTCCTCCACCACCGCCCGCGCCCGTCGCGTGATCCGCCGGTAGTCGTCCAACATGTCCCCGACATGCCCCGGCTCATACCCCAAGTACCGCCCCACCGCGGTGAGTTCACGTGGTCCGGACGGAAACGTGTCGCCCGGCCGCCCCCGTACCAGCATCACCGCATTGCGGACGCGCGTCGCCAGCACCCAGGCCTCGTCCAGCGTCTGCGCGTCCTCGACCGGGATCAGCTCCGCCGCGCACGCCGCGGCCAGCGCCTCGCGGGTGCGTGTCGTCCGCAGCCCCGGTTCCACCCAGCCGTGCTGCATCTGCATCAGCTGGACCGTCCACTCGACATCGCTCAGCCCGCCGCGCCCCAGCTTCGTGTGGAGCGTCGGGTCCGCGCCGCGCGGCAGCCGTTCGGACTCCATCCGGGCCTTCAGACGGCGGATCTCGCGGATCGCGTCCTCCCCGAGACCCTCCATCGGGTAGCGCAGCGGATCGATCAATTCGATGAACCCACGGCCGAGTTCCTCGTCGCCCGCCACCGGTTCGGCGCGCAGCAGCGCCTGGCTCTCCCAGACCAGCGACCAGCGCCGGTAGTAGGCCTCGTACGAACGCAGCGTACGCACCAGGGGCCCGTTCTTGCCCTCCGGCCGCAGATCCGCGTCGATGATCAACGGCGGGTCGGCGGTGGGCAGTTGCAGCAGTCTCCGCACCTCGGCGACCACCGCGTTCGCGGCCTGCGCCGCCTCGTGCTCGTCCACGCCCTCGCGCGGTGAGTGGACGAACAGCACATCGGCGTCGGAGCCGTATCCGAGCTCGTGCCCGCCGAATCGGCCCATGCCGATGACGGCGAACCGAGTGGGCAGGGTGTCCCCCCACCGTTCGCGCACGGCGGCGCGCAGGGCGCCCGCGATCGTGACGGCGTTCAGATCGGTGACGGCGCCGCCGACCCGGTCGACGAGGGCCCCGGGATCCTCCTCGGCGGGGCTCTCCTCCGTACCGTACGAGCCGATGAGGTCCGCGGCCGTGGTCCGGAACAGTTCCCGCCGCCGCACTCCGCGCACCGCGGCGACGGCGGATTCGGCATCCTCCGCCCGCCCCACCGCGGCCAGCACCTCCTGTTCCAGGTGTTCCCGGCTGCGCGGTTTCAGTCCCTGCGGATCGCCGAGCAGAGCCACCGCCTCGGGGGCGCGCAGCAACAGATCGGGGGCGAGCCGGCCGGCCGACAGCACCCGGGCGAGATTCTCGGCGGCGGCGCCCTCGTCCCGCAGCAGCCGCAGGTACCAGGGGGTCTTGCCGAGCGCGTCGGACACCTTGCGGAAGCCCAGCAGTCCGGCGTCCGGGTCGGCGGAGTCCGCGAACCAGCCGAGCAGCACGGGCAGCAGGGTGCGCTGGATGGCGGCCTTGCGGGAGACCCCGGACGACAGTGCCTCCAGGTGCCGCAGCGCGGCGGCCGGGTCGGCGTATCCGAGGGCTTCGAGCCGGTGCCCGGCCGCCTGGGCGCTGAGCCGGGTCTCGCCGGGCGCGAGCTGGGCGACGGCATCGAGCAGCGGCCGGTAGAACAGCTTCTCGTGCAGCCGCCGCACCACGGAGGCGTGCCGCTTCCAGGCCTGGTTGAGCTCGGTGATCGGGTCCGTGCGCATCCCCAGGGAGCGCCCGAGCCGTCGCAGATCCCGCTCGTCCTCCGGGACCAGATGGGTACGGCGCAGCCGGTAGAGCTGGATCCGGTGCTCCATGGCGCGCAGGAAGCGGTACGCGTCGTCCAGTTGCGTGGCGTCCACGCGTCCCACGTAGCCGCCCGCGGCGAGTGCCCGAAGCGCCTCCAGGGTGGAGCCGCTGCGCAGCGTGGCGTCGCTGCGGCCGTGCACCAACTGGAGCAGCTGTACGGCGAATTCGACGTCCCGCAGCCCGCCGGGACCGAGCTTGATCTCGCGGTCGACGCGGTCGGCGGGGATGTTGTCGACGACGCGTCGGCGCATCTTCTGCACGTCGGCGACGAAGTTCTCGCGGTCCGCGGCCTGCCATACGAGCGGCGAGACGGCCTCGACGTACTCCGCGCCCAGTTCGGGATCGCCGGCCACCGGCCGGGCCTTGAGGAGCGCCTGGAACTCCCAGGTCTTGGCCCAGCGCTGGTAGTACGCGAGATGCGAGGACAGTGTCCGGACGAGGGGCCCGTTGCGGCCCTCGGGGCGGAGGTTGGCGTCGACGGGCCAGATGGTGCCCTCGACGGTCGTGTCGGAGCAGATCCGCATCATGTGTGCGGCCAGCCGGGTGGCGGCCGGCACGGCCGCGCTCTCCTCGACGCCGTCGGCCGGTTCCGCGACGAAGATGACGTCGACGTCGGAGACATAGTTCAGCTCGTGCCCGCCGCACTTGCCCATCGCGATGACGGCGAGCCGGCACAGGGCGGCGTCGCCGGGTACGGCCGTTCGGGCGATGGCGAGCGCCGCCCGCAGGGTCGCCGTGGCCAGATCGGCCAGTTCGGCGGCGGCCTCGGCGACGTCCGTCGTACCGCACACGTCGCGGGCCGCTATGGCCAGCAGGCACCGGCGGTAGGCGACGCGCAGCGAATCGGGGTCGTCGGCGCCGGCGAGCTCCTGCTCGAATTCGTGCACCCCGGGGTGCAGGTCGGTGGCCTCGTAGGTGACGAGCGCGTGCCAGTCGCGGGGGTGGCGGGCCAGATGGTCGCCGAGCGCCTCGGACGCCCCGAGCACTCCGAGCAGCCGGTCCCGCAGCGGTTTGGCGGTGACGAGGGTGTCCAGCAGGATCTGCCGCTCGTCCGGCTCCTCGGACTCCACCAGCCGGACGACCCCTTGCAGCGCCAGATCGGGGTCCGCGGTGGCACCGAGGGCGTCGAGCAGCACCGGATCGGAGCGTACGGACGACAGCACGGGCAGATCGAGGAGGCGCTCGGCGGCCGAGGGGTCGGTGAATCCGTGCCGCAGCAGTCGGGTGAACGTACTGCTCCTGCGTCCCGGCACCGTCGTCATTCCGCGCTCTCCTGCTCGCCGCCCACACACCATCCAGCGTTCCGAGCCTAACGGCCTGGCGCACGATGGAGAGCGGATCAGGGAGCGGTGTCATGCGGCTTCGGATCCCGAGGCGGAGGAGGGAGGCGACGCGGAGCGTCGTCGACCGACGACCACGCCGGAGGCGAAGTCGCATCGCTCCGGGAGCCCGCTCGCCAGCGTGCACCGGGCCGTAAGGGCTGTCCCGTGATCCTTGGCGGGCGCACGACGACAGCCACGGCACCTCGCCGCGTTGTCGGACCATCCGAATACATCCAGTATGCGGATGTCCCTCTGCCTTGTGAGGCACCGCATCCGACGTCGCGCGCCGGTCCACGGGGGATTACGGGACAGCCCTTTGTCCCGCGCCGATGAATCCGGAGCAGATGCGCGGTCCACACTGCGCAGACAAAATGCTTCAAGGACCCGACCGGGAGGCCCGCATGTCCACATTCGAACCCGTCGCCGAGCTGGATGCCCGCTACAGCGCCGAGGGGGCGACGGCGGGCTCGTGGCCGGCGGCGGAGTCACTGCTGACCGGCGCGGAGATCTACTGGCTGAGCACGGTCCGGCCGGACGGCCGCCCGCATGTCACCCCGCTCATCGGGGTGTGGTCACAGGGCGCGCTGTGCTTCAGCACGGGGGCGTCGGAACGCAAGGGCCTGAATCTGGCCGCCAACCCGGAGGTGGTGCTGACGACCGGCGACAACACCCTTTCGGAGGGGTTCGACGTGGTGGTCGAGGGCCGGGCGGAGCGGGTGACGGACGAGGACCGGCTGAACCGGCTGGCCGCGGCCTGGGAGTCGAAGTACGGCCCACAATGGCACTTCGACGTCCAGGACGGCACGTTCCGGCACGCGGGCCACGAGGCGCTGGTGTTCGAGGTGTCGCCGCGTACGGTCTTCGGCTTCGGCAAGGGCGCCCTGTTCAGCCAGACGCGGTGGCGGTTCGGCTGAACGGCGTGACCGCGCGTACCCGGCTCGTCGTACGGCGGTGGGAACGGCGGTCCGGCGCCCGGCGTTGGGACGGGCATGGTGATGATGTCGAGTCTCTTGGTCATGGCCGTGCTGGTGACGGTGCCGTTCCTGCTGGCCTCGGCCCGCTACGCCGTCGTCCGTACCGGCCGGCCCGACCGGTTGCGACGCGTCCTCGCCGCCCGCACGCCTCGTCATGGGCTGGGTGTGGGGGCCTCTGTCGTCGATGAGCTGCACGCGTTCCTCAACTCGGCAAAGCGTCTGGAGATCGAGCACCGGGTGGAGGAACAGGTTCTGAAGGACGACGCGTTGGACGGCGCACCGCCCCGCATGGGAGTCGACCTGGACGCCGGGACGGCGGTGGTCCGGCGGAAGCCGGAATCCTGAGCCCGGACCGACCGGGCCGCCTCGGCGTCCGTCCGCGCTCAGTTCCCGGACGGCTCGGGCCGGGTCGCGATGACGACGGTGGCGTACAGCTCGTCGGAGGTGACCACACGCGGGATCAGACCGCTGCGGGCGACGGTCTCCTCGGCCCGAGCCGCCTGCCGCTCGCTCGTCTCGACCAGCAGATGCCCGCCCGGCGCCAGCCACCTCGGCGCCTCGGCGGTGACCCGCCGCAGGACGTCGAGGCCGTCCGCGCCCCCGTCGAGTGCGACGCGCGGCTCATGGATACGGGCCTCCGGGGGAAGCAGTTCGACATCGTCCGTCGGCACGTACGGCACATTGGCGAGCAGGATCTCCACCCGGCCGCGCAACGAGCCGGGAAGCGGGTCGAAGAGGTCGCCCTCGTGGACCCGGCCCGCGTCACCGACGTTGCGGCGGGCGCACCGTACGGCGGCGGGCGCGACATCGGCGGCGTGCAGTTCGATCCGGCCCAGCGTCGCGGCGAGCGCGGCGCCGAGGGCTCCGGAGCCGCAGCAGAGGTCGACGACGACCGCCCCGGGCCCGGCGAGGGCGACGGCCTGCTCCACCAGGAACTCGGTGCGGCGACGGGGTACGAAGACGCCGGGGTCCACGGCGATCCGCAGGCCGCCGAACTCTGCCCAGCCGAGGACGTGTTCCAGGGGAAGACCGGCGACCCGCCGTTCGACCATGGCCGCGAGTCCGGCGGGGTCGGCGGCCGTGGAGACGATCAACTCCGCCTCGTCCTCGGCGAATACGCAGCCGGCGGCGCGGAGGGTGGTGACGATGGAGGAGACGGTGAGCGGTGAAGCGGAAACCGACATGAAGCGCAGCCTTTCGGGAAAGCCGATGGGCGCTCCGCGGTCGATTACGTCGGGTCGACCGCGCGATCGTGCGGGATGAGCACCCAGCCTGATACAGCGGTAATGGGGCTCACCTCCTTGGTCGGTCCCCGTGTTCGGGATGGGTCACACTACCTCAGCGCGACGTCGGTGGAGGTCGCCTCGCGCGAAGCGGCCGTCCCGGACTCGTCCTTGACCTGTGCGGCGCACATGGCTGTGCCCCGCGCCGTCAGGACGCGGGGCAAGGCAGGGGAACCGGCCGGGCAGGATCGACCACGGGTCCACGCAGATCAGCTGTGGATCGACCACGGATCAGCGGGGACCTGCTACAGGTCGACGCTGTCACGCAGCTTCGTCGGCGTCAGGAACAGCGCGGCGATCACACCGATCACCGCGATGCCCGCCGAGATCAGGAAGATGGTGCCGGTCGCGTCACCGTACGCGGCGCGCACCACCTCCTGGATCTGCGGCGGCATCGCGTCGATGTTCAGCGTGGAGCCGCCGCCCGAGGACGAGGCCGCCGGGTCGACGCCGAGCTTCGCCAGGCCGTGGGTGATCTTCGTGGCGACCTGGTTGGCGAGCACCGCCCCCAGCACCGAGACCCCGATCGTGCCGCCGAGCGAGCGGAAGAAGGTGATCGCGCCACTGGCCGCGCCGAGTTCGCCGAGCGGGACGGTGTTCTGCAGCACCAGGACCAGGTTCTGCATCGACATGCCGACACCGATGCCGACCGCGAGCATGCCGATCGAGACAAGGACCAGCGAGGTCTCGTGGTCGATGGTGGACAGGCCCAGGAAGCCCAGGGTGAGGACGACCACGCCGGTGATGATGTACGGCTTCACCTTGCCGGTCCTGGAGACCAGGCGTCCGGCAACGGTGGAGGAGACCAGCACGCCGAACATCAGCGGAATGGTGAGGAGTCCGGCCTCGGTCGGTGAGTAGCCGCGGCCGATCTGGAAGTACTGGCCGAGGAAGACCGCGCCGCCGAACATCGCCATGCCGACCGCGAGACTCGCGACGATGGCGAGCGCGGGGTCGCGGCGGCGTACGACGTGGAGCGGGACGACGGGCTCCTTGACCCGGCTCTCGACCACGACGGCCGCGATCAGGATCAGGGCGCTGGCGCCGACCATGACGACGGTCTGCCAGGACAGCCAGTCGAAGTCGTTGCCGACGAAGGTGACCCAGAGCAGCAGCAGGCTGACGCCGCCGGCGATGAGCGAGGCACCCAGGTAGTCGACCTTCGTCTCCGGGCGGCGCACCTCGGCGAGATGCAGGGTGCGGGTGAGCATCACGAAGGCGACCAGCGTGAACGGTACGGCGATGAAGAAGCACCAGCGCCAGCCGAGCCACGAGGTGTCGGTGATGAAGCCGCCCAGGAGCGGTCCACCGACGGTGGCGACGGCCATGACGCCGCCCAGGTAGCCGTTGTAGCGGCCGCGTTCCTTGGGGCTGATCATCGCGGCGATGATCACCTGGACGAGCACCTGGAGCGCGCCCATGCCGAGTCCCTGCACGGCGCGGAAGGCGATCAACTGCCCGGTGGACTGGGCGAATCCGCACGCGATCGACGCGAGAACGAAGATGCCGATGGATATCTGGAGCAGCAGCTTCTTGCTGAACAGGTCGGCGAGCTTGCCCCAGATCGGGGTGGAGGCCGTGGAGGCCAGCAGGGTCGCGGTGACGACCCAGGTGTACTGCGACTGGGTGCCGTTCAGCGAGCCGATGATCTTCGGCAGCGCCACCGAGACCACCGTGCTGCTGATCATGGCCACGAACAGCACGATCAGCAGCCCGCTCAGCGCCCGCAGCACATGACGGTGATCCATCGGCGCGACTTCGGTCGGCGCGGCCGTTTGTGCGCTCACGCGCAACCTCCGGAAGGTTCGAACAGGAGCAGGGAAAGACTTCACCATACATGCCCACTGAGCAATTTTGCTCGCTGGGCAATTATGCCCGGCGGGGCGATACTGAACCCATGGAGAGCTCTGTGGGACTGCGGGAACGCAAGAAGGAAGCCACGCGGCAGGCCGTGCACGAGGCGACGCTGCGGCTGACCGTCGAGCACGGCTTCGACCACGTCACGGTGGAGGCCGTCGCGGACGCGGCCGGAATCTCCCGCAGAACGTTCTCCAACTACTTCACGGGCAAGGAGGACGCCCTCCTGTACGGCGAGGAGCAGCAGATAAGGGCCCTCGTCCAGACCGTGCGCGACCGCCCCGCCGAGGAGAGCGCGTGGACCGCACTGCGGGCGGCCGTGTCGCGGTTCGCCGAGCGCGTCTCGCCCCCGGAGCGCGAGTGGGCCCTGCGGACCAGACTGGCGATGCGCCACCCCTCACTGCTCGCCCGGCAACTCGCCAACCACGCCGCCCTGGAACGGGACCTGGCCGAGGCGGTGGCAGTCCGCCGGAGCCCGTCGGAGAAGCCGGTCCGCCCCCTGGTCCTGGCCGCGGCGTTCCTGTCCTCGCTGCGGATCGCCATGCGCATGTGGATCGAGGAGGACCTGGCCCGGGAGCCCGCCGAGGTGATCGACGAGATCCTGGACGAAATGGGCTGCCGGTTCGACTGAGCGAGAAGGGGCGCGGGACCGAAGCCACAGCACCGGCAGCAGGGCCTCCAGCTCGAAGGCGGTGACCTCGCTGCGGTATTCCTCCCACCCCTGCTGCTTGTCGCGGCAGGAAGTGGCCATTCGAGCCGGTCAGGTGGGATTGTCCGCAGTCGTCCGTGCTCGTCCGTCGCTGTCCGTCGGCTCGGCCACAGCGACCCAGGCTTCACGCTGCGGGTCTACACGCACCTCATTCCGAGCAGCGAAGGACGTACCCGTAAGGCCGTGGAGGGGATGTACGCGACCGTCGACGCGGCACCGGACGGCCCAGGGCGTCCAAGAACGGCTTCGGGCCGACGGTGCGACACCGTCGGCCCGAAGCCGCTCGCTTTCGAACCGCGCCTACAGCACCGGCAGCAGCGCCTTCAGCTCGAAGGCGGTGACCTCGCTGCGGTACTCCTCCCACTCCTGCTTCTTGTTGCGCAGGAAGAAGTCGAAGACGTGCTCACCGAGCGTCTCGGCGACCAGTTCGCTCTTCTCCATCAGAGAGATCGCCTCGCCCAGGTTCTGCGGCAAGGGCTCGATGCCCATCGCACGGCGCTCCGCGTCGGACAGCGCCCAGACGTCGTCGTCGGCACCGGCCGGGAGTTCGTAGCCCTCCTCTATGCCCTTGAGTCCCGCGGCGAGCAGCACCGCGTACGTCAGGTAGGGGTTGGCGCCGGAGTCGATGGAGCGGACCTCGACGCGCGCCGAACCGGTCTTGCCGGGCTTGTACATGGGGACGCGGATGAGGGCGGAGCGGTTGTTGTGGCCCCAGCAGATGTACGAGGGGGCCTCGCCGCCGGCGCCCGCGGCGCGGGAGGAGCCGCCCCAGATGCGCTTGTAGGAGTTGACCCACTGGTTCGTCACGGCGGAGATCTCCGCGGCGTGGGTGAGCAGGCCGGCGATGAAGGAGCGGCCGACCTTGGACAGCTGGTACTCGGCGCCCGACTCGTAGAAGGCGTTGCGGTCGCCCTCGAAGAGGGAGAGGTGGGTGTGCATGCCCGAGCCGGGGTACTCGGAGAACGGCTTCGGCATGAACGTCGCCTGCACGCCCTGCTCCAGCGCGACCTGCTTCATCACCAGGCGGAAGGTCATGATGTTGTCGGCGGTGGAGAGCGCGTCCGCGTACCGCAGGTCGATCTCCTGCTGGCCGGGGGCGCCCTCGTGGTGGCTGAACTCGACCGAGATGCCCATGGATTCGAGCATGGTGATCGCCTGGCGGCGGAAGTCCATGCCGACGTTCTGCGGGGTGTGGTCGAAGTAGCCGGAGCTGTCGGCGGGGGTGGGGCGGCTGCCGTCCACCGGCTTGTCCTTCAGCAGGAAGAACTCGATCTCCGGGTGGGTGTAGAAGGTGAAGCCCAGGTCGGAGGTCTTGGCGAGGATGCGCTTGAGGACGTAGCGGGGGTCGGCGAAGGACGGCGAGCCGTCGGGCATCAGGATGTCGCAGAACATCCGGGCCGTGCCGGGGGCCTCCGCGCGCCACGGCAGGATCTGGAACGTCCCCGGGTCCGGCTTGGCGATCATGTCGGACTCGTACACCCGGGCAAAGCCCTCGATGGCCGAGCCGTCGAAGCCGATGCCCTCGTCAAACGCCTGTTCCAGTTCGGCGGGGGCCACGGCAACGGATTTGAGGTAGCCGAGGACATCGGTGAACCACAGCCGTACGAAGCGGATGTCGCGCTCCTCAAGCGTTCTGAGGACGAATTCCTGCTGCTTGTCCATAGCTACATCCTTGCAGTTCAGACGGTCCGTGCACCACCACCCGGGGTAGGGGAGGAACTCCAGTATCACGACCCGGGATTTCACCCAGATTACGCACACGACGTGAGATGGAGCACCCGGCCACCCACTACGATCGGCGCCCATGGTGCGCACGGGGTGGAGCGGCTTCGCGACCGCCCGGTGCCCGCCGGTTCTCCCGACCGATTCCTGTCACTTCCCGCCCCTTCGCAGAAGGACCCGACGCCATGAGCTTCGACCGCAGGACCCGTATGGAGCAGATGCGCAACGCCGACCGCGCCCGCGAGCGCCGCAACCGTGTCCTGGCCATAAGCCTGAGCGTCCTCGTCGTCGTGGGGCTGGTCGGCTTCGGCTCGTACATGGTGCTGGACAAGTCCGAGGCGTCGGAGAAGAAGCCGGACGTCCGGGCCGAGGACGCCAAGGCGCCCTCGGCGGATCGGCAGAAGCCGGCCGACGGGCCGATCGAGGGCCTGAAGACGTGGGACGCCGAGAAGCTGACCCGCAACCACGTCACGACGCCCGTCACGTACCCGATGAAGCCCCCGGTCGGCGGTGACCACAACCCCGTATGGATGAACTGCGACGGCGAGGTCTACCAGAAGGCGATCCCCGACGTGAACGCCGTGCACTCGCTGGAGCACGGCTCGGTGTGGGTGACGTACACCGACAAGGCATCCGACGCCGATGTGGCGAAGCTCGCCGAGCGGGTCGGCCGGACGCCGTACTCGCTGATGAGCCCGTACAAGGACCAGGCCGGGACGATCATGCTGAGTGCCTGGGGCAATCAGGTCACGGTGGACGGCGCCGACGACCCGCGGGTCGGCCGGTTCTTCGCCGCGTTCGTGCAGGGGCCGCAGACCCCCGAGCCCGGCGCGGCGTGCACGGGCGGGCTGGGGGCCCGGTGACCGCTGTACGGCGTGGCCGGCGCGTCGAGTGGGTGGCGGGCTCCGCCGCCGGGCTCGCGCTGTTGTTCGCGGGGGTGGCGACGGTGGCCTCCGCGCGGGACGACGGTGCGCGCCATGCCGCCGCCCCCGCCCCGCGCACGCCCGCGGTGGACTCGGCGGACGCCGGTTTCGCCCGCGACATGGCGGTCCACCATCAGCAGGCCGTGGAGATGTCCTTCATCGTGCGTGACCGCACGCGTGACGAGGAGGTGCGCCGCCTCGCGTACGACATCGCCAATACGCAGGCCAACCAGCGGGGCATGCTGCTCGGCTGGCTGGACCTGTGGGAGCTGCCGAAGGCGGCCGCCGGGCAGGAGCCGATGGCCTGGATGGCGGCCGACGGGCACGAGGGACACACCATGGACGGCATGGGCGGCATGGCGGGGACGGAGGGCACGGGGACCGGGTACCGCGCGCACGACGGCTCCCTCATGCCCGGCATGGCCACCAGGACCGAGCTGGACCGGCTCCGCAGGGCGGGCGGCAGGAGTGCCGAGGTCCTGTATCTCCAGCTGATGACCGACCACCACAAGGGCGGCATCGACATGGCTCGCGGCTGCGCCCGGCTGTGCACGGTGAAGGTGGAGAAGCGCCTGGCCCAGGGGATGGCCGACGCCCAGCAGTCCGAGCTGGACACGATGGCGCGGATGCTGGCGGCACGAGGGGCGAAGCCCCGGTCCTGAAGGATTCCCTCCGAGCCGCAGATGCACCCGAATGGGCGATAGCGGTCGCGTCCGCCGAACGGGCCGATGACGATGGGTTGGCTCGGGGTCGTACAGCATGCCCGACGGCACGCAGGAGGAATCCCTCATGACCACCGCCAAGGACATCATGCACACCGGGGCCACATGGATCCCCGCGCACGAGACGCTCGACCGCGCCGCACAGCTGATGCGCGACCACAAGGTGGGCGCGCTGCCCATCTCGGCCAACGGCGAGGAGGACCGGATGATCGGCATCCTCACGGACCGCGACATCGTGGTCGGCTGTGTGGCGATGGGACACGATCCGTCGAGGATGACCGCGGGCGACCTCGCCCACGGCACCCCGCGCTGGATCGACGCGGGGGCGGGTGTGGAGCAGGTTCTGGAGGAGATGCAGACCCATCGCATCCGCCGGCTTCCGGTGGTCGAGAACAAGAAGCTGATCGGCATGATCAGCGAGGCCGATCTGGCGCAGCACCTCTCCGAGGAACAGATCGCCGCCTGGGCGGAGAAGGTCTACGCCCGCGGCTGACGGTTCCGCGAACGCACCGCTCAATGGCCCGGTACCCCTCGTGCGCGAGAGGTACCGGGTCGCTGTGCTGTGTGCCCGGCCGAGCCCTCAACACTGAGGAGATACGTATCAGCACTCCGTCGGTACAGCTCCCCGCGCGGCGCATACCCGGCAGGGGTAGGGTGCTCGACATGACACTGAGTGGATGTGCGACATACGGACAGTTGTTTCCGTCCGTCGTGCTGCCCATCGAGGTCGCCCACCTCGTCGGGGGCGGCGCGACGCGGGTGTCGCCGGTTCCCGGGCCGGACGCCCGGCCGGGCCGGACGCGTCGTGCCCCGTTGTCGGTGCTGCGGATACGGAAGGGGTGCCGCCCCTCCCCCAGCAGACCGTCCACCGACAACACCCCGAGGTGCTCTCCGTCATGCGCACTCCACCCACCCGGCGCGCCGTGCTCGGCGCCGCCGTCGCCACCGCCGGTACGACGGTCCTGGCCGCTTGTTCCGGCGAATCCGAGACGGGCCGCAGCGGCACGAAGGCCGGCGGCGCCGACGCCGACGGCACGACCCGCGGCGGCGTGAACCGCGGGACCTCCCCCCGGGGGAGGTCCACGGGCGAGTACGTCTCCCCCGACGGGGAGGAGGTCGCCGCGGCCGAGGCGAAGCGACCCTCCGGTCCCTCACGGAAGATCGATCTCACCGCCACCCCGTCCCGTCTCGATCTGGGCGGCGGGCTCGTCGTCGGCTCCTGGGCCTACGAGGCCCGGCTGCCCGGCCGGGAACTCCGGTTCGCGGTGGGCGACAACGTGACACTCACCCTCGCCAACCACCTTCCGGCCACGACCACCCTGCACTGGCACGGCCTCAACGTGCGCAACGACATGGACGGCGTCCCCGACCTGACCCAGAAGGCGATCAGGCCGGGCGCGGAATTCACGTACCGCTTCAAGGTGCCGCACCCGGGCACGTACTGGTTCCATCCGCACACGGGCGTCCAGCAGGACCGCGGGCTCTACGCACCACTGATCGTCGACGATCCGAAGGAGCCCCTCAAGTACGACAAGGAGTGGGTCGTCGTCCTCGACGACTGGGTCGACGGGGTGGACGGCTCCACGCCCGACTCGGTGCTCGACGAGCTGAGCCGGGGCAGGGGCGGCATGGACCACGGCGGTTCGGACGGCATGGACCACGGCGGCTCGGACCAGGGCGGCATGGACCACGGCGGTTCGGACGGCATGGACCACGGCGGCTCGGACCAGGGCGGCATGGACCACGGCGGCTCGGACCACGGCGACATGGACCAGCAGGGCGACATGGACGACAAGGGCGACGCGGGGGACAGCGGGCACGGTGGGTCCCCCAAGTCCGCCAAGCGCCGCTCCGGCCCCTCGCGGATCATGACGGACTCCTTCAGCAGACTGCTCGACAGCCACGGAGGCAATGTCGCGTACCCGTACTACCTGATCAACGGCCGCATCGCGAATTCGCCCTCCTCCTTCTCCGCCAAGCCCGGCGACCGCATCCGGCTGCGCATCATCAACGCGGGCGGCGACACCGCCTTCCGCGTGGCGCTCGGCGGTCACCGCATGACGATCACCCACACCGACGGCTACCCGGTCCGGCACACCACGACGGACGCCCTCCTGCTGGGCATGGGCGAGCGGTACGACGTGATGGTCACCGCCGGGGACGGGGTGTTCCCGCTGACCGCGCTCGCCGAGGGCAAGCGGGCTTCGGCGCTGGCCCTGCTCCGTACCGGAAGGGGCACGGCACCCTCCGCCTCCGTGCGGCCGAGGGAACTGGACGGAAGGCTGGTCGAGGCGGGCGAACTGTCGCCGGACGGGTCCGTGGCGCTGTCCGTCCGCGAGCCCGACCGCACCATCCGGTTCAAACTGACCGGCAACATGAAGGCGTTCGACTGGGCCTTCGACCGCGAGCCGTACAACCCCCGGCGACGCCATCCGGTCAAGGAGGGCGAGCGGGTCAGGCTGGAGTTCTACAACGTCACGACGATGTGGCACCCCATCCATCTGCACGGGCACTCGTTCGGCGTGGTGGGAGCGGCGGGGCCGCAGCACCGGGCCTCCCACCGGCGCGCGGCCACCTGGGCGCGCAAGGACACCGCGATCGTCCGCCCGCACAGCTCGCTGGCCATCGAGTTCGACGCGGACAACCCGGGCCTGTGGATGCTCCACTGCCACAACATCTACCACTCGGACGTGGGCATGATGACGGTCGTCGGCTACCGCCGCTGACCCGCTCCCGGCGGGCCACCTCGCGGGCGCGCGGCCCGCGAGGACATCGCGTCAGTCAGACGATTACACTGGTGCGCGTGCCTCAACTACGCCTCGCACTGAATCAGATCGACTCGACCGTCGGTGATCTCTCCGGCAACGCCGAGGCGATCGTCCACTGGACCCGGCACTCCGCCGAGCAGGGCGCCCACCTGGTGGCGTTCCCCGAGATGATGCTGACCGGCTACCCCGTCGAGGACCTGGCCCTGCGGTCGTCCTTCGTCGAGGCCTCGCGTCAGGCCCTGCGCGCGCTCGCCGCCCGTCTCGAAGCCGAGGGCTTCGGGGAGCTGCCGGTCGTCGTCGGTTACCTCGACCGTTCCGAAACGGCCCAGCCGCGCTACGGCCAGCCGGCCGGCGCCCCGCAGAACGCCGCGGCGGTGCTGCACCGCGGACAGGTCGCGCTGACCTTCGCCAAGCACCACCTCCCCAACTACGGCGTCTTCGACGAGTTCCGGTACTTCGTGCCGGGCGACTCGATGCCGGTGGTGCGGGTCCATGGCGTCGATGTGGCGCTCGCGATCTGTGAGGACCTCTGGCAGGACGGCGGCCGGGTGCCGGCCGCGCGGGCCGCGGGCGCCGGGCTGCTGCTGTCGATCAACGCCTCGCCGTACGAGCGGGACAAGGACGACACCCGGCTGGACCTGGTCCGCAAGCGGGCCCAGGAGGCCGGCTGCACCACCGCGTATCTGGCGATGATCGGCGGCCAGGACGAGCTGGTCTTCGACGGTGACTCGATCGTCGTCGACCGCGACGGCGAAGTGATCGCCCGTGCCCCGCAGTTCGCCGAGGGCTGCGTCGTGCTCGATCTGGACCTGCCGGCCGCCGAGGCCGAGGCGCCGTCGGGCGTGGTGAACGACGGGCTCCGGATCGATCGCGTGGTGCTCTTCGAGGAGCCCCTCGCGGCGTACGAGCCCGAGCTGGCCGGCGGATACGCGGAGCGGCTCGACGACGACGAGGAGCTGTACTCCGCGCTGGTCGTGGGCCTTCGCGCGTACGCCGCCAAGAACGGCTTCAGCAGTGTGCTGATCGGGCTCTCCGGCGGGATCGACTCGGCGCTGGTCGCGGCCATCGCCTGCGACGCGCTGGGCGCGCAGAACGTGTACGGCATCTCGATGCCGTCGAAGTACTCCTCGGACCACTCCAAGGGCGACGCGGCCGAGCTGGCCCGCCGTACCGGGCTCAACTTCCGCACCGTACCGATCGAGCCGATGTTCGACGCGTACATGGGCTCGCTGGGGCTCACCGGCCTCGCCGAGGAGAACCTGCAGTCCCGGCTGCGCGGCACGATGCTGATGGCCGTCTCCAACCAGGAGGGCCAGATCGTCCTGGCCCCGGGCAACAAGTCCGAACTGGCGGTCGGCTACTCCACGCTGTACGGCGACTCGGTCGGGGCGTACGGCCCGATCAAGGACGTCTACAAGACGTCGATCTTCCGCCTCGCGAAGTGGCGCAACCGCGCCGCCGAGGAGCGCGGGCAGACCCCGCCGATCCCGGAGGCGTCCATCACCAAGCCGCCCAGCGCCGAACTGCGGCCGGGCCAGGTCGACACGGACTCGCTGCCCGACTACGACGTACTGGACCGGATCCTGGAGCTGTACGTCGACCGGGACCAGGGTCTGGACGAGATCGTCGCGGCCGGGTTCGACGAAGCCCTGGTGACGAAGACGCTGCGGATGGTGGACACGGCGGAGTACAAGCGGCGGCAGTACCCGCCGGGCACGAAGATCTCCCCGAAGGGCTTCGGCAAGGACCGGAGACTGCCGATCACGAACCGGTGGCGCGAGTCGGGCTGAGCCGTGGGGTACCGGGGCCGGCCGGTGGCCGTCCTGTCCTCGGTCACCGGACGCCCCGGGTCGGGCCCGCCCTCCGGTAGCGGACGGGCCCGACCAGGCCCGCACCTCAGCGCGCGTCCGCCCGGACCTGGCTCCGCGCGGTTCGTGCCTCCGCGTCGGCGCTCGCGACGATCCGCGACGAGCTCGGACGGTCCCGGTCCAGCAGGCCGGCCACGGCCGCGACCGCCAGGCCCGCGACGGTGAGGGCCGCGCCGACCAGGGCCGGGGACGTCCAGCCCCAGCCCGCCGCGATCGCCGCGCCGCCCAGCCACGCGCCGCCCGCGTTGGCGAGGTTGAACGCGGAGTGGTTGGAGGCGGACGCCAGGGTCGGGGCGTGCCTGGCCTTGTTCATGACCAGCATCTGAAGCGGGGTGGTCGTCATGAAGCCGACCCCGCCGAGCAGGACGATCGTCACCAGCGCCGCCCACCGCACATGGACGGCGAACGGGAAGACGAGCAGGACGACGGCGAGGGCGCCGAGCGATCCGTACAGCGTCGGGCGCAGCGCCCGGTCCGTGAGCGGTCCCGCCGCGAGTGCGCCGAGCGTCATGCCGATGCCGAAGAGCGCGAGCACCGGCGTCACCGAGGACTCGCCGAAGCCCATCACCTCGGTCGTCATGGCCGAGAGGTAGGAGTACACGGCGAAGACCCCGGCGAAGCCGAAGACGGCGGTGAGCAGGCCGAGCAGCACCTGTCGGTCGCCGAGGGCACGCAGCTCGCGGCCCAGGCCCTGGTGGGCGTCGACGGGTACGTACGGTACGAGGCGGGCGAGCGCCGCCATCGCGCAGAGCCCGATCGCCGCGACCACCAGGAAGGTGGCCCGCCAGCCGAGGTGCTGGCCGAGCAGGGTTGCCGCCGGGACGCCGATGATGTTGGCCACGGTGAGGCCGAGGAACATGGTCGCCACGGCCCGTGCCCGCCGCCCCTCGGAGACCAGTCGGGCGGCGACGACCGCGCCGACGCCGAAGAACGCCCCGTGCGGCAGGCCGGCGAGGAACCGGCCTGCGATCAGCCAGCCGAATCCGGGCGCGAGCGCGGAGGCGAGGTTGCCGACCGTGAAAAGGGCCATCAGCAGCAGGAGCATCCGCTTGCGCGGGACCCGGGAGCCGACGGCGGTGAGCAGCGGTGCGCCGAGGACGACACCGATCGCGTACGCCGAGACGAGATGTCCGGCGGTGGGTACGGAGGTGCCGAGATCGTCCGCGACATTGGGCAGCAGGCCCATCATCACGAACTCCGTGGTACCGATGCCGAAGGCGCTCACAGCGAGTGCGAGCAGAGCCAGAGGCATGAGGAGAGACCTTTCCGCAGTGGAGGCGTGCCCGCCCCGGCCGGGCGTGTCCGACCGGCCGGGGCGGGAGCAGCGGGAGGAACCGGGGCACGACGGCAGGGCCGGGCCGGCTCCATCGCCGGCCGCCCTTGGTTCCCAAGCGGAACAAATTCTCTCAGACGGATCGTTCCGCGAGGTGAACGGACCGTTTCGGCAGAGTTGGACGCGGGCGGCGGCGCGGATCGGCCGACCGGGCCGGGCGACGGTACGGCCGACACGTCACGGCCGCATGTGTGCGAGGGCACGGCTCCCCCATCGCACCGCCCCCGCGCGAGCGCACGGTTCGCGCGTCACGGCGCCGCACGGGCGGGGACGGGCCGGGCGGGGGCGGGCCTACCTCGTACCTGTCACAGCTTCAGGCGTGCGGCGATCGGGAGATGGTCGCTGCCCGTCGACGGGAGCGTCCACGACGACACCGGCTCGACGTCCTTCACCAGGATCTGGTCGATCCGCGCCATCGGGAACGACGCCGGCCAGCTGAAGCCGAAGCCGTTGCCGGCCGCGCCCTGGGTGGACCTCAGCTGCGAGGTGACCGCGTTGAGCGAGCGGTCGTTCATCGTGCCGTTGAGGTCACCGAGCAGGATCACCTTGCCGAGCCGTTCGTCGGCGATGGCCTCGCCCAGGGCGTCCGCGCTGTCGTCGCGCTGGTTGGCCGTGAATCCGGCGTGCAGCTTGACCCGTACGGACGGCAGATGGGCCACATAGACGGCCACCTCGCCCCGGGGCGTCTTCACCGTGGAGCGCATCGCCCGGGTCCAGCCCATCTTGATGTCGACCGGCCGGGTGTTGCTCATCGGGTACTTGCTCCACAGGCCGACGGTCCCCTGCACCGAGTGGTACGGGAAGCGTTCGGCGAGCGCCGCCTCGTACTTCGACACCTGGCGGGTCGGCAGCTCCTCCAGAGCGATGATGTCGGCGCCGGAACCCGCGACCTGCCGGGCGGTGCCCGCCGGGTCGGGATTGTCGGCGTTGACATTGTGCGTGGCCACGGTGAGGTCGCCGCCGCTGCCCGACTTGTCGGTGAGCAGCCCGCCGAAGACGTTGAACCAGACCACGATCGGCAGCAGCAGGGCGATCAGCGCGGTCGCGGAGCGGCGCACCAGCCCCAGGATCAGCAGCAGCGGGACGAACGCGCCGATCCACGGCAGGAACGTCTCGGAGAGGCTGCCCAGATTGCCGATGGTGTTCGGGATCTTCGCGTGGAAGGCCATCACCAGGGTGAGGAGGACCGCGCAGAGGGCGAGCACGATTCCGCGCCGCCAGATGCCCGGGTCGCGGGTCCACTTGTCGCGCAGGTCCCGGAAACGGGATCCGGACCCGGTGCGCTGCGGCCCCGTACGGTCGTTCCCGGTGTCCGCTCCGTACGCCTGCACCATCGCGCTGTCCTCACTGCCTTGCCGTGCGTATCGCCGAGCCCTCGACCCTAGGTGATGGGCGGCGTGTTTCCTGCCGTCCACGACGGCTGTACTGCCACGAGGACGAAGGGCGGGGCCCTGAGGGTTCCTGACAGGAGCGGTGTGCGGGGGCTTGTGACAGAACGATCACACTCGCGCGGGCCCCGGGCGCGTCAGCCGTCGGCGGCCGGGGCGGAACCCGTCCGGGCGGCGAGGCCCTCGGTCAGGGTCCGGATGATGCGGTCGGCGAGGTCCTCGGGCAGCGGAGCGTCGGGCCGGTGGATGGTGCGGACGAGCATGGGTCCCAGGAACAGGTCGTTCATCAGCTCCACGTCCAGGTCCCCGCGCAGCTCGCCCGCGTCGACCGCCCGCCGCACGGCGGCCAGCAGGGCAGCGCGGCGGGGCGCTATGACGGTGCACTGGTATGCGGACCACAGCTTGGGGTGGCTCTTCATCTGCGCGAAGACGTTGTGGAGCAGGACGGAGGAGCGCTGGGCGAGGCCGCGTCTGCGCAGGGAGTCCAGCAGCAGCCGCAGGTCGTCGAGTCCGGCGGTGCCGGAGACGGCGGGTTCGGGGGGTTCGATGTCGCGCAGGACGTCGACGAAGAGCTCCTCCTTGCCGCTCCAGCGCCGGTAGATGGTTGCCTTGCCCACCCCGGCGGTCCGGGCGATCCGCTCGATGGACACGCCGGCGAGGGGCTCACCCGCCTCCAGCAGCTGGACGACGGCGTCCAGGATCGCCCGCTCGGCCGCCGCGCTGCGCGGCCGGCCCCTTCGCGGTTCCGGATCCTGCCGGACAGGGTGGTTCCGGCCCTGTGCCTGCGCCTCTACCTGCACCTGAATCCGCCTCTCGCCGCATCGTCCGCCCTTCCGATTCTCGCCGAGGGCGGCGGTGCCCGGTGCGCCGCCTCCGGGTCCCGGGGCCGGCCGGGACCCGGAGGCGGCACTTTCAGCTCTCCGGGGCCGTCACCGGCCCGCCTCGGCAGGTATCGAGGGCTCGCCCTCGTCGGAGCCGCTGGAGCTCTGTTCGACGGGTGTCTTCCCCGGCAGGAAGAGCGCGACCACGAGCGTGCCCACCAGGGCGACGGCCGCCGAACCGATGGCGGTGACGTGCATGGCTTTCAGGAACGCGTCGTTCGCCGCGGCGACCAGCGGGGCACCCGCCGGGCCCAGCTTGTCCGCGATGCCGAGCGTCGCCTCGATCGACTCCCCCGCCGCCTGCCTGGCGGCGGCAGGGAGCGCACCGAGGTGACCCTCGATGCCGCCGCGGTAGACGGTGGACAGCACCGAGCCGAGCACGGCGATGCCGAGCGCCCCACCGACCTGCCGGAACGTGTTGTTGACCGCCGATCCGGAACCGGCCTTCTCCCTGGGCAGCGCCTGCATCACGGAGACGGTGACCGGCGTCATCACGTGCGCCATGCCCGCACCCTGCACGAAGAAGAGCACGCACAGCACCCAGACCGGCGTGGTGGCGTCGAACAGCGCGAAGGCCGCGAGGCCGAACGCGACGAGCAGCATGCCGACACTGCAGACCAGGCGGGCACCGAACCGGTCGACGACCAGCCGGGCGCGCGGCGCGAAGATCATCTGGGCGACGGCCAGCGGCAGGATCAGCAGACCGGCCTCCAGCGCGCTCCAGCCACGCACGCTCTGCATGTAGAAGGCGGAGAAGAAGGTCACCCCCATGAGCGCGAAGAAGACCAGCGCTATGGCGGCGACGGCCGCGGAGAACGACGGCTCCTTGAAGTACGTGATGTCGAGGGCCGGGTGGCTGGTGCGCTTCTCGTACCGGACGAACGCGGCCAGGACGATCAGGCCGCCGACGACCGAGAGGAGCATGACGGGGTCGGTGAAGTCGGCGAGCTGTCCGCCGCGGATGATGCCGTACACCAGCAGGACGAGACCGACGATGGACAGCAGCACCCCGACGGGGTCGGTCCGGCCCGGCTTCGGGTCCCTGGAGTCCGGCACCAGCAGCACCATCGCGATCAGCGCGACGACCACCACGGGCACGTTGACCAGGAAGATCGAGCCCCACCAGAAGTGTTCGAGAAGCAGCCCGCCGGTGATCGGGCCGATCGCGATGGCGAGGCCGACGCTGCCGGCCCAGATGCCGATGGCCTTGGGCTGCTCGTCGCGTTCGAAGACGTTCATCAGGACGGCGAGCGTGGCGGGCATGACGAACGCGGCGCCGAAGCCCATCACGGCTCGCCAGGTGATCAGTTCACCGGGCGAGCCGGACATGGACGCGAAGGCGGAGCCGACTCCGAACAGGAGGATGCCGAAGAGCAGCACCTTCTTGCGGCCGATGCGGTCGCCGAGCAGCCCCGCCGTGAAGAGGAGTCCGGCGAAGACGAGCGTGTAGGCGTTGATCGCCCACTCCAACTCGCTCTGGGTGGCACCGATGCCGGTGGGCGCGGGACTGGCGATGGTCTTGACCGCGACGTTCAGGATCGAGTTGTCCAGCACCACGATGAGCAGACTGAGCATCAGAACGACGAGGATCGCCCAACGGCGGCGGTGAACCGCCTCGGGAACCTGGGGCAGGGCGGGGCGAGCGCCCGAGGGTATTGACATGTCACGGAGCTTATATGATTTCGATACGACACCGTCTCGTATTGGAAGCTCTTTACCGGGGTACCGCCACGGGCGCGGACGGACGGGCCCACTTCCCGTGGACGGCCGCGGGATGCCACCATGGAACCGGTCCGGGGACGCCGTCAGGGCGCCTCGAGATGACGAAGGAGCCATTGGCAATGTCGCTTCAGGCTGCGCAGAACAAGTCCGCCGCCACCCCCGCGGGGGCCACCACCGACAGCAGCAAGGCGCTGTACGGGGGCAAGGGCACCCGCCGTATCTCCATCCATGACATCGCCGCCGCCACCGAGCGCGGCGAGAAGTGGCCCATGCTCACCGCCTACGACGCGATGACCGCGTCCGTCTTCGACGAGGCCGGCATCCCGGTCATGCTGGTCGGTGACTCCATGGGCAACTGTCACCTCGGCTACGAGACCACCGTGCCCGTCACGATGGACGAGATCGCGATCCTCTCCGCCGCTGTCGTACGGGGCACCAGGCGCGCCCTGATCGTCGCCGACCTGCCCTTCGGGGCCTACCAGGAGGGGCCGGTCCAGGCCCTGCGCAACGCCACCCGGCTGATCAAGGAGTCGGGTGTCGGCGCGGTCAAGCTGGAGGGCGGCGAGCGCAGCCACGAGCAGATCCGGCTGCTGGTCGACGCCGGTGTCCCGGTCATGGCCCACATCGGTCTGACCCCGCAGTCCGTCAACGCGATGGGCTACCGGGTGCAGGGCCGCGGCGAGGAGGCCGCCCAGCAACTGCTGCGCGACGCCAAGGCCGTGCAGGACGCGGGCGCGTTCGCCGTCGTCCTGGAGCTCGTCCCGGCCGAACTGGCCGCCGAGGTCACCCGCACCCTGCACATCCCGACCGTCGGCATCGGCGCCGGTCCCGACACGGACGCCCAGGTGCTGGTCCACACCGACATGGTCGGGCTGACCGGCGGCAAGGTGCCGCGCTTCACCAAGCAGTACGCGAACCTCCGCCAGGTGCTGGGCGATGCCGCGAAGGAGTTCGCGGAAGAGGTCGTGGGCGGCGCGTTCCCGGCCGCGGAGCACACCTTCCACTAGGGCCCTTCGTCAGGATCAGGCCTGATCCGGACGAGGACCCCGGTTCTCCCGGGGCCCGGCCCGCACAGCGGGCCGGGCCCCGGATCCGGACCACTGCCCGCACCACCGACAGCCCGCCGACATCCCCCATCGGCGGGCTGTCGGCCCGTTGTCGGCGGACTGTCGGTGGCACCTGGTCCCATGGTGGGCATGACGCGAATCGACAAGAACCCCAGGAGCGGCCCGAACGCCGTCGAGGTCCGGGGACTGGTCAAGCACTACGGCTCGACCAAGGCTCTGGACGGCGTGGACCTCGATGTCCGCGAGGGCACCGTGCTCGGTGTGCTCGGCCCCAACGGAGCCGGCAAGACCACGCTCGTACGCTGCCTGTCCACCCTGATCGTCCCCGACGCCGGGCACGCCGTCGTGGCGGGCTACGACGTGGTGAAGCAGCCCCGGCAGCTGCGCCGCACCATCGGCCTGACCGGGCAGTACGCCTCGGTCGACGAGAAGCTCTCCGGCTGGGAGAACCTCTACATGATCGGGCGGCTGCTCGATCTGCCGCGCAGGACCGCCCGCGCGCGTGCCGACGAGCTCCTGGAGCGGTTCTCGCTCACCGACGCCGCCAGGCGCGCCGCGATGGACTACTCCGGCGGCATGCGGCGCCGCCTCGACCTGGCCGCGTCGATGATCGGCAGCCCGGCCGTCCTCTACCTCGACGAGCCGACGACGGGGCTCGACCCCCGGACCCGCAACGAGGTCTGGGACGAGGTGCAGCGGATGGTCGCGGAGGGGGCGACCGTCCTGCTCACCACCCAGTACATGGAGGAGGCGGAGCAGCTCGCGAACGAGCTCACCGTCATCGACAAGGGCCGGATCATCGCCAACGGCCGGGTCGACGAACTCAAGGCGAAGGTCGGTGGCCGCACCCTGCAGATCCGGCCATCGGATCCGGCGCAGCTGCCCGCGATGGCGCAGGCGCTCAGGGAGGCCGGCCTCGACGGCGTCGCGGGCGCGCAGGCCGTCCCGGACGAAGGGCTGCTGTACGTACCGATCCTCAGCGATGAGCAGCTGACCGCCGTCATCGGGCTGCTCGGCACCCGGGGTTTCTCGCTGGCCCATGTCGCCACCGCGCTGCCCAGCCTGGACGAGGTCTTCCTGGCCATCACCGGCGAGAAGAGCACTTCCGCCACCGACACGATCCCCGCGGAGGTCGCGGCATGAGCACGACGATCCAGAAGCCCGCTCCCGCCGACACCGCCACCGCTGCGGGCCGGCCGAAGGCGCCCGCCGGTGAGGGCCGGATCGGGCTGCGCGGCAACATCCGGCACATCGGGGCGCTGATGCGGCGCAATCTGCTCCAGATCAAGAAGGATCCGGAGTCGATGTTCGACGTGCTGCTGATGCCCATCATCTTCACCCTGCTGTTCGTGTACGTCTTCGGCGGGTCCATCGGCACGAGCCTGGGCGGCGACCGGCAGACCTACATCAACTACGTGGTCCCCGGCCTGATGGCGATGATGGGCATGAACATCGCCACCGCGGTCGGGACCGGTGTCAACGAGGACTTCCACAAGGGGGTCATGGACCGGTTCCGGACGATGCCGATCGCCCGGTCCTCGGTCCTCGTCGCGAAGATCGCGGTCGAGCTGGGCCGGATGATGGTCGCCACGACGATCCTGCTGGGCATGGGCTTCCTGCTCGGCATGGAGCTGAAGACCTCGGTGCTCGGTCTGCTCGCGGCGGTCGGCCTGTCGGCGGCCTTCGGTGCCGCCATCATGTGGATCTTCATCCTGCTCGGGCTGTCCCTGAAGACACCCCAGGCGGTTCAGGGACTGGGGATGCTGGTGCTCATTCCGCTGCAGTTCGGCTCTTCGATCTTCGCCCCGACCGCCACGATGCCCGGCTGGCTCCAGGCGTTCACCGACTACAACCCGCTGTCCAACCTGGCGGACGCGGCGCGCGGGCTGATGATCGGCGGGCCGGTCGCCCACTCGGTGTGGCTGACGCTCGGCTGGGCGGTGGCGATCACCGCGGTGACGGCTCCGCTCGCGGTCGCCAAGTTCCGCAAGCGGACCTGACGCGCACCGGTGACGGTTCAGTCCCGGCACGCCTCGGCGAGAGCGGTGGCCTCCTTCAGGGAGAGGCCGCCGCCCTCGGCGTACGCGGTGTCGTAGGCAGCCCGGCCGAGAACGGCGACGGCCAGTCGCTCCGCCTCGGCCCAGTCGTGCCGCTCCATCGACGACGGTGCGTGGCCCCGGGGCAGCAGTCCGCGGCCGGCCCCCAGCAGCCGGGCCGCAGTCGCGGCCCGGCGCTCGCCGCCGATGCCGGCCAACGACCGTGCGAGGCCGACGAGGTGGATCACGGACATATGGGGCGCCACCATCTGGGACAGCCGGTCGTGGGACCGGACCAGCGCCTCCAGTCCCCTGGACAGGGCCTCGGCGTACCGGCCGTCCTGGTTGTCCAGCCAGGCCAGTCCGCCCAGCATGAAGCCCTCGAAGATGGCCAGCGTCTCGGAGCGGAACTCCTCGCGCACCGCGTCCAGTTGCTCCCGGGCCTCGCCGGTGCGTCCGGTCCGTCCCAGCCACAGGGCGAGGTAGAGCCGGGCGGCGGGCATCGCCTCGTGACCGGTACGTCCCTCCGCAACCACCTCCCGCAGGATCGCCTCGCCCTCGTCGCCGCGGCCGAGTTCGGTGAGCACGGACGCGTACCGGGACCGCAGGACCGACACCTGGGATTCGGCGCCGAGCTTGCGCGCGTAGTCGATGGCGGCCCGGAAGTCCTCGGCCGCGCGCGCGTACTCGCCCCGTTTCTCGTTCGCCTCGCCCCGGGAGGAGAGCGCCTCGGCGGCGCCCCAGTCGTCGCCGAGCCGGACGAAGATCTCCAGGCTCTCGTCCGCGTCACGGCGCGCGTCCCCCGCCCATTCGGACCGGTTGGCCAGCACGTTGGCACGCATCTGGAGCGCGCCGGCCAGTTCCCACACGTAGCCGAACTCCCGGCTGGCGCGGACCGTTTCGTCCAGCAGCTCGCGCAGGTCGTCGACCCCGCCGGTCAGCATGACCGCGAAGAACCAGAGCGATGCCGGGGTGCGGCAGGTCTGCGGCTGCCCCGCGTGGTAGGTGTCCGCGATGACGCGCAGCCGGGCCATGCCCCTCGCGTCGGTCCACAGGTCCCGGGAGTGGTCCATGCTGACCAGTTGGACCAGGCCCACCTGGCGCCGTGCTTCCTGGAGCAGTTCGGGCGACATGGGCGGCGGCGCGTCGGTGCAGCGCTCGCGGAGGGACGGCGCGGGTTCGGCGGGCCCGGCGAACGGGTCGGGGCCCAGCGCGGCGGCCGCGTCGGCCCAGTGCAGGGCGTCGGCGCGCAGATCGTGCATCTGCCAGTACCAGCACAGCGACAGCACCATGCAGAGCACCTCCTGCTCGTCGCGGGAGGCGACGGCCCTGCGCAGGGCGGTACGGAGGTTCTCGTACTCGCTCTGGAAGAGGTCGATGGCGGCCCGCTGACCGGCGCCGCGGAGCTCGGGGTCGGTGGTCCGGGCCAGTTCCCGGAAGTGCACCAGGTGGCGCCGCTCCACGGCGTCCCGCTCCGCCGCCTCGTCGAGCCGTTCGGCGGCGTACTCGCCCACGGTCTCCAGCAGCCGGTAGCGCATCTCGCCGTCGTCGGCGGGCGCGGCGACGACGAGGGACTTGTCGACGAGCGAGCCGAGCAGCCCGGCGACCTCGGGCACGCCCCGCGGGTCGTCCGTGCAGACGGCCTCGGCGGCGGCCAGGGTGCAGCCGCCCGCGAAGACCGACAGCCGGCGCAGCACGGCCCGTTCGGAGTCGTCGAGCAGGTCCCAGGACCAGTCGACCACGGCACGCAGCGTCTGCTGGCGGGGCAGGACGGTACGGGCGCCGCTGGTGAGCAGGCGGAACCGGTCGTCGAGCCGGTCGGCGATCTGGCGCGGGGTGAGCATCCGCAGCCGGGCCGCGGCGAGTTCGATGGCGAGCGGCAGCCCGTCGAGGCGGCGGCAGATCTCGGCGGCGGCCGCGGCGGTCTCCTCGTCCGCGTCCACCCGGAAGCCGGGCCGCGCGGCGGCGCCGCGGTCGGTGAACAGCCGGAGCGCCATCGGGTCGGGCAGCGGGTCGACGGGCCGCACGAACTCGCCGGGCACCCCGAGGGGTTCGCGGCTGGTGGCCAGCACGGTGAGTTCCGGACAATGGGCGAGGAGATGGTCGGCGAGGGTGGCGGCGGCCCCGACGACGTGCTCGCAGTTGTCCAGCAGGAGGAGCATCCGGCGCCGTGAGCAGTGCTCGGTGAGGCGTACCAGGGGGTCGCCGGCATTGCCCTCGGCGACCCTCAGTTCCTCGGCGCCGGCCCCGCGCAGCACGGTCTCGCGGGCGCCGAGCGCGGTCAGCACGGCCTCCGGTACCGCCTCGGGGTCGTCGACGGGGGCGAGTTCGGCCAGCCAGACGCCGTCCGGCCAGGCGGCGGCGACGGATTCGGCGGCCTCCTGGGAGAGCCGGGTCTTGCCCGCCCCGCCGGGACCCAGGAGGGTGACCAGCCGGGCGTGCGAGAGGTCCTCGCGCAGGGCGTCGATGTCGCCCTCGCGCCCGACGAAGCTGGTGAGCCGGGCCCGGAGGTTTCCCTGCGGGACGGCGGGGGCCCGGGTACGGGCGGCCGGGACCGGCTCGGCCGCCACGACCGGTCGCTCCGGGGCCTGGTGGAGCAACTCGGCGTGCAGGGAACGCAGTTCGGGGCCGGGATCGGTGCCGAGACGGTCGGCGAGCAGGGTGCGCATCTCGTCGTACGCGGCCAGTGCCTGCGCCGGGCGCCCGGCGTCGCGCAGGGCCCGCAGCCGCAGTGCCTGGAGGGGTTCGTCGATCGGGTGCTCGGCGCAGAGGGCGAGCAGTTCGGGCAGGACCTCGTCGGCGCGGCCGAGCGCGAGGGCCGCGGCGAGCCCGGTGCGCCGGGCGTCCAGACGCCGGGCCGCCCAGCGGGCCGCGACGGCGCCGCGGTCGGGGAGATCGGCCAGGACCGGCCCCCGCCACAGGGCGAGCGCGTCGGCGACCACGGCCTGGGCCTTCGCCGCGTCACCCTCCTCCAGCGCCCGCGCCCCCTCCGCCGCGAGCCGCTCGAAGCGGTACAGGTCGACCGCGTCCGGCTCCGCGGCGAGCCGGTAGCCGCTCTCCGCCGAGGCGACGGCCGCATGGCCGAGCGCCCGCCGGAGCCGGCCGACCAGCGCCTGCAGGGCGCCCACCGCGTCGGCCGGCGGGTCGCCGTCCCACACCTCGTCGATGAGGACGGCGGCCGGGACGGCGCGGCCGGGGCGCAGCGCGAGAACGGTGAGGAGCGCGCGCAGCCGTGCCCCGCCGAGGGCGACGGCCGTGCCGTCGTCGCGGAGTGCCAGAGTGGTCCCGAGGATGCAGTAACGCACGCGCCTATTCTCCGTGACCGGGATCGGGAAGGAGACGCGCGTTCGGTCGTACCCGTGTTCGCCGTGTGCCGGAATCGCTCGTCATGCCCCCACCCTTCACGGAACCACCGCCCCGGCGCGAGACGTTTGTGACGTGTCGGCTGTACGGTCGCTCTCGCCGCCCGTCGCCCCGCCCCCTTCCGGCCAGCCACCAGGAGTTCGCCGATGACCACCGCAAGCGCCCGCAGCGACCGGCGGATCAGCCCGGTCTTCCTCGGGATCGTCGCCGTGATGGCGGTGTCGGCCTGGGCGGTGTGGACGGATTTCGCGAAGCAGCCCGGAATCGCCTTCTTCCTCTTCGTGACGGCGGCCTGGGTGGTGTCGCTCTGTCTGCACGAGTACGCGCATGCCCGTACCGCCCTGCACAGCGGGGACATCTCCATCGGATCGAAGGGCTATCTGACCCTGAATCCGCTGAAATACACCCACGCGCTGCTGAGCATCGTGCTTCCGGTGCTGTTCGTGATCATGGGTGGTATCGGTCTGCCCGGCGGTGCGGTCTTCATCGAGCGGGGCCGGATCAGCGGTCGCTGGAAGCACAGTCTGATCTCCGCGGCGGGCCCGCTGACGAACGTGCTGTTCGCGATCGTGTGCACGGCGCCGTTCTGGCTGCACGCGCTGGACGGCGTGCCGGTCGGCTTCCAGTACGCGCTGGGATTCCTGGCGCTGCTCCAGGTCACCGCGGCGATCCTGAATTTCGTCCCGGTGCCGGGGCTGGACGGCTACGGCGTGATCGAACCCTGGCTCTCGTACCGGATCCGCCGACAGGTGGAGCCGTTCGCCCCGTTCGGGCTGATCGCGGTCTTCGGCGTGCTGTGGATCCCCGAGATCAACCACGCGTTCTTCGACGCGATCCACGCGCTGCTGCGGACACTGGGCATCAGCGAATTCACGACGTACTGCGGATTCGACACCTACCGCTTCTGGCAGGCGGCCGATCCGGTCTGCGCGGTCAATCTCTGATCCGCCGCTCAGCCGGCGGCGTGTGCGCGCTGCCTGCGGAGGTAGAACCACGCCATGTTGGACGAGAGGCCGGCCAGCAGCACCCAGACGATCCCGAGCCAGCTGCCCTGGACGAACGAGATCACGGCCGCGACGACGGCCAGGACGCAGACGGCGACGGCGTAGAGAGCGAGGCGGGGCATGGGGGGCGGCTCCTGTCCGGGGGGTGGTGCACGGTCCCGTCCAGTGTCCCCCATGCCCCTTTCCGCTCGCCGCAGGGTGGGGCGGGAACGTGCTCAGACGTCGGTGGTACGCAGCCCCGCGTGCGCCTTGTAGCGGCGATTGACCGAGATCAGGTTGGCGACCAGCGACTCGACCTGATGGGCATTGCGCAGCCGCCCGGCGAAGATGCCGCGCATGCCGGGGATCCGGCCCGCCAGCGCCTGCACGAGGTCGGTGTCGGCACGGGCCTCGCCGAGCACCAGCACATCGGTGTCGATCTCCTCGATGGCCTCGTCCTGCAGCAGCACGGCGGAGAGGTGGTGGAAGGCCGCGGTGACCCGGGACTCCGGCAGCAGGGCGGCGGCCTGCTCGGCGGCACTGCCCTCCTCGGGCTTCAGGGCGTAGGCGCCCTTCCTGTCGAAGCCGAGCGGGTTGACGCAGTCGATGACGAGCTTGCCCGCGAGCTCGCCGCGCAGCGACTCCAGGGTCTTGGCGTGGCCCTCCCACGGCACGGCGACGATCACGACATCGCTGCGGCGCGCGCATTCGGCGTTGTCCGCGCCCTCGACACCGTGGCCGAGCTCGTCGGCGGCGGTCCGCGCGCGGTCGGCGGCACGGGAACCGATGATCACCTTCTGCCCGGCGCGGGCGAAGCGGTAGGCGAGTCCGCGGCCCTGCGGCCCGGTGCCGCCGAGCACGCCGACGGTCAGTCCGGACACATCGGGGAGGTCCCACGGGTCCTTGGCGGGGGGCTTGGGCGCGCTGTCGCTGTCATTCGTAGTCATGGCTGCGACACTACTGCCCGCGAGGGGAAGGAACGTTCCCTCGTCCCATCGGCGGTCCGGCTCGCGACGGCGGACCCGTTCGGGGGGTTCCGGCGTCGTTCACCGGCGGCGGGGCCGGGCCCTGGGGCAGGATGCCGGGCCATGGATGCCGTACGTGTCGCCCTGCTGCGCGAAGTGCTCGCCGGGACGGAGTGGCCCGCGGCGGCCCGGCGGTTCGCCGGGGCGCTCAGGTCCTCCGTCGTCCCGCACGGCGGCGGTCTGCTGCTGGTGGGCACGGCGGCGTACGAGCCGTGGCACCTGGCGGCCCATCTGGTCGACGAGTCCGCCTGGTCCGGGCTGCCGGAGCTGGCGCCCACCCTGGTGCGCCATCGGGTGGATCCGGGTGATCCGGCGCATCTGGCCGTCGGGCCGACCCGGATCGAGGCGGCCGGACGGGGCGAGACGCTGCTGCTGGTGGCCCCGGAGCGGCCCGGGGCCGGGCTGCTGGAGCGGGTGCACGACGCCCGTCGGGCCGGGGCGACGGTCCTCTCGCTGGACGGCGGCGACCCCGAGGTACGGGGGCTCGCCCACGAGGCGCTCGCGGTGACCGCCACCGACGATGTCGACCTGGACACCGTTCAGCACCTGGTGAGCGCGGCCGCCGGGGAGAACAGCGTCCCCGCGCCGCGTGGCCGCCGTCGCTTCCGGGACCGGCTGTCCCGGCTCGCCGACCAGCTGACCGCGCCACCACCGGCCCGGTGGTGAGGGCGGCACGATCCGCCGGGCCCCCGGGAGGCCGCGAAAAGCTGTTGCAGCGTGCACCCGCGGCGCCGGAGCATGGCCTCTCGTGACCTCAGCTCCCTCCCCGGCCACCCGACTGCGCGCCCTGCTGCCCGACCTCTCGCCACTGCGTTCCTCGGCCGACTTCCGGCTGCTGTGGATCCAGGGCCTGGTGACCTACTTCGGCAGCTTCATGGCGTTGATCGCGCTGCCGCTCCAGATCAAGGAGCTGACGGGTTCACCGCTGGCCGTCGGCGCGATGGGCGCGGTCGAGCTGGTGCCGCTGGTCGTCTTCGGCCTGTACGGAGGGGCGCTCGCGGACTCCGCGGACCGCCGCAAGGTGATCCTGGGCACCGAGGCGGGGCTGGGGCTGCTCGCCCTCGTACTCCTGGTGAACGCCGCGCTGCCCGACCCCCTGCTCTGGCCGCTCTATCTGGTCGCGGGCGGGGTCTCCGCGCTCGCCGGGCTCCAGCGGCCCGCACTGGACTCCCTGATGGCCCGGATCGTGCCGCACGACCAGCTGACCGCGGCCGCCGCGCTGAACTCGCTGCGCTGGCAGTTCGGCGCGATCACCGGCCCCGCGGTGGCCGGACTGGTGGTGGCCTACGCCGGACACGCCACGGCGTACACGGTCACGGTGGTCACGTTCGCCGTCTCCGTGCTGCTGTGCCTGCGGCTGGCACCCGCGCCGCCCTCCCCGGACAGCCGGAAGCCCTCGCTGCGCGGCATAGCGGAGGGGGCGAGGTACGCCTGGAGCCGGCCGGTGCTGCTGGGAACGTACGCGGTCGATCTGGCGGCGATGTTCTTCGCCTTCCCGAACACGATCTTCCCGTTCCTCGCCGACGAACTGGACGCCGAGTGGTCACTGGGCCTGATGTACGCGGCGGGGTCGGTCGGCTCCCTGGTCCTGGGCCTGACCAGCGGCTGGACGTCGCGGGTGCGGCGGCACGGGCTCTTCGTGGTGTTCGGGGCGGCGGCCTGGGGACTGGCGATCGCGGCGGCCGGGTGGTTCGGCGACGTATGGCTGGTGCTGCTCTGTCTGGCGGTGGCGGGCGCGGGCGACATGCTCAGCGGTCTCGGCCGCTCCACGATCTGGAACCAGACCATCCCCGAGGAGCTGCGGGGCCGACTGGCGGGCATCGAGGTGCTCTCGTACAGCGTCGGCCCGCAACTGGGCCAGGTGCGAGCCGGTGCGATGGCGGGGTGGACGGGGACCCGCTCCGCGATCTGGAGCGGGGGCGTGGCGTGCGTCGCCTCGGTCGCGCTGCTGACCGCGGCGCTGCCGAAGCTGCTGACGTACGACTCCGAGACGGACGAGGACGCGGCGCGCAGGCGCGCGGCCAGGGAGTCGAGCCCGTCCGGCGTGTGAGGAACGGGCACCGGGGGCGTGCCCCCGGTGCCCGCGCCCCGGCGTCCCGGTCCCGGCACCCGGTCAGGCCTCCGAATCAGGCGGTGTGCCCCGGTCGTGCCACTTGGGGTCCGTCTCCCACTCCAGATTCCGCTCCTGCGCCGTCTCCATCGCGTGGCGCGCCTCCTCGGGGGAGGCATACGGCCCGAAACGATCCTTGGCCGGGCACTCGGGGCCTTCCTCGACCTTCCGATGCTGCAGGCAGTAGTACCACTCGCCCGGCTTGCCGGCCGTGCGCTTCTTGAACAGGGCCATCATCGGCTCCTTCCCTCGGGGCCATGCTGCCCCAAGCGCGCTGGTTAGACTCGCTGACATGTCTGGCCAGTCGCTGCTCGTACCCGGGGAGATCACTCCCATCCGTTCCGTACCCGGAAACATCCGGCGCCCCGAATACGTGGGCAAGCCGGGCCCCACCCCGTACACCGGTCCGGAGCTCCAGGACGCCGACACCGTCGAGCGCATGCGCATCGCGGGGCGGATCGCCGCGCAGGCGATGGCGGAGGCCGCGAAGCACATCGCCCCGGGCGTCACGACGGACGAACTCGACCGGGTCGCCCATGAGTTCATGTGCGACCACGGCGCCTACCCGTCGACGCTCGGCTACCGGGGATTCCCCAAGTCGCTCTGCACCTCGCTCAACGAGGTGATCTGCCACGGCATCCCGGACTCCACGGTGCTGCGCGACGGCGACATCGTGAACCTCGACGTCACCGCCTACATCAACGGGGTGCACGGCGACAACAACGCCACGTACCTCTGCGGCGACGTGGACGAGGAGTCCCGGCTGCTCGTGGAGCGCACCGAGGAGTCGCTGAACCGGGCCATCAAGGCGGTCCGGCCGGGGCGGCAGGTCAATGTGATCGGGCGGGTCATCGAGTCTTACGCGAAGCGCTTCGGGTACGGGGTGGTACGGGACTTCACCGGGCACGGGATCAATTCCTCGTTCCACTCCGGTCTGATCATTCCGCACTACGACAGCCCGCACGCGACCACCGTGATGCAGCCGGGCATGACGTTCACCATCGAGCCGATGCTGACGCTGGGCAGCCATGACTACGACATGTGGGACGACGGCTGGACCGTGGTGACGAAGGACCGCAGGCGTACGGCCCAGTTCGAGCACACGCTGGTGGTCACGGAGACGGGCGCCGAGATCCTGACGCTCCCGTAACCACGCGGACAGTTCCTTCCCCGAGCGGCCGCCCCCGGGCGGCCGCTTTCGCATGTTCCCGCTGCTCCCGCTGTCCGCGCGGACTCCCGCGCGGAGGCGGAACCAGGCGTATCGTTTTTACCGACAGGCTGTCGGGAAGCTGTTGACTTAGGTAAGCCTAAGTAGGAAGATCGGGGATGTCGACAGCCACCGCCGTACGCGGTCGCCGCCGATATTTCTGTCTCTTTCCGGACTTCCCGTCCCCCTCGGCCCCCGGAGGCCCGCCTTGGACGCAACCGCCGCTCCCACGCCCTTCTCGACGCTCATCCGCACCGCCTCGCACGAGCAGCACACCGAGGCGGAGACCTCGACCTTCATGAGCGACCTGCTCGGCGGGCGGCTCGGAGTGGACGCGTACACGCGCTACACCGAGCAGCTGTGGTTCGTGTACCGGGCACTGGAGGAAGGGGCCCAGGCGTTGCGGAGCGACCCGGTCGCCGGTCCGTTCATACGGCCCGAGCTGATGCGCACCGCCGAACTGGAGCGCGATCTGGCCCATCTGCGGGGTGCCGGCTGGCGCGGGGGGCTGGAGCCGCTGCCCGCCACGGCCGCCTACGCCGCCCGGGTCGCCGAGTGCGCCCGCACCTGGCCCGCCGGTTACGTCGCGCACCACTACACCCGGTATCTCGGCGACCTCTCGGGCGGCCAGATCATCCGTGACAAGGCGGAGAGGACCTGGGGCTTCGCGCGCAAGGGTGACGGGGTCCGGTTCTATGTCTTCGAGGAGATCTCCAACCCCGCCTCGTTCAAGCGGGGTTACCGCGAGCTGCTGGACGCGGTGAACGCGGACGACCTGGAGAAGCAGCGCGTCGTCGACGAGTGCAAGCGCGCGTTCGCGCTGAACACGGCGGTGTTCCGGGAGCTGGGCGAGGTGTTCCCGCTCAGCGCGTAACGGCCTGGCGGCGGGGCCGACCGGGGTCCGCCCGCCGGCCCCGCCGGCCGCGCCGCTCCGTCCTCAGACGCCGGAAGGGCTCGGACTCCCGCCGAACGGGATCGATCGAGCGGCCGGCATGACGCGCCCCCCGATCTCCACCGTGCCGTCCGGCGCGGGTGCGGTGAGGATCTGGGAGCCGCGTCCCTGTGTGATGTTGAGGGCGCGCCCCAGCTCCGCGCTGAGCAGCAGGGCCGCCGCGCCCGTCGCCTCGTCCTCCACCATGCCCGTGGTGCGGGCCCCGGCTCCGTCGGCGCCGCACCCGTCGACACGCCTCGGGAACGCCCGCGCCCGCACCCGCCCCGCCGCCTCGTCCTCCCAGGCCCATACGTACAGCCAGCCCTCGCCCGGCGGCGGCCCGGTCAGCGCCTCGACCTCGGCGACGGACGCGTACCGCTCCAGCGTGCGCGGCGGCGCCCACTCGGGGCGGGCCGTGATCCAGGTGAACTCCCCGTCCTGGCGGGCGAAGACGTCCCCGACCGGCAGTTCCAGGATCCCCAGATCGAGCAGCCAGGCGGTGCCGACGAGCGGATGCCCGGCGAACGGGAGACGGAGTCCCGGGGTGTGGATGTCGACGTGTCCGCGCTCGGGGTCGTCGACGAACACGGTCTCGCTGAAGCCGAGCCGCACGGTCAGGGCCTGCCGGGACGCCTCGTCGGGGTACCTGCGCCCGTCGCGCACCACCCCGAGGGGATTGCCGTGCCGGCCGTCGGGGCCGCAGAACACCCGCAGTACGTCGATGCCCGCGGGTACGTCGAAGTCGCTGTCGCTCACCCGGGCATTGAAGCATCGCCCGAGCGCCGGCCGTACAACTGGGCCGTCACCCGGGCGATGTCGTCGCACGGCGGAGTCCCGCGGAGCGTACGGATCAGACGGTACGGCGACGGCGGGCGGCGAACACCGCTCCGGCTCCGGCCGCCACGACGACGGCCGAGGCGGCGAACAGGGCGCCGGCCGGGAGGTCGGAGCCGGTGGAGGCGAGGGAACCCGAACCACCGACCGAACCACCGACCGAGCCGCCGCCCACGCTGCCGCCGCCGGCGGTCGTGGAGCCTTCCGCCAGGCCGGTGGAGCCCGTACCACCCGCACCACCGGGGAGTGCGGCGTCCTCGTCGAGGGCGACCGCGACGGTCAGCGCGTCGAGCTGCTCGCCCGCCGGGTACATGCCCCCGAAGGCCTTGGTGCCGTCGGCGCTGAGGGTCGCCGGCACCGCCGAGAGGGTCACCACGCCGTCCTTCGCGGCGAGTTCGCCCTTGGGCAGCTGCAGGTCGGCGATCGCGAGACCGGTGTAGGTGGAGACCTTCTTCGTCTCGCGGTCCTTGGTGGTGACGTCCGCGATCAGCGTGCCCTTCGTCCCGTTCACCTGGATCTCCAGGCCGGTCAGGGAGAGGTCAAGGGTGTACGCGCCGTTCTCCTCGTGCCCCAGGAAGCGGACCTTGCCGTCGAACCCGGCGTTCAGGGTCTGCTTCGCCGCGTCGAAGTGGCCGGTGGCGTCGGGGAACCGGTAGCCGTCCCCGGACGCGGTGGCACCGCCCGTCGTCTCGATCCTGCCGTGGGCGACGGGGCCCGTGAGGTAAGCGCGGAAGGACTTCTTCACGCCCCAGTCCAGGGTGCCGTCGACGATCGCGCCCGGGTCGGCGGCGGCCGGCTCGTCGGTGGCCGGGGCGGAGGGGGACGGGGACGCGGGCGAAGTGGGCTTCCCGGTCGGCCCGGTGGTCGGCTCCGTGGTCGGCTCCGTGGTGGGCTTCCCGGTGGGTTCGGTCGTCGGCTTCCCGCTCGGCTCGGTGGTCGGCTCCTCCGTGGGCTTCCCGGTCGGGGCCGTGACCGCCTTCACCGAGAGTGTGGCCGGGTCGAGCTCGTCGCCCTCCTTGTACTGGCCGTTGAACGCCTCGGAGCCCGCCTTCGTCAGTGTCGCCGGGATGTCCTTGAAGACCATCGCACCGCCCGCACCCTGGCCCGGCTTCACCGCCGAGAGGTCGAGAGCGGCGAACGCCACGTCGTCGCGGGTGCCCTCCGGGGTCGTGACGTCGACGGTGATCGTGCCGCCGGTACGGGTCGTGGCGAGCTTCACGTCGGAGAGCGTGATGTCGAGAACGCCCCCGTGGGCATAGAAGTTGACGCCGCCCCCGAAGGCGGTGTCGGTGCCGTGCGTGGCCGTGTCATAGGTGCCCTTGCCGTCGGCGAAGGTGAACACGCCGTTGTCGGGAGCCTGGGTGGCGCCGTCCTTGACGGTGATTCTCCCGCCGGAGAACGACGAGGCGAGGTACTTGCGGAAGGACTCCTTGACGCCCCATTCCAGCGTGCCGTCCTTCAGCTCCAGCTTCGGCGCGGTGGCGGTCGCCCCGTCGGAGGCGGTGCTGTCGGAGGCGAACGCCGGGAGGGCGAACGCGGTCGCGCCGAGGGCGGCTGCCGTGGCGACGGCGGCGGCGAGAGCTGTGGGACGGCGGGTGGCTGCCATGGTCGGTGGTCTCCTCAGGGGATGGAAAGCGGGGGTGGGACGGGGGTCTAGTTGTCGTTCTGCCGGGCGTTGTCGTTCCGCCGGGCGTTGTTGTTCCGCCGGGTGCTTCTGCGGCGGGCGAGGTACAGCGCGCCCGCCGCGGCGGCGAGTACGCCCGCACCGCCGACGCCGAGGTACAGCCCGGACCGGGGACCGGAACCGGGGTCGGCGTCGGATGCCGACGCGGCGGTGGTCGCGCTCTTCTCCGCCGGCGGGCCGGACGGGTCGGGTGTGCTGCCCAGGTCGGGCAGGGCGGGGAGTTCGGCCCCGGTGTCCACGGCCACGGCCAGCGAGACCGGGTCCATCGCGGTGCCGGCCCGGTAGAGCGAGCCGAACGCCTTCGCACCGTCGGCGGTGAGGGTCGCGGGGGCCTCGGTGAGAACGGCGAGCCCGTTCTCCGGCGTGAAGTCCTTCGCGGTGAAGGTGACGAGCGGGACGGCCTTGCGCCGGTCGCCGCCGCTCGTGACGTCGGCCGAGAGCGTGCCCTTGCCCGCCTTCACCCGGACCGCGACCGCGGAGAGTTCCAGATCGAGCCCATCGGCGCCCGTGAAGCGGACGCTGCCCGCGAAGCCTGCGTCCAGGGTCCGCCCCGCAGGGTCGTACGTGCCCTTGCCGCGGGGGAAGCGGAAGAGCGCTCCGCCGTCCTCGGCGCCCTCGGCGAGGGTCCACTTCCCCTTGCCGATGGAACCCGTGACGTATTCGCGGAAGGTCCGGCGCACGCCCCAGTCGACGGCGGCGTCCTCGAAGCGTCCCGCCGTCTTCCGCGCCTTCTCCGTCCGCTTCGAATCCTTCGGCCTCTCGGGGGACTTGGACGCGGACGGCTGCCCGGCGGGGGCGGAGGTGTCCACGGAGAGGCTGATCGGGTCGAGCGGCGTGCCGGCCGTGTAGTAGCCGGCGAACGCCTTCGCGCCCTGCGAAGTCAGTGTCGCCGGGATGTTGTTGAGGGCGATGGGGGTGGAACCGCCCTTCATGTCGATCCCGGACAGGCCGAGCCTCGCCAGCGGCACCTGGGCGGCCGAGGTGACGCGACCGCTCCCCCGGTCCTTGCCGACCATGTCCGCGTGGACGGTGCCGATCCCGCCCGTGATGCGAACCGTGGGGCGGCTGATGGTGAGGTCCAGCTCGTAGCCGCCGACGGCCTTCTTGTGGCCGAGGAACCGCACCCCGCCCGCGAAGCCGGAGCTGAAGGCACCGGTCGCCGGGTCGTAGGAACCGGTGGCGGAATGGAAGCGGAACTGGCTGCCGCCGACCGTGGCGGCACCACCGGTCAGGCTCCAACTGCCCTTCGCGACGGGGCCGGTGACGTAGCTCTGGAAGGAGGACTTGATGCCCCAGTCCAGCCTGCCGCCCTGCACCGTGCGACTCGCCGCTTGCGCGGCGGTGGCCGGGAGCAGCGCTCCGAGCAACACCGCGAGAAGCGCGACAGCGAGCGCGCGGGCAGATCTGGACGACAGCATGAGGACCCCTCCGAGGTCTGGAAAGTGAGGTAAGGCTAACCTAAGTCACACGAGTCTTCCGGGGGCCCCTTCCACCGCATGGCTCGCGAACCATTCCCAACCGCTCACCGCAGAAGGACAGGACGGTGCCCCCAGTGCGCTTCTCGCAGGACTTCGCCCCGCCGGTCCGGGGCGCCCGGCGACCACGGCGCGGGCCGGTCAGGACCCGTGGACCACTGGCCGCGCTGGCGGCCGTCGTCACCCTCGCCCTCGTCCTGACCGGCTGTGGCAGCAGTTCGGACACGGGGGCTCCCGTCGCCCGTTCCGGCAACGCCGGGGCCGATCTCGTCGAGCCCCTGACCACCGCGCCGGAGCCCCGGCTGCCGGTCACGGTGGAATCGGCGGACGGCACCGAGGTCACCGTCGCCTCGACCGACCGCATCGTTCCGCTGACCGGTGGCCTGAGCGAGATCGTCTTCACACTCGGTCTCGGCGAGCGGGTCGTGGCCCGTGACATCACCGCCACCTTCGAACAGGCCGCGGAACTCCCGGTGGTGACCCGCGCCCATGACGTCTCGGCGGAGAGCGTGCTCTCGCTGAAGCCGACGGTCGTCCTGGCGGAGACCACGACCGGCCCCGCGGAGGCCATCGACCAGATCCGCGACGCGGGCATCCCGCTCGTCGTCGTCGCACCGGCCAGGGAACTCGACGACGTCGGCCGCCGGATCGACGCCGTGGCGGCGGCCCTCGGCGTGCCGGACTCGGGCGCCGAACTCGACACGCGCACCCGGTCCCGCATCGAGGCCGTACAGAAGTCCGTGCCCGCCCCGGCCGACGGGCGCGAGAAGCCCCGGGTCGCCTTCCTCTATCTGCGCGGTTCGGCCTCCGTCCATCTGCTGGGCGGCCGGGATTCCGGCGCGAGTTCGCTCATCGAGGCGGCGGGGGCCGTCGACGCGGGCAAGGCGTCCGGGCTGAAGAAGGACTTCACCGCCATCACCAGCGAGGCCCTGGCCAAGGCCGCGCCCGACGCCATCCTGGTGATGACCAAGGGACTCGACTCGGTGGGCGGCGTCGACGGCCTGGTGAAGATCCCGGGCGTCGCCGAGACCCCGGCCGGAATGGACCGGCGGATCATCTCCATCGACGACGGCGTGCTGCTGAACTACGGGCCGCGCACGGACCGGGTGCTGAGCGAACTGGTCGCCCGGCTCCACCCGAAGGACGGGGCGGGCCGGTGACCACCTCGTACGACGAACGCACCCGGCCGGCCACCACCACCGCGACCCCGGAGCCCCGGACGCCCGGACCCCGGCGCTCCACCGGCCTCGCGCTGGCCGGGGGGCTGCTCGCCGCCCTCGTGGTGTGCTGCCTGCTCTCCGCCGGACTCGGCGCGTACAGCATCCCGCTCGGCGACGTCCTCGCCTCCGTCCAGCACCGGCTCGGCCTCGGCGGCGCCGCGCTCGACCGGGTCGGGGAGAGCGTGCTGTGGAACGTACGGCTGCCGAGGGTCGTCCTCGCACTGCTCGTCGGGGCGTCGCTGGGCTGCGCGGGCGCCCTGATGCAGGGCGTGTTCGGCAATCCGCTCGCCGAGCCCGGGGTGATCGGGATCTCCTCCGGCGCGGCGGTCGGTGCCGTCGCCTCGATCGCGCTCGGGCTGAACTTCCTCGGCAACTGGACCATCACGGTCTGCGCGTTCGCCGCCGGGCTCGCGACCGTACTGCTGGTGTACACGCTGTCCCGGTCGGGCGGCCGGACGGAGGTCGTGACGCTAATCCTCACCGGAATCGCGGTCAACGCCTTCGCGGGGGCGCTGATCGGGCTGTTCGTCTTCTTCGCCGACAACGCGCAGATCTCCCAGATCACCTTCTGGCAGCTGGGCTCGCTGGCGCAGGCGACCTGGCCCAAGGTGCTCGCCGTGCTGCCGTGCGCGGCGCTCGGGCTGCTCGTGGCGCCGCTCCACTCCCGGAGGCTGGACCTCCTCGCGCTCGGCGAGCGGCCCGCCCGGCATCTGGGGGTCGATGTCGAGCGGCTGCGGATCGTGCTCGTCCTCGTGGTGGCGCTGCTGACCGCCGCCGCGGTGGCGGTCGCCGGGATCATCTCGTTCGTGGGGCTGCTGGTTCCTCATCTGCTGCGGATGGCCAACGGTCCCGGGCACCGCTTCCTGGTCCCCGGCAGCGCGCTCGGCGGCGCCCTGGTGCTGGTGGCGGGTGATCTCGCGGCCCGCACCGTCGCCGCTCCCGCCGAGCTGCCACTCGGCGTGCTGACCGCGCTCTTCGGCAGCCCGTTCTTCTTCTGGCTGCTGCGCAGGACCCGTCGTGGGCAAGGTGGTTGGGCATGAGGTCACCGAGGAATCCGTTCCGGGTACGGGGCCGACGGCTGCCCGCTCCCGTCCCGCCCGGCTCCCCCGTCGCCGAGGCGCGCGGGCTACGGGTGCGGCTGGGCCGGCGGCCGGTGCTGGACTCCGTCGAACTGACGGCGTACGCGGGCGAGGTGTTGGCACTCGTCGGACCCAACGGGGCGGGGAAGTCGACCCTGTTGGCGGCACTGGCCGCCGATCTTCCCGCCGAGAGCGGCGTGGTGCGGATCGACAGGCGTCCGGCCACCGACTGGTCCGCCGCCGAACTCGCCCTGCGCCGGGCCGTGCTGCCGCAGTCCGCCGCGCTGTCGTTCCCGTTCCCGGTGGCGGACGTCGTACGGATGGGGCGGGCACCGTGGGCCGGGACGGAGCGGGCGGACGAGGACGATCCGGCCGTCGCCGCGGCGATGGCCGCCACCGAGGTGGCCGAGTTCGCCGGACGGCCCTTCTCCGCGCTGTCCGGTGGCGAGCGGGCCCGGGTCGCGCTGGCCAGGGTGCTGGCACAGCGCGCCCCGCTGCTGCTGCTCGACGAGCCGACCGCCGCGCTCGACCTGCGCCACCAGGAGTTGGTGCTGCGACTCTGCCGGGAGCGGGCCGCCGCCGGGGACGCGGTCGTCGTCGTGCTGCACGATCTGGGGCTGGCCGCGGCGTACGCGAACCGGGCCGCCGTGCTGCGCGACGGGCGGATCGCGGTGGCGGGCCCGCCCGTCGAGGTGTTCACGGGCGAGCTGCTCGGCGAGGTCTACCGGCAGCCGGTCGAGGTCTTCCCGCATCCGCGCACCGGGGCGCCCCTCGTCGTACCGACACGAGAGGCTTGACCATTGCTTGACCTTCTCATGAGCCTTCCATGGGGTGATTGTGATCTCTCCGTTCCCGCGCCGCCGGGATGAGAGCTGAATCACTGCGCAGGTGGGGACGGGTCAGGTAAGCCTCCGTTAAGTTAGGTCCGCCTCACCTGTCTTTGTCCGACCTTCTCCCTCTTCTCCTTCATCCTCTGTGGAGCCCGTATGCGAGCCGTTCGTTTCTCCGTCGTCACCGCTGCCGCGACGGTGGCAGCCCTGACCGCCGTCACGGGCTGCGCGCAGAAGAGCGACGGAAAGGGAGACAACGCCCTGCAGGTCGTCGCGAAGGACGACGCCTGCGAGCTCTCGAAGAAGAAGCTCCCGGCCGGTCACGTCGAACTGGCCGTACAGAACAAGGGCTCGAAGGTCACCGAGGTCTACGTCCTCTTCCCGGACGACCGCATCGCCGCGGAGCGCGAGAACATCGGCCCCGGCACCAAGGCCACCATCACCGCCGAGCTGAAGGCCGGCTCGTACAACGTCGTCTGCAAGCCCGGCATGAAGGGCGAGGGCATCCGGCAGCAGATCGAGGTCGCCGGCGGCACCGTCGCCAAGCGCAGCCCCGAGATGGACAAGGCCGTCGCGGAGTACCGCACCTACGTGCAGGCGCAGGCCGACGAGACGCTGCCCAAGGCCAAGAAGTTCACGGACGCCGTGGCCGCCGGTGACATCGAGGCCGCCAAGAAGATCTACGCCGACTCCCGGCTCGGCTGGGAGCGCACCGAGCCGGTCGCCGAGTCCTTCGGTGACATCGACCCGAAGGTCGACCTCCGCGAGGACGGTCTGGAGGACGGCCAGAAGTGGACCGGCTGGCACCGTCTGGAGAAGGCGCTGTGGCAGGAGAAGAAGCTGGGCGCCGAGGAGAAGGCCCTGGCGCCGGTGCTCTACAAGGATCTGCTCGACTGGCAGAAGCGGGTCGGCACGGCGGAGATCACCCCGACCTCGATGGCCAACGGCGCCAAGGAGCTCCTCGACGAGGTCGCCACCGGCAAGGTCACCGGTGAGGAGGAGCGCTACAGCCACACCGACCTGATCGACTTCAAGGGCAATGTCGAGGGCGCGGAGAAGTCCTACGAGCTGCTGAAGCCGATCGCCTCGAAGAACGACCCGGCGCTGACGGCGACCCTGGACAAGCAGTTCGCGGCGTTGAACACGCTGCTGGACAAGTACCGCAAGGACAAGAGCTCCTACGAGTTCACCTCGTACGAGAAGGTCGGCAAGGCCGACCGCAAGGAACTGTCGGACGCGGTCAACGCGCTGGCCGAACCGCTGTCGCGGCTCGCCGCCGCGGTGACGAAGTAACGGGCCGGGAGGGACCGGGATGTCCGAGGAGACGCAGAACACCGTCGTGGACGACGCCGGGACCGGTGGCCGTGCCCCGTCCCGTCGGGCACTGCTGGGGTGGGGAGGCGCCGGACTGGCGCTGGGCGCGGCCGTGGCGGGTGGCGCGGTCGCCGCGGTGCGGCCGGGGAGCGACGCGGTGCCGACCGCGGACAGCGGTGCGGCCGTTCCGTTCCACGGTGCGCACCAGGCCGGTATCGCCACCGCCGTGCAGGACAGGCTGCACTTCGCCGCGTTCGACGTGACGACGAAGGACCGCGCCGAGCTGATCTCGCTGCTCAAGGAGTGGACCCGGGCGGCCGAGCGGATGACGGCCGGTCACGCGGTCGGCGACGGTGCCTACGGTGGTCTCGCCGAGGCCCCGCCGGACGACACGGGCGAGGCGCTGGGGCTCAAGCCGTCGCGGCTCACGCTCACCATCGGCTTCGGCCCCTCGCTCTTCGCCAAGGGCCGCTTCGGGCTGGAGGACAGGCGTCCCGAGGCGCTCGTCGATCTGCCGAAGTTCCCCGGAGACAACCTCGACGCGGCCCGCAGCGGCGGCGACCTCTGCATCCAGGCCTGCGCGGACGACCCGCAGGTCGCGGTGCACGCCATCCGCAACCTGGCCAGGATCGGCATGGGCCGCACCGCGATCCGCTGGTCCCAGCTGGGCTTCGGCAAGACCTCCTCGACGACGCCCGGCGCCCAGACCCCGCGCAACATGTTCGGCTTCAAGGACGGCACCCGGAACATCTCCGGCACCGACACCGCCGCTCTGGACAAGCACGTGTGGGTGGGCGAGAAGGAGGACGCGGGCTGGATGACCGGCGGTTCGTACCTGGTGGCCCGGCGCATCCGGATGCACATCGAGACCTGGGACCGCACATCGCTCCAGGAGCAGGAGGACGTCTTCGGCCGCGACAAGGGCGAGGGAGCCGCGGTCGGCAGGTCCAAGGAGCACGACGAGCCGTTCCTGAAGGCGATGCTGCCGACCGCGCACGTGCGGCTCGCGCACCCGGACAGCAACGACGGTGCGACGATCCTGCGCCGCGGGTACTCCTTCACCGACGGCACGGACGGCCTCGGACGGCTCGATGCCGGGCTGTTCTTCATCGCCTACCAGCGCGATTCCCGCAAGGCGTTCATTCCGCTGCAGCGGCGCCTCGCGGCGAACGACGCACTCAACGAGTACATCCAGCACGTGGGTTCGGCGCACTTCGCCGTCCCGCCGGGCGTCCGCGACAAGGACGACTGGTGGGGCCGGGCGCTGTTCTCGTAGAGAAGGAGAACCGAGACGTGTTCAGCAATTTCCTGATCGGCCTGCGCGAGGGCCTTGAGGCCAGCCTGGTCGTCTGCATCCTCATCGCCTATCTGGTGAAGACCGGCAACAAGAGCAAACTGGTGCCGATCTGGATCGGTGTCGGTATCGCGATCGTCGTCAGCCTGGCGTTCGGCGCCGGTCTCGAATTCGGTTCGCAGGAGATGACGTTCAAGGCCCAGGAGGCGCTCGGCGGTTCGCTGTCGATCGTCTCGGTCGGTCTGGTCACCTGGATGGTCTTCTGGATGCGGCGCACCGCGCGGCATCTGAAGACGGAACTGCACGGCAAGCTCGACGCGGCGCTCGCGATGGGTACCGGCGCGCTGGTCGCCACGGCGCTCCTCGCGGTGGGCCGGGAGGGCCTGGAGACCTCGCTGTTCGTGTGGCGTGCGGTGCACGCGGCGGACGACGGCTGGCACCCGATGATCGGCGCGTTCCTCGGTATCGCGGCCGCCGTCGTGCTGGGCTGGCTGTTCTACCGCGGCGCGCTGAAGATCAACCTGTCGAAGTTCTTCACCTGGACCGGCGGCATGCTGGTGATCGTCGCCGCGGGCGTGCTCGCGTACGGCGTCCACGACCTGCAGGAAGCCGAGTTCCTGGGCGGTATCCACAACCAGGCGTTCGACATCAGCGCCACGATTCCGCCGGACAGCTGGTACGGCACGCTGCTGAAGGGCACGTTCAACTTCCAGCCGGACCCGACCGTTCTTCAGATCACGGTGTGGGCGCTGTATCTGATCCCCACTCTCGCGCTGTTCCTCGCCCCGGTAGGGTTCGGACGGTCAGAGGGCCGGGCAGTGGGCAGCGCGGGTTAAGGAGCGGGGCCGGGGTGCGTGCATCGCAAGGCGGAGGATCGAGTCGACGCGGAGCGTCGGTGATTGACGACAACGCCACGAGGTGTGAGCCCCGGCCCCGCGACGCCGCGAAGTCCGCTGCCCGGCCATCTCCGTGGGGGCGACGGATCAGAAGGCGCGGAAAGCAACGGATGAGAAGCCCGAGGCCGATTCGGCCTGCGACGGTGCTCGCGACGGTGACGATGCTGTCCTTGACGGCGAGCGGGTGCGTGACGGTGCACGGCGAGCTGGAAGTGGTGCCGACGGCAACCAGGTCCGAGGCCGCCCGGGCACTGAAGGATTTCACCTCCGCGTACAACGCGGCGGACAAGGCTTACGACCCGGCTCTGGACGCGGACCGGGTCACGGGCCCGCTCGGCGCGATCAACCAGGCCGGGCTGCGGGCGCGGCAGAAGAACAATCCGAACGGCAACGCGAACCACAAGCCGTTGGAGCTGACCGACGCCAGATATCTCATCCCGAAGAAGGCCGGCTGGCCGCGCTGGTTCCTCGCGGACACCGACTCCAACCGCGACGAGGACACCGGGAAGCTGGACACCCGCTGGCTGCTCGTCTTCGTCAAGTCCGGGCCCGGCGCGGGCTGGAAGACCTCGTATCTGTCGGTCGTCCCGTCGTCCCAGGTACCCCGCTTCTCGAAGGACGACGACGGCCGGGCCGAACCGGTGGCCCCGGACGGTTCCGAACTGGCCCTGGCACCGGAGGATTTGAGCACCCGGTACACGGAGTACCTGCAGAAGGGCACCCCGGACGTCTTCGCCCCCGGCGCCGCCACTTCGGGCTGGCGGGAGGCGCGCCGCACCACCCGGCGGGCCGGCTTCTCGTACCAGTACATCGATCAGCCGCTGGACAGCGGCACGTTCGCCCCGCTCGGCCTGAGGACGGACGACGGCGGGGCGCTGGTCTTCTTCAGCAGCAAGCACTTCGAACGGCAGACCGCGGCGAAGGGGCTGCGCCCGCCGCTCAACGCGGATGTGGAGGCGCTGCTGACCGGTGAGGTGCGGTCCACCCTCACCAAGGAGCGGGTCTCCAGTCAGCTGGTGTACGTCCCGAAGAAGGGCGCGAAGGACGGCAAGGTGGTCATGCTGAACCGGCTGCCGGGCCTGACGGCGGCGAAGGGTTCCTGAGCAGGGGCGATATCGAACCCGTCGCCCAGGATCCGCCCTGGCCGGTCCGGCGGACCGGCCGGGCCGAGCACTAGTAGTGCTTGGTCATGTGCGGTCTGCGATGGCGTGTCTTCTTGATGGGTCGTGTCGTTGACAGGACGTGCTGAGTGGGGAGTTGGCTGCGGTCCGGTGTGATCTGGAGGACTTCGCGGCGGAGATGTTCGAGCCGTTCGCGCGAGCGGATCAGCGTCGGTGGGGTGGGGTCTATCTGCGGGGCCTGCTGCTGGACGGCGGGCGCAAGTCGGTGGAACCGATGGCCGCCCGCCTGGGCGAAGACGGGAACCGGCAGGCGCTGGCCCACTTCATCACCTCCAGCCCGTGGGATGCGGCGCATGTGCGGGCCCGTCTGGCCTGGCGTATGCAGCCGGTCGTCAAGCCCACCGCGTTGATCATCGATGACACCGGGTTCCTCAAGGACGGGGATGCGTCGGCGTGTGTGACCCGGCAGTACACCGGCACTGCGGGCAAGGTCACCAACTGCCAGGCCGGGGTGTCGCTGCACCTGGCTTCCAACGGCGCCTCGGCGGCGGTGAACTGGCGTCTGTTCCTGCCCGGGAGCTGGGATCCCGCCTCGCCGAAGGCCGATCAGGCCAAAGTGGCCCGCCGTGGCAAGTGCGCCATCCCTGCCCAGGTGGGCCATGTCGAGAAGTGGCAGCTGGCCCTCGACATGATCGACGAGAGGCGGTCCTGGGGCATCGAGGTGCCCCAGGTCATCGCCGACGGCGGCTATGGTGACACCGCCGCCTTCCGGC
>NZ_JBIURS010000012.1:141183-270512 GCF_044740965.1 Streptomyces sp. NPDC088252 | reverse complement strand
GTGTCCTTCGGTGCCAACTCCGCGACGCCGACGGTGCTGTCGGACAGCCAGATCAGCGTCGTCGTGCCCGCGGGTGCGGCAGCCGGGTCGGTGGGGGTCAGCGTGACGACCGCCGGAGGCACCAACAACGGTCTGTCGTACACCTACATCGATGTCCCGACCATCACCGCAATCGCGCCGACTTCCGGACCGACGTCCGGCGGGACCGCGGTGACCATCACAGGCACCAACCTGACGTCCACGAGTCAGGTCACGTTCGGCTCGGTGCCGGCGCCGTTCTCGGTGATCAACGCGACGACGGTGTCCGCCGTCACCCCGCCGGGCACCCTCGGTGCGGTCGACGTCGGTCTTTCCAACCCCGCGGGTACGGCCACGGACGTCGGCGCCTTCACCTATGTGGCGGGTCCCGGCATCTGATCCGTCACGGGTGCGGCACCGACTGCCGGCGCGGAACGAACCCGGCGTCGGTGCCGCCTCCAGACGCGTGATGTCCGTCCGGTCCGGGACGTTCCGCGCCCGGCCGGGCGGGCTGACCGCTCGACGTCACTCGCTCACCGCCGCCCGGCCAGGAGGTCCGGGCGGCGCGCCGGTCGTCACGTTCCGAAGCGGCGTGCCGTCCGAATGCCCCCCTCACATCACCCCGACAGGAGAACGGCTGTGGAGAGCCCCGACAGCTCAATCCCCCACGTCACGCAACCGCCGGTGGCCACGGCCGCCCCGGCCGGCGCGGGCACCGTACGGACCACGGTGACCGCGCCCCATGGAACCGGCGACGGCACCGACTTCACCCTCGTGCTCGCGGCGCCCACGATCGGTTCCGTCGTCCCCAACCAGGGGTCGGTCGACGGCGGGAACACGGTCACGCTGACCGGAACCGGCTTCACCGGCGCGACCTCGGTCCGTTTCGGTACCGTCGCCGCCGCGTTCATCGCAGTCTCCGCGACGCAGGTCACCGCGATCGCCCCCGCCGCGCCCGCCGGCACCGTCAATGTCACGATCACCACTCCGGGCGGCACCAGCGCCGGGGTCCCCTACACGTATGTCGCCGGTCCGGTTCTGAGCGGTGTGGCTCCGGCCCAGGGGCCACTCGCGGGCGGCAACAGCGTCACCCTGTCCGGGACCGGTTTCACCGGGGCGACCTCTGTGCACTTCGGCGTGAACGCGGCGAGTCCGTTCACCGTCGTCTCACCGACCCAGCTGACCGCGTCCGTACCCACCGGCGGCCCGGGTCCGGTTGCCGTCACGGTCACCACTCCCGGTGGGACCAGCACCCAACCCGTCTCCTACTACTACCTCGGCGCACCGGTTCTCAACGCGATCAGCGCGGCGTTTGGGCAGGTGGCCGGTGGCAACTCCGTGACGCTGACCGGTACGAATCTTCTCCAGGCCACGGCGGTTCGCTTCGGTGCGACGGCGGCGACCACCTACACCATCGTTTCGGCCACGGAGATCAGGGCGGTGGTGCCGCCCGGTGCCGCCGGCACGGTCCCGGTCACCGTCACCACGCCCGGCGGCACCAGCAACAGCGTTGCCTACTCCTATCTCGGTGTCCCGGTCCTCACCGGTCTGGCGCCCGACCAGGGGCCGTCGGCGGGCGGAACGACCGTGACGCTCACCGGCACCGGACTGACGTACACCACCGCGGTGCTGTTCGCGGCCGTGCCCGCCGGCTTCACCGTGGTCTCCGACACCCAACTGACCACCACGGCACCGCCCGGCGCGGCGGGGGCGGTCACCGTCAGGGTCGTCACCCCCGGCGGCACGAGTATCGGCCTTCCCTACACCCGACTCGACCCGCCCGGCATCTGAGCGGTCCGGCACGTGGGATCCGCCTGATCCGTCGCGACGCGCGCGCGGTGCGGCGGTTCCACGTGGCCCAGCCATGTGGTCAGGAGCGCCTCCAGCTGTGCCGCCGCCTCCGGGGGCAGGGCGTCCAGGAGGCGGCGTTCGTTGCGCATGTGCTCGGTGAAGGCCCGGTCGATCAGTTCCCGGCCCGCGGGGGTGAGCGCGACCACCCGGCCCCGGCCGTCACCGGCCGAGCGGCGGCGGGTGACGAGGCCGTCGCGCTCCAGGCGGTCGATCCGCTTGGTCATCGCCCCTGTCGTGACCATGGTGTGCACCGCCAGTTCGCCCGGGGCCCGTTCGAACGGCTCGCCCGCGCGACGCAGGGCGGCCAGCACATCGAACTCGCCCTCGCTCAGTCCGAACCTCCGGTAGACCACGCAGAGCTGCTCGGTGAGCATTCCGGCCAGGCGGTGGAGCCGGCCGATCACCCCCAGAGGGCTCACGTCGACATCCGGTCGTTCCCTGGCCCATTCCGACTGGATACGGGCGATGTGGTCGAGCGGCGGGGGAGGGGGCGCGGAGGCGGGTCCGGTGCTGTCGGGGCACATGGCTTCACTGTAGCTTCCTCGGAAGACATAATAACTTCCATGGAAGCTACTTTTCGATGGGTCCTGATCACGGCGATCGCACCGGTTGCCTGGGGTACGAACTACTTCGTCACCCACGCGTATCTGCCCGCCGGTCACCCCCTGTACGGAGCCGCGATCAGGGCCCTGCCGGCGGGGCTGCTGCTCCTGGCCGTGCGCCGGGAACGGCCGCGCGGCCCCTGGTGGTGGAAATCCCTCGTTCTCGGCGCCCTCAACATGGGCGGGTTCTTCGCCCTCGTCTACGTGGCCGCCCAGTTGTTGCCGACCAGTACCGCGTCGACGGTCATGGCGACCTCGCCGATGGTGATGATGCTGATCGCCTGGGCGCTGCTCGCCGAACGCCCGCGCCTGCTGCCGCTGGCCGGCGCCGCCGTCGGACTGGGAGGGGTGTGCCTGATGCTGCTCGGCGGGACGGCGCCGACCGACGTGCGCGGAGTGCTCGCCTCCGTCGCCGCGATGCTCATGTCGTCCCTCGGCTACGTCCTGGCCAAGCGGTGGGGCGCCGAGGTCGACGTACTCGCCTCGACCGCCTGGCAGCTGATCGCGGGAGGGCTTCTGCTGCTGCCTCTCGCCGCCCTGGTCGAGGGCGCGCCGCCCGCGCTCGACGGACCGGCCGTCCTCGGGTTCGGCTACGTCACCGTGGTGGCGACCGCGCTCGCCTTCGCCGCCTGGTTCGCGGGTCTGCGCCACCTTCCCGCCGCCACGGTCGGACTGGTCGGACTGCTCAACCCGGTGACCGGCGTACTGCTCGGCACCGCCCTCGCCGGCGAGGCGCTCACCCCCAGGCAGCTCTGCGGGGCGGCCCTGGTCCTGGCCGGAATCCTGCTCGGACGGCCGATGGCCGGGAGACGGCCGCGCGGGGCGCCGTCGGTCACGGCTGCGCGACCCTCAACTCCCGTACTCCCACCGGCTTCTCCGCGTCCTCCGACGTGACCGTCAGCCGCACCCGACGAGCCGTCGCCCCCGACCGGTAGGGCTGCCAGTCCGTGCCGTTCACCGATGTCTCCAGCCGGTACGAGGACGAGCGGACGTCCGTCCACTCCGGCTCGATCGAGGTCACCGGGGCCGTGCGCCCCAGGTCCACCGTGAGCGCGCCCGTCGCACCGTCCGGGGACCATGCCGTGGCCGCGCTGCCGTCCACCGCGGCGGCCGCGTACAGGCCGGGGGTCTCGGAGGTCGCCGTCGCCGGGCGGCAACGGGCCGCGTCCGTCGTCGCGGCGAGGTCCGGGCGGCGGGTGGGCAGGGTCAGCGTGCCGGTGAGCAGACGGGGACCGGTGGGGGTGTGGACGGTGAACGGAGCACCGGAGGTCAGCCGGACCGTCGTCGTCAGCGGGCCGATCGCGACATCGTACGTACGGCCCCGGTACCGCAGGCCCGTCAGCGTGACGCCCTTGCCCAGCTGCGGCGGCAGCAGGGGGTCGAGGCGCACCCCGTCCTCCCGCAGGCGCAGGCCCGTCAGACCGTGCGTGAAGACCTGGAGGAATCCGCCCTTCCCGGTGAGGAAATCCTCCGCGGGACGACCCGACAACGGGTCCTGCGCGCCCGACTTCGCGCCCCGGGCCTCGCTGAAGAGAGCGAACGGGCCGCGCATGAACGGGCGTACGGAGCGCTGGAGATAGGTGTACGTCACACAGCCGGCCTCCCCGATCGCGGCGGCGTCGATCGCATGGACCGAGTCCGTCATCGCGGGGCCGTCCGGATCGGTGCGCACGGCGTAGTAGTCGAGCGTGGCCGCCGCGGTGCCGGGCTCCATCGGCCACTCCAGCGGGTAGATCAGCAGCACGGCGTCGGCCTGTTTGATCGTCGAGCCGTGGTAGCCCGCGTACTGAAGGAAGAGCTTCCGCTCGGGGTCGTACGGGATGCGCAGACCGTCCGCGACCCGTGTCCACTCGGGCGGTGCGGGATGCCCGAGCAGCCGCGCCGCGCGCGTGGCGTTGCGCAGGGCGGTGGCCGCGACCGCGTTGGTGAAGACCCCGTCGGTGACACCGTTGCTGTATTCGTCCGGGCCCGCGACCTCCTTGACCGAGTAGCTGCCGTCGGCGTCGGCGGTGGCCCGCGAGACCCAGAAGTCGGCGATGCCCGAGAGCAGCGGCCACCCATGACCGGCCAGCCAGTCGCGGTCCCCGGTCGCCAGGTAGTACTGCCAGACGGCGAGCGAGACATCGCCCTGGAGATGGTTCTGGGTGAGGCAGTGCGGGGGATTCCAGCTCTGGCACTCGGACCAGAGGTCGCCCCTGCTCGCGCTCGTCCACGGGTAGAACAGCCCCCGGAACCCCAGTTTCTGGGCGTTGGCACGGGCGGCCCCGCGCGTGCGGTACCGGTACTCGACGACCGGACGGGCTAGCTCGGGGCGAGTGGCGAGCAGCCCCGGATACATCCAGATCTCGGCGTCCCAGAACACCATGCCCGCATAGTTGTCGCTGGTCAGACCGGCCGGGGCGATGCTGTCACGAGACCCGGTCCGGGTGGAGGCGAGCAGTCCGTACTGCGCCGACCGCAGCCACTTCTGCAGCTCGGGACTGTCCGGTACGGAGATGTCCGCCGCCCAGGCCCGCCGCCAGGCGGCGGCGTTCGCCGCGAGGATGCCGGACCAGCCGCGCCGGGCCGCGCGCACCGACGCCGCACGGGCGGCGGCGGGCGGGGCCGACGAGGTGAGTGCGGTGTCGACTCCGACGTACTTCTCGACGGAGTACGTGCGCCCGGCGCGCACCCGGAGCTCGCTGTGCGGGCGGGGCGTGCCGGGTGCCGGTGCCCTGCCGCGCGCCGGACCCGGTCCGTCGGTGCGCAGCGTCTGGACGATCGCGCCGGCCGTCCCCGTGCCCCGCGTCCGGAACGTTCCGTCGCCCTTGAGCGTGATCCGGCGTGCGCCCCGCGGGTCCAGGCGGCCGGTGACGGTCGCCGTACCGCTCCAGCGCGGTGTCATGCGCAGCCGTACGGCGCCGGTGTGCACGTCGGAGCGGTCGGCGAGCACCTCGTGGACGAGGTCGGTCGCGCGCCCGTCGGCCGTGGTCCAGCGCAGTGACGTACGCACCAGGCCGCAGCGCAGGAACACCGTCTGGCGGTAGCGCGAGATCCGGGCCGTGGGGGTGCCGGAGCCGTACGTCTCGTTGCCCACGCGCAGGTCGAGGGTCGTCCAGCTGGGCAGCGCGGCGATCACCTCGCGGCCGGCCGCCAGGTCCTTCTCGCGCCCGAACAGGCCGGCGACGAAGGCGCCGTCGTAGCGCGGAGTGAACAGCGGCCAGCCGGTCTTCTCGCCCGACGCGGCATAGCCGGCGCCCGCGGCCGGCACGCGGTGTCCCAGATATCCGTTGCCGACGTAGGGGTCGTAGCCGTCGGCCCCGCCGAACCGGGTGGAGGTCGGGGCCCAGGTGGGGTCGGTGTCCCGGCCGCAGGTGGTGGCCGTGGGCGGGAGGGGAGCGGCCGCGTACGAGAGGGGCGGCAGCGGTGCGATCAGGGCGCCCGCGACCAAAGACGTCAGGGACGTGAGGAGACAGATGCGCGAGAGGCTCACCGTACGAAGGTAGGGAAGCGCGCGCCGGGCGACGGGGCACGGCGCGCGGCGCGCGGGTGAACGGCCGATCGGGGCGGGGCGGCCCGCGTCAGTCGGCGAGGCCCGTCTTGAGGCCCGCGCCGCACAGCGGTACGACGACGCTCCGGTCCGTCCAGCCGCCGACCGCGGCCCAGCAGGCGACGCCCGTCGTCTCCACGTAGAACCCGCGGGCCGCCAGGTCCAGCTGCGCGGACCGGATCTGATCCTCGGTCACCGTCAGGAAGGTGCCGCCCGATTCCCGTACCGCGGCCAGGACGGCCCGAGCGCGCGGCGGGCGGGGGATGGCGATGCCCTCGGCGAGGGTGGGGGCGGCCGCGCCGGCCGGGGCGTCGAGCAATGCGTCCGCGTCCGCGCGGAAGGCGGCGGCCAGTGGTGACACCGCCTCGGCCTGGACGGCGATCAGCGCCGGGCGTTCCTCGATCAGGCCCAGGGCGTGGAGTTCGGCCGTGGCCAGGGCCGCGCCGAGCAGCAGGGTGCCGTTGCCCACCGGTACGGCCAGGGCGTCCGGGAGCCGGCCGCCGAGGTCCTCCCACAGCTCGTACACATAGGTCTTCGTGCCGTGCAGGAAGTACGGGTTGAAGACGTGAGAGGCATAGAACGTGCCCGGGGTGTCGGCGGCGGTACGGGCCGCCAGCGCGGCGGCCTCGCGGTCGCCGGGGACGATCTCCAGCTGTGCGCCGTGCGCCCGGATCTGCTCGGTCTTCTTCGGTGACGTTCCCTCGGGTACGTACACCGTGCAGGGGAGCGAGGCGCGGGCGCAGTACGCGGCGACGGCGGTGCCCGCGTTGCCGCTGCTGTCCGCGACGACGCGCTCGGGCGAGAGGCGACGGGCCAGTTCGACGAGCATCACGGCACCGCGGTCCTTGAAGGAGAGCGTCGGCATCAGGAAGTCGAGCTTGGCCGACACCGTGCCGGTGAGCGGGACGAGCGGGGTGCGGCCCTCGCCGAGGGAGGTCGTGGGCGCGGCGAGGGGCAGCGCCTCTTCGTAACGCCACAGTGAATTGACGCGTTCCGCAAGAGAGTTGAGAGGAAGCGGATCGGTGACCTCGAAATCGAGGTCCCAGGGACCTCGGCAGACCGGGCAACACCAGGTGAGGGCGGTGGTTTCGACGCGAGTGCCGTCCTGCGGGCAGATATACATGGCCATGACCGCCAGCATGTCAGGCGTGTGGCGGTCGAATGGCGAAGGTATTGCAGACCTCAACGCACCCTTGTGGGATTGCCAAGGATCGGTCAATCTTTCGCTGTCGGGCAGGCCGTGGGCGGCGCGGAATTTCACGTAACTGATTGTCATGCCCATGGTGATAAATACGGTCCGCCTCGCTCCACCCATGTCACCCGTGGACCCCCCACCAGCAGCGCAACCGAGGAGGACCCCTCACATGTCCGTGATGCGTCACACCCCCCACGCGCGTCGAAGAATCGCCGCGGCGAGTGTCATAGCCGGTGCCGCCCTCATGCTCTCCACCGCGGCGGCGTTCCCCGCCACCGCCGGGACGGCGGCGGAAGGCCGGATCGAGAACGCGGGTGCTCCGGGCACCATCAGCGGCAGCTACATCGTCACGCTCGACGAAGCGGCGGCCGACGCCGGCTCCGCGCGGGGCAGGGCGCTCGCCAAGGAGTACGGCGCCGAGATCAAGAAGACCTACCGCGCCGCCCTCAACGGATACGCGGTCGAACTCTCCGCCGCCCAGGCGAAGAAGTTCGCCGCCGACCCGGCCGTCGAGTCCGTCGTGCAGAACCGGACCTTCACGGTCTCCGGCACCCAGCCCTCGCCACCCTCGTGGGGACTGGACCGGGTCGACCAGAAGAACCTGCCGCTGAACCAGAGTTACACCTACCCCGACAACGGGGGCGAGGGTGTCACCGCGTACATCATCGACACCGGTGTCCGGATCACCCACAGCGACTTCGGCGGCCGGGCCTCGTACGGCTACGACGCCATCGACAACGACAACACCGCGCAGGACGGCTACGGTCACGGCACCCATGTCGCGGGCACCGTCGCCGGTTCGGCGTACGGGGTGGCCAAGAAGGCGAAGATCGTCGCGGTCCGGGTCCTCGACAACAGCGGCTCCGGCACGACCGCGCAGGTCGTCGCGGGCATCGACTGGGTGACGGCGAACGCCGTCAAGCCGGCCGTCGCCAACATGAGCCTGGGCGGCGGTGCGGACTCCGTGCTCGACGCCGCCGTGCGGAAGTCCATCGCGTCCGGCATCACCTACGCCGTCGCCGCGGGCAACGAGTCCACCGACGCCTCCACGAAGTCCCCGGCACGGGTCACCGAGGCCATCACCGTGGGCTCCACGACCAGCACGGACGCCCGCTCCAGCTTCTCCAACTACGGCAGCGTGCTGGACATCTTCGGCCCGGGTTCGTCGATCACCTCGGCCTGGAACAGCAGTGACAGCGCCACCAGCACGATCTCCGGCACGTCGATGGCGACCCCGCACGTCGCCGGCGCCGCGGCCCTCCATCTGGCCGACCATCCGAGCGACACCCCCGCGCAGGTCTCCGCCGGACTGGTCGCCGCAGCAAGTACCGGAGTGGTGACGAACCCGGGTACGGGGTCCCCGAACCGGCTCCTGAACGTCGCCGGCGGCACCACGACGCCGCCCGGCAAGAAGTTCGAGAACACGGCGAGTTACACCATCAGCGACAACTCCACCGTCGAATCGCCGATCACCGTCACCGGTGTCACCGGCAACGCGCCGGCCGCGCTGAGCGTGCCCGTCGACATCACGCACACCTACTCCGGCGACCTGAAGATCGATCTGGTCGCGCCCGACGGTTCGGTCTACAACCTGAAGGCCTACGGGACGGGTGGCAGTGCCGACGACGTGGTCACCACCTACACGGTGAACGCCTCGTCGGAGGTGGCCAACGGCACCTGGAAGCTGCGGGTCGGCGACAACGCGGCGGCCGACACCGGGCGGATCAACTCCTGGGCCCTGCAGTTCTGATGACGGCTCCGTAGACCGACCGGCAAAGGGGGGGCGGCCGCATCCGTGGCCGCCCCGCACACCTGCGCCCGGCCGTCGGTGCGGCGAAGCACGTGCCGAGGGCGCGGACGCGGCTCGGGCGCCGTCGGCGGGACATGCGCGCGGCCATGGCAAATCATCACTTCGGGTGAAACTCTGGCCCGTGCTTGCGATCCACAACCGACGGTTGTCAGGCTGTTGCAGACTGTCAATCTGTTGGGAGTGGCCTGTGACTTTCGGTGAGCAGCCCGCCTATCTGCGCGTTGCGAGCGATCTGAGAGAGAAGATCGCCAATGGTTCGCTGCCGCCGCATGCGCGCCTGCCTTCGCAGGCCCGTATCCGCGAGGAGTACGGGGTCTCGGACACCGTCGCGCTGGAGGCGCGCAAGGTGCTGATGGCCGAGGGGCTGGTCGAGGGGCGCTCCGGTTCCGGCACGTATGTGCGCGAGCGCCCCGTCCCGCGTCGGATCGCCCGTTCCGGCTACCGGCCGGGCGTCGGGGCCAGCCCGTTCCGTCAGGAGCAGACGGCGGAAGGGGTCCGCGGGACGTGGGAGTCCCGCAGTGAGCAGGAGGGTGCGAGCGCCGAGATCGCCGAGCGCCTGGGCATCGAACCGGGCGACCGGGTGATGCGTACGCGATACACCTTCCGGGAGGCCGGGGAGCCGATGATGCTCTCCACCTCCTGGGAACCCCTGGCCGTCACGGGGCGTACGCCGGTGATGCTGCCGGAGGAGGGCCCGTTGGGCGGATGCGGGGTGGTCGAGCGGATGGCCGCGATCGATGTCGTCGTGGACAACGTGGCCGAGCAGGTCGGCGCGCGTCCGGGGCTGGCGGAGGAGCTCCTGGCGCTCGGCGGTGTTCCGGGCCATGTGGTGATGGTGATCGAGCGTACGTATTACGCGTCGGGTCGCCCGGTCGAGACTGCGGACGTGGTGGTGCCCGCCGATCGCTTCCGGATCGCCTACCACCTTCCGGTCAGGTGACCGGCGTGCGAGGCGCGCAGCCCGGCTTCGAGTGCGACGGACCGACGCCTCGTCGGGTGCCTTGAGCGGCAGTCGATCGTCGACCGTCAGGGTTTGTCATGTCCTGGTCCTGATCGCCGTTCGTGCCCGTCGGCCGGATCGGTGAACGGCTGCTTGCCCCGGGGGGCGCATCCAGCTGGATGCGCCCCCTTTTTTATGGCCGGATCGGTATCTCTTTGTGTAATTACGTATTCGTTGAGTGAAGGTCAGGCGTAGGGTCCGGCATATGCGTACTGCGGTTTCCTGGGGATCCTTAGAAACGTACATGCCGTTCGAGGGAGGGGCGCAATGCTCGGGAGGGGCGCAATGACCGACAACGGTGCCGATCTCCCGTGGCTGGTGATACGGCAGGACGACAACGGCAACCGCTACCGCGTCGGCAGGTATGCCACGCAGGGCGAGGCCCAGAAGGTCGCCGACAAGCTCGACACCCATGGCCACAAGCAGCTCTACTGGGTGGAGCGCGTCGGGGCGCGGGCCCGGCCGTAGAACGTTCGCGGGGGGAGTGGGCAGGGGCGTGGTGCTCCGGCGCGGATGCCGGGCAGTCCCGACCCCGACAGGCCACACGCAAGGGCGAGTTGGGCCGCTGTGCCGCACGTGGTGATCCGTGCGAGGGTGCCACCTCCCCGGCCGTGCCGGGCGGACCGCCGCCCTCCGCCGTCGGCGGGCCTTCCTCGGCATCCCGGCGGGTCTCTTCCGTCGCGAGGGTGAGCCGGTGCGGGCCGGGGGAGAGCCGGATCTCTTCCGGCAGGGCATGCCGCGCATCGCTCGCGCCACCGGCGCCGCGGGGCGCAATGGCTAAGGTCCTGCCTGACGTGGGTTCCGGACGGTGGAGGTGGAGTGATGTCGGTCCTGATCGACACGGTGGCGTGGGTGCGTGTGGAGGGTGGCAGGATTCTCTGCGCGCGGCCGAGGGGAAAGGGCGTCTTCTACATCCCCGGGGGGAAGCGGGAGGGTGCGGAGAGCGATCTGGAGACCCTGGTCCGTGAGATCAAGGAGGAGCTCACAGTGCTCCTCGAGCCGCGCACCGCGGTGCATGTGGGTACCTATGAGGCCGAGGTGCCCGATCTGCCGGGCGGTGGCGTGGTCCGTATGAGTTGCTACACCGCGGACTACGAGGGGGCGTTGGCGGTGAGCAGCGAGATCGAGGAGATGGCCTGGTTCTCGTACGCGGACCGCCCGCTGGTTCCGCCGGTCGATCAGCTGCTCTTCGATGACCTGAAGGCGTCGGGGGAGCTGGAATGAGCCGGTCCGGGCGTCGGTGTGCCCGCCGACCCGGTGCTGCTGACGTGTATTCCGGCGGCGCGTGTCGGTCGCTTCGTGCGCCCCTCTCCCCGTGTGTATCTCTTCGTGCGCGCGGCCGTACACCCGTACGCCCCACGTGTCGGTCGCCGCGATAGTTCGCACCAAATATCGGGTATGTGCTGATTAACCCCCGTAAACAGGACGTTCCCCGTTGCTGGTCTTGGGAAGTGATCGGCGTGATCGACACCGAAGGCGACTGCGCCGAGTGGACCTTTCCGGCCGAGCCGGGCGCAGTGCGCTCCGCGCGGCACGCCGTCCATGAGGCGCTGCGCGGCTGGGGGCTCGACGCCTCCCTGGGGGATATGACAGTCCTGCTGGTCAGCGAGTTGGTCACCAATTCCATGCAGTACACATCGGGTCCCATCGGGGTGCGGCTGCAGCGCCCGCACCCCAACGGTGACGGCCCCGCCACCCGCCCCGGACTGCTCGTGGAAGTCTCTGATCCGCTTCCGGATCCGCCCACCGAACGCATGCCGGGACCGGACGACGAGGGCGGCAGAGGGCTGCAGCTGGTGGCCTGTTCCGCGCGCCGCTGGGGGACCAGACGCGGAAAGACCGGCAAGACCGTGTGGTTCGAGCTGGCCCTGCCTGGTTAGGAGTGGGGTGGGACGCACAGCGATCACCAGAGGTCGGGCAGAACCTGGCTGAAAGGGACTGAGACCGTGCTGTGATCGTGAACGCCGTGTCGGTAGGGGCCGTAGTGCTGAATACTGCGGGCAGGACCGGTCCGGTGTGTGAGCTGGAGGGGACGGTCGCGTGAGCGAAATACCTGGGACAGCGGGCGATATCGTGTGGCAGAGCAGCCCGCCTGGCTCGATCTATGACTACATCAGGGTCGCCTCCTTCTCGATCGGCCCCGATGGCCTGATCGAGCAGTGGAGCCGGCGGGCCGCCGGCCTCTTCGGCATTGCCGCGGACGAAGCGGTGGGCCTGGATCCGGTCGAGGTGTTCATGCCTGCCGAACTGCGCGTGGACGGCCGCCGCCGGGTCGGCGAGATCCTCGACGGCAAGGAGTGGACGGGCCTCGTCCCGTTCCGGATGCCGGGCGAGGACACCGTGCACGGGCTCGCCGAGATCTATGTGATGCCGAGCGGGACGGAGACCGGGGAACGCGCCGCGATCTGTATCGTCGTGGACGTCCGCGCGCTGCGCCGCATCGAGACGGATCTCGCCGCGTCACAGGCCATATTCGGCCAATCTCCTTTTGGTTTCGTGCTGTTCGGCACCGACCTCACCGTGGTGCGCGCCAACCAGCGCTTCGCCACCGTCTTCGGGGGGCAGGCCGCCGACCATCGCGGCCGTACGGTCGAGGACTACCTCGCCCGTCCCGAGGCGGACCGGCTCACCGCCACCCTGGAGCGCGTGCTGGAGACCGGCGCGTCCGTCACCGACCTCCAGCTCATCGGCACCGCGCCCGGCGACCCGGTCAGCCGCCACTGGTCCATGAACCTCTACCGGGTGCACAGCGGGTCGGGCCGCCCCATCGGCATCGCCGGGCTGGCCACCGATGTGACCCGACGGCACATCGCCGCCCGCGAGGCCGCCAGTGCCCGCCGCAATCTCGCCCTGCTCAACGAGGCCAGTGCCCGTATCGGCAACTCCCTCGACCTGGAGACCACCGCCCGCGAACTCCTCGATGTCGCCGTGCCCGGCTTCTGCGACCTCGCCTCGGTCGACCTCTACCAGGGGCTGCTCACCGGCGACGACGCGCCTCCCGGCAGCTGGGACTCGCTCCGCCAGGAGTCCGTCGGAGGCTCCGCCGAACTGCGCCGCGTGGCTCTCGCCAGCGCCGTGTCGGACGCCCTGCCCGCCGCCGCGGGCACCGGCGCACCCGACACGGGCGGCGAGCCGCCCGTGCTCGGCGCCGTACACCGCTTCCCGTACAACTCGCCCTGCGCCATCGCCCTGCGCACCGGGCAGGTCGAGGACGTGCCCGGCGACGACCGTGGCTTCGTGCAGTCCACGCTCGCCGTGCCGATGGTCGCCCACGACACGGTGGTCGGTCTCGTCCAGTTCTCCCGCACCAAGGGCAGCGAACCCTTCGGTGAGCGGGACCGGGCGCTGGCCACGGAGCTGGCCGCCCGCGCCGCGGTCTGCATCGACAACGCCCGCCTCTACCGGCGCGAACACGAGCGTGCGCTGATCCTCCAGCGCAGCCTCCTGCCCCCCGGCGACCCCGTGGCCGCGGGCCTCGACATCGCCTGCCGCTACCTCCCCGGCAACACCGCCACCGAGGTGGGCGGTGACTGGTTCGACGTGATCGAGCTCCCCGGCCACCGCACCGCCCTCGTCGTCGGCGACGTCATGGGGCGCGGGCTGCGGGCCGCCGTGGCCATGGGCGAACTGCGCACGGCGGTGAGGACCTTGGCCCTGCTGGACCTGGAACCCGCCGAGGTGCTCTCCGCGCTCGACGAGGTCGCCCGAGGGCTCGGCACTCCAGGCGGCACATCCTCCGGCGGTTCCGGCGGCACCCAGTGGCCCTCGCGGGCCGCCCACAAGTCCCGCGAGGTGGACCTCTCCGAGGTGTACCTGGCGACCTGTGTGTACGCGGTCTACGACCCGGTCACCCGGCGGTGCACCTTCGCCAACGCCGGTCATCTCCCCCCCGCCGTGGTCGAACCGGGCGAACCCGCCCTGCTGCTCGACGTCCCGCCCGGGATGCCGCTCGGTGTGGGGGGCGAACCCTTCGAGGAGGTCGAGGTCGAACTGAAGGAGGGCTCCCTGCTGGCCCTCTACACGGACGGCCTCGTCGAGTCCCGCGACCATCCGCTCGACGAGGGGCTGGCCGCCCTGCGCCGGGCGCTCGTCGAACCGGAACGGCCGCTCGAAGACGTCTGCGACCGCGTACTGACCACCCTCGACACCCGGCACGGCGAGGACGACATCGCCCTGCTCATGGCCCGGATCCAGGGGCTCCCGGCCGACGCGGTGGGCGACTGGCGGCTGCCCCGTGAACCCCGCTCCGTCGGCCGCGCCCGCGAACTGGCCCGTGGCCAGCTGCTCGCCTGGGACCTCGGTGAGCTGGTGGACACCACCGAACTGCTGGTCAGCGAACTGGTCACCAACGCCCTGCGGTACGGGGAGGGCGAGATCAGGCTGAGGCTGCTGCGCGACCGTACGCTCGTGTGCGAGGTCTGGGACGCGGGGCTCGTCCAGCCGCGGCGGCGGCGGGCCCGCGACACCGACGAGGGCGGGCGCGGGCTGCAGTTGGTCGGGCTGCTGAGCGTGGGCTGGGGGTCGAGGCGGACACCGCGCGGCAAGACCGTCTGGTTCGAGCTGGCGCTGCCCGACGGGGATCCGGCCGCCGAGCCCACGGTGGAGCAGCTGCTGAGCATGTTCTGAGGAAGGGGTCAGGAGGCGGGCGGCGGCCCGCTGGTCAGTATCCCCTCCATCTGCCCGCTGGTCAGTAACCCCTCCGCCCGCCGGGGCCTCCCACGCCGGTCCCGGCCGCGGCCGGAGTCGTTTTCCACTGGTGGCACCAGCCGTGCCCGGACCCGGGGACCGTCACCGGCTTCCCCCGGAAGCATCCGATGGAGTACGGATACTCTCCGTTGAGGGGGTAGTGGTACATGACGACCTTCTTGCCGCCCCACGAGATCGCGTGTGTGTGACCGTGACAGACGTCCAGATCCCTGTTCCTGACGACCTTTCCGTCCTTGCCGCGCGGCCCGTGGATCCCGAAGCCGTCGATCGCGTATCCCACGAGCGGTGAGTGCCGGGTACGGGCGTTCGCGGGCCCCCTTGACGCCTTGCCGAAGCAGGTCTGCGAGGGGCAGTGGTAGTGGTACTGCGTCTGGTACGGATGGCCCCGGCAGCGGTCGAGAGGCAGGGCTGCGTTGGGGTCGACCGGGCGGTCCTCGGCGTCGGTGGCCACCTCCAGGTGGAAGGTGCCGCCGGCCAGAGCCATCCCGGTCGTCAGCTGGCCGATGCACGTGGGCTTCGCCGCGGCGGTCGGATTGCGCGGCACGGTGACGTCGAGGTTCCACGGCTTGACGGGGATCGCGGCGGCATTGGGGTACCCGTGCGCGGGAATCTCCGCGTAGTACTTGTGGGCGGGGGTGCCCTTCCGGACGGGGAAGCGCCCGGTGGAATGATCCGGGAGCCCGTTGCCCTTGAAGCGCCTCTTGGTCGCGGTCGTCGTCACCCGCAGTGTGCGGCGCCAGTGCATGGTCCCCGACACGAAAGGGCGCTTGAGCACGTCGATCACGCCGTGCGCGTCGATCCACGGGCGATCGGGCCGGGTGAGGGTTCCGCCTTGGCAGGCGTAGAGGGTGTTGCGGGCGGGGGATGCGAGCGACGTGCCGGTGGGGGGCGTGTGCAGGCGTGTGATCGGGGTGCCGTCTCCCCCGCCGCGCGCGTCCGTGGCAGCCCGCGCGGGACGAGACACAGCGGCGGAGCCGGCCGGAGCCACCGCCGGACCCTGTAGCGCGTAGACCGCACTGGCTGCCACTGCAACAGATTTGAGCACGCCGTGCATAAATGCTCCCCATCTCGACCTGGACCGGAAGACGTCACACCGGCGGCCACTGCCCCCGCCGCCCGCACCACCTCACCGCGCCCGCATGCCGTTGTTCCGCTGACGCGCGCGAACGGGCAACCGAGTGACCACCCGGCCTGGCCCGGGGCAAGCCGGCCAGGCCACACCAAGGATCAAATGCCCGGACAGCCACCTCAAAGGCCACCGCCACGGCGTCGGCCGCGAGTGCCCTCGCCGCCGAAACTGCCCGGACCGCCGCCCCCGCCGCCCGGGAGCCCGCCGAGGACGATGCCTCCGAGCACCGCGCCATCGATCGCGCCGCCCGCGCCCGGCACACCGCCCGCACCGCCCCGGCCCCCGTACCCGCGCACATCCTGTTCGGCCAGGCTCCGGGCCTGCCCGGCCAGGGAGTCGGCCTGCTGCGCCTGGGCCAGTGCGCCCCGGGGATCGTCGGTTCCGGCCAGTTCACGGGACCGGTCGAGCCGCCGCTGGGCCTCCGCGAGCCGGGTCCGGGCCCGGCTGCCCACGGCTCCGCGGTGGGTGGTGACGTAGTCGGCGGCGGCGGCGGTCGTCGAACGCGCGGTGAGCGTGGCCTGGTCGAGAAGGGAGCGCGCCCGCCGGTCGCCCCGCTCCCGTTCGTGGTGACCGGCCAGCGCCTTGTCGAGCGCCGTGTCCGCCTCCTCCACCCTGCGCAGCGCGTCGACGGGGTCGTACGGACCGGCCGCCATCGCCTCTTGTACGTCGTCGAGCACCGATGTCGCACGCGCGATCCGGCCCCGTAGGTCCGCCGTCGAGACGCCCTCGGCGGTGCCTTCGAGGAGCCCGCCCGCATCGGCCAGGTCGGTCTGTGTCGCGGAGAGCGCGGTGGACAGCCGGTCCGCCGCCTCGGCGAGTACCCGGCTGCGCCGGTCCACGGAGTCGACGAGGACGGTCGCCTGGTCGACGGCGCCCTCGGCGGCCCGTACGTGCACCGCCGCCGCGGCGTTGTTCCCCGTGTGCACGGACTGCCGGGCGCGATTGAGGTGGGACGTGGCGAAGACGAGCCGGTCCTTGGCCTGTTCGACGGCGCCGCCGACCGGCGCGGAGGCCGAGTCCGCGTACCGGCCGCGCATCGCGGTCAGAGCGGCCTCGGCGGTGGGGACGCGAGCGGCGAGCGCGCGGAATGCGGTCTCGGCCGTGACCAGGGCCTGCGGGGCGTTGCGTTCCCACGCGCGCAGACGGTCGAAGTCCTCGGACACGGCGTCGAGGCGGGAGTTGGCGTCCGTGCAGCGGCCGATGATCTCGTCCAGCATCCGGCGCCGCGTCGCGTCGTCCTCGGGAAAGGCGTCGTCCAGCTGCTGGCGCAACCGGAACGCGGTCGCCAGCTCGCCCTTGGCGCAGTCGACGGCCGCGGTGAAGGGGGCCGTGGCCTCCTCGCCGAACTGCGCGGTGGCGTGGCCGAGTTCCTCCTCGCTGGTGCGGACCGCGTCGTCGGTGTCCACCAGGGTCCGCTGCGCCCGGCCGTCCAGCTCCGGCAACGGGGTCGGCCGGCCCGCCGGGCCGTCCGGTCCGGCGGGCCCCGGGCCCCGGCCGGTCGCACCCGGCGTGGTGCGGGTCGTGGCGCGCCTCCTGCGCCGGGTGTACGCGTAACCGGCGACCACCGCCGCGCCGACGACGACGGCCACCGGCAGGATCAGGTCCACGGCACTCGTCCCGCTCGGATTCCCGGTTCCCGGGTCGGGGGCACCGGGCGTGAACGTCGGGGCGGGCACGGCCCTGTCGGCCAATACGGCAAAGCACCCGTTCGCGGCGCCGATCGCCGCACCGGCCCGGTCGTGCATCCTGAGCGCGGGCTCGACGGCCGTGCTCGCCACGTCCTGGAGCCGGGTGCCGGTGAGGCGTGAGCCCTGGTCGACGGTGTGGGCGTACTGCCGGTCGTGGGTGGCGACGGCGAGCAGGACGTCGTCGCGGCCGAGGCCGCTCCTGTCGGTCGTCCGGTCGGCCCGGCTCTGCGCGGAGCGGCCGGAGAAGTCGCGTGCGTGCACCACGAAGAGCGGGATGCGGTGGCCGTCGTACAGCCGGTCGAGTGCTGCCGTGACCTGGTCCTCGCGGTCCCCGAGCGCCCCCACCCGGTCGGTGCTCCGCCCCCGCAGGGACAGGGTGACGGGATCGTCGGCGCGGGCGGTCGACGCGGCGCCGAGGAACGGCCAGCACACCGTCAACAGCACGGCGAGAAGGGCCCGGCCCGGTGGGGACAGCCAGGTGCGGGTCACGAGCGGCGTCACCTTTGCGAGGCTATGTCCACTCCCGGTCACCCGCGACCCGGCGACCGGGCCCCGACCCGGAACCGGCGACGGCACGGACGGTCGCGGTCGCGGTCCGGCCGCGCGGCCGGACCGCGACCGGGAACCGCGCGGGGTCGCCCTTCCGCGCCGGCTCCGCGGCGCGGAGGGGCGACCGGGGGGCGTACCGGACGGGCTGGGACCGATCCCCTCCGCGCACGCCGCCGCGGCCCTCGCCGCGACGCGGATCAGATGGAGAACCGCTCCTTGGCGAGCAGCGGGCGCACCCTCGACTGGAATCCGCCGGTCCGGAACGGCTTCTGCAGCAGGCCGGGGCGGATCGCCTGGGCCAGCGCCGCCGCGATCATGCCCTGGTCGAGAGCGAGCATGTAGTCACTGACCCGGCCGGTGCCGACGTTGACGGAGTCCCGGAATCCGTAGCCGTCGTGGTAGGCGCCGAAGTCGCGGTCGAGTGCCCGCAGGTTGGCGATCGCCTCGTCCGGGGCGTAGGGCAGGGCGAGGAAGGAGGCGTGCGGGGTGACCACACCGTTGGTGAACGCCGAGGGGGGCGGCAGCGGCGCGCCGTCCGTGGTGTACGTGCGGTCGGTGTTGGAGGCGTAGCCGTCGACCTGCATGCCGATCGCGTCGACCCCGTACTCCTGGTACCCGCCCTCGGGGATGTTCGCGGGGGAGAAGCCCCAGTACCCGTACCGTGCCTCCTCCATGCCGTGCTCGATCTGGCTGCGGACATAGCGCTGGTGCGTCAGGCCCCAGGAACGCGGCGACCACTCCGGCTCCGGCACGAACAGCGGCACCATCAGGGCCTCGAACATCGACCCGCCCCAGCTGGGCACGATCTTCCGGCCGCGGTGGGTGTAGTGCCCCTGCCAGACGCGTACGCCGTCCATGGCGACGTGACTGCCCTGCGGGTGCTGCTCCTGCTCGTGCTCGGGGAGCATCGTGCGCAGCAGGTGCCAGTAGTGGTCGGAGGGCAGGGAGCCGTCCGCGATGCCCAGGTAACTGGCCATGCGCGGCTCGGTGTTGAGTGCGCCGTAGTGGTGGCCGGTGGGCTCCTCGGTGTCGGTCCAGAACCCGCCGCGCAGCTGGCCGGGGCCGGCGACCGGGTCGGCCGGGTCGTACGGCGTGTAGTAGTAGGACCAGTCGGCGGTGGCCAGGATGCGGGCGACACGGGGACGCAGGGCGGGGGAGGCGTCGGCGGCGATGAGCAGACCGGTGACCAGCCAGGCGTTGTCGACGGAGGAGAGGAACGGACGCACCGGGTCGCCGGTGCCGGGCCACTCGGTCAGGACCGAACCGTCGTGCGCGTCGTACCAGTTGAGCCAGAAGCCGTGGTGGCGCTCCAGCTTCTCGACGGCCCGGACGGTGTGCTCCAGCCGGCGCCGCATCGTGGCGTCGTCGATCACGCCGAGCCCGGCCGCGGCGACGGTCGACCAGAGGCCGCAGCCGATGTTGGTGGGCGACGTCTGGCGCGACTGCACGGGGGCGCCGGGGCCGCTGACGTCGATCTTGTCGACGGCGAGACCGAAGTCGGTCGTCATCGCCTCGATCGAACGGTATGTGTCGCGGAACCAGCGCCGGAGCAGTGCCGTGTCCGGGCCCTGCGCGGACTGTCCGGACTGCGCGGCTCCCGCGGAAGACACGGATACGGCTCCGAGGGACAGGGCGGCAGCCCCTGTTCCCGCGGCGGTGAGAAACGTGCGACGGTCCATCAGAACCCCTCGAAGAAGAGCCACCGACTGTGGGCGGTGGGCGGATTTCGTTCGTCGGTCGTGACTGAGGGCGCGGGGCGCCGTGCTGCGTACGGCACCCGCGTGGGTGCCGCACGTGGGCGGGGCTGGATACGTGTGGCGCCCACGCGGGCGAAGGGCCTGCCCGGCGGATCGGGCCGGACAGGGCCCGGCTGCGCGGGAACCGGCGTCCGTCAGGTACGCCGGTTCCCGTACGGGCGGGAGCGGTCAGGTCGCTCCCGGTCGGGGGGCCGACGTCAGTCGGCGATGCGCGGCAGCGCGCGCGTGCGGCCCATCCCGCCCAGCCAGACGGCGGACGGCTTGGGCAGGCGCTCGAAGGTCTCCGGGTCCCAGCCGATCAGGCCGAAGGTCGGCTTGTAGGAGCCCCACTCGTAGTTGTCGAGCGCGCTCCAGGCCAGGTAGCCCTGGATGTTGAGGCCGTCCTCCAGCGCGGACGCGACCTCGTTCAGCGCGCCGGTGTAGTAGTCGACGCGGCGGCTGTCGTCGTCGGTGGCGATGCCGTTCTCGGTCACGATCAGCGGCACGTCGTTGCCGAGCACCTCGGCGGTGTGGCGCAGCGCGTGGCCGACCGCGGAGGGGTAGTACTCCCACTGCGTGAGGGTGCGCTCGGCGTCGTCCGGCGTCGGGATGGGGCCTTCGGGGCCGATCTTCGTCCGGGTGTAGGACTGCACCCCGATCCAGTCGTCGCCGCGGGCGGCCTCGATGAAGACGTCCTCGCGGGGGTGACGGTAGGCCGCGGTGACCTCCTCGGCACCGGGCAGGGCCTGGTAGACCTGGTTGGCGATGGTCCAGCCGACCTGGATGCCGGCGTCGATCGCCCGGACCTCCTTGACGGCCGCGTGGTGCGCGGCGATGACGGCCTCGGTGGTCTCGTCGTCGGGGGTCGGGAGCCCGGCGGGCGGGAAGCTGTTGTCGCCCCGCTTGGCCTGGCCGGCCATCACGGCGATCATGTTCGGCTCGTTGATCGTGCAGACGTGGCTGACGCCCTCGGCGATCACCGGCGCGCAGGCCGCGACGTAGCGGGCGAAGAGCTCGACCGCGCCCTCGGCGGTCCAGCCGCCGCGCGCCTCGAACCACTGCGGCACGGTGAAGTGGTGCAGGGTGATCATGGGGCGCAGGCCGCGCTCGATCGCGCCGTCGACCATCCGGCGGTAGTGGGCGAGCTCGGCCCGGGAGAACCGGCCCTCGACGGGCTCGATGCGCGCCCACTCGATGGAGAACCGGTAGTCGGTGAAGCCCAGACCGGCCAGCGCGTCCATGTCCTCGTGCCAGCGGTGGTAGCTGTCGGAGGCGTCCAGGCTGGGCTCCTGGATGTGGGTGCCCTCGGCGTGCTCCTTGACCCACCAGTCGCAGTTGATGTTGTTGCCCTCGATCTGGTGGGCGGCGGTGGAGGCGCCCCACAGGAAGCCTTCGGGGAACGGGACCTGGGTGTGAGTCATCGCAAACTGTCTTTCTGGTGCGTGAAGGGGTGTGGCCGGCGGAGTGCGGGGCGCGGCCTCGTACGTTTCGGTGGGGCGGCCGGGCCGGGTGGCTGCCCGGGTCTGCCGCCCGGGGCGGGCTACTTCATGCCCGCCGTGGCGATGCCCTGGGTGAAGTGCCGCTGGAGCGCGATGAACAGGACCACGACGGGCAGGACGACCAGCAGGGACCCGGCCATCAGCATGCCGTTGGATCCGCCCGCCTTGTTGGGGTCGGTGGCGAAGGTGGCCAGGGCGACCGGAAGGGTGTACTTGTCGGGGTCGTTCGTCGCGATGAGCGGCCAGACGAAGTTGTTCCAGGACCCCAGGAACGTGAAGATCGAAAGCGTCGCCAGCGCGGGCTTCACCAGCGGCATCACGATCCGCCAGAAGATGTACCACTCACCGGCGCCGTCCATCCGGGCCGCTTCCAGCAGCTCGTCCGGGATCGACTGCATGAACTGCCGCATCAGGAAGACACCGAAGGCTCCGGCGGCGAACGGCAGCACCAGACCGGCGTACGAGTCGATCAGATGCAGCTTGCTCATCAGCACGAAGAGCGGCAGCAGCATCAGGTTGCCGGGCACCATCAGGGCGCCGAGGACCAGGCCGAAGATCTTGTTGCGGCCGGCGAAGTTCAGCTTGGCCAGGGCGTACCCGAGCATCGAGCAGAACACCAGGTTCGAGACGGTGACCAGCACCGCCACGATCACCGAGTTCATGAAGTACAGCGGCAGGTCGAGCTTGTCGAGCAGGTCCCGGAAGTTCTCCAGGGTCCAGTCGGTCGGGATCCACACGGGCGGGCTGGCCGTCAGCTCCGCTTGCGTCTTGAAGGCGGAGAGGGCCATCCACAGGAACGGCGCCGACATGATCAGCAGACCGACCGAGAGCAGGACGTAGACGAGCGGGCGCCTGGGGTTGCGGGCCTTCTTCGGCCGGGACTGCGCCCCGGCCGGCCGCGTGTCCCCGGGCTCCTTCGACGGCGCCGTCGAGACGGCGCCCGGTGCACTGGTGGCGCTCATTTCGTGTTGTCCTTCAGCAGTCGGAGCTGCAGCACCGTGATGCCCATGATCACTACGAAGAGGACATACGCCATGGCGCTCGCATAGCCCATGTGGAAGAAGTTGAAGCCCTCGCGGTACATGTTCAGCGAGACGGTGAGCGTGGAGTCCGAGGGACCGCCCTGGGTCATCACGAACGGCTCCTCGAAGACATTGAGGTAACCGATGGTGGTGATCACCGTGGCGTACAGCAGCGTGGGCCGCAGCAGGGGCACGGTGATGCCCTTGAACTCCTGCCAGACACCGGCACCGTCCAGCCGCGCGGCCTCCCGCACCTCGGTGGGGATGGCCTGCAGACCGGCGATGAAGAGCACCATGACCGTGCCGAGGTTGCGCCAGACGGCCATCGCGATCATCGACGGCATGGCGAGCGTCTCGGAGCCCAGGAAGTCGGGTGAGGTGAGGCCCACTTCGGAGAAGAGCCCCGCGATCAGCCCGTCGCTCGGGTCGAGCACGAACCGCCAGACCACGGCGACCGCGACGATGGTCGTGACCACCGGTGCGTAGAAGCCGACGCGGAAGAAGGTCCGTGCCCGGTCGATGCCGTTGTTCAGCAGCACGGCGACGACGAGCCCGAGGAAGATGGTCAGGGGGACACCGATCACCACGAAGTACGCCGTGTTGAACAGCGACTTGAGGAACTTGTCGTCGCTGAAGAGATTGACGTAGTTCTCGAAGCCGATGAAGTTCGCGTCCAGCGGGTGCGTGACATTGCGCAGCCCGAAGTCGGTGAAGCTCATCACCAGCGTGGCGACGATCGGGAACGCCATGAAGACGAGGAAGAGGACGAGGAAAGGAGTGGAGAACAGCCAGCCGGCCACGTTCTGCACGCCCATCGAGGGCTTCCTGCCACCCCGGCGACCCGCGGGCCCGGTGGCCGGGGGCGTGGAGCCCCCCGGCCCGGCCTGCACCTTGGCCGACTCCGCGGCCTTTGAGGTCATGGTGCGCATGACTCCTACTTCACGAGGCCTTCGATTTGGGACTGGGCCGTCTTGAGCGCGTCCTCGGCGGACGCCTTGCCCTGGGTCACCTTGGCGATGGCCTGGTCGACCTTGTCGGTGATCTCGGTCCAGTTGGACAGCGAGGGCGAGGACTTGGCGGTGTCCATCTGCTTCTTGAAGACCTGGAGGCCGGCGTCGTCGGCGAGGTCGCCGGAGGTCCAGGCGGCGGTGTTGGCGGGCAGGTCCTTGGTGCGCTCGTACCAGTCGGCCTGGCCCTTGGTGTCCGTCAGGTACTTGATGAACTCGGTGGCGGCGGCCTTGTGCTTGCTGTCCTTGGAGACGACCAGGGAGGAGCCGCCGGCCATGGAGACGGAGGACTTGTCGGCGGGCACGTTGGCCACCGCCCACTTGCCCTTGATCTGCGGCTGGCCCTCGTTCAGCAGGGTGACGTGCCAGGGACCGCCGAAGAACATCGGGACACGGCCGTTGCCGAAGTCCTTCACCACGTCGTAGCCGGGCTGCACGGACTTGTTGGAGAGCCCCTTGTCGAAGTACGAGCCGTACTCCTTGAGCGCCTTGACGGCCTCGGGGCTGTCGATGACGACCTCGCCCTTGTCGTTGACGATCTCGCCGCCGGCCGAGTAGAGGAAGGAGTAGAAGTTCTGCACCGTGTCCAGGCCGCTCGGCTGGATGGACAGGCCCCACTTGGTTCCGGCCTTCTTCTGGTAGGCCGAGGCGAGGTCCTGCATCTCCTTCCAGTTGGTCGGAGCCTTGCTGACGCCGGCCTTCTCGGCCAGGTCGGTGCGGTAGTAGAGGACGCGGGTGTCGACGTACCACGGCACGCCGTACGCCTTGCCGTCCACCTCGCCCTGCTGCCAGCCGGACCGGAAGAAGTCCTTCTCGTCGAACGTCTTGGTGTCGACCGGCTCCAGCACGCCGAGCTCGGCGAACTCGCCCATGTAGCTGCCGCCCATCTGCGCCACGTCCGGCAGGGTGCCGGCGGCGGCCGCGGAGACCAGCTTCTGGTGGGCGACGTCCCAGCCGACCGGGGTCACCTTCACGGTCACGTTCGGGTTGGCCCTGGTGTACTCCTTGGCCACATCCGCGAGCTTCTCGCCCTCGGCCCCCATGGCCCAGACGGTGATCGTCTGCTTCTTGTCCGCGGCGACGTCGTCGCCACCGGAGCTGCCGCACGCGGTGAGACCGAGAGTGAGCGCAGCCGTGACCGCGATACCGATCGAGGCGTTTCTGGCGGTGCGGGACATGGAGGGCTCCTCCTTGAGCAATCCGGATGTATGCGCTGCCTGTAAGCGCATACATCACTCTGCGACAGAGATTCAGGAATCCGCAAGAGGGTGCTAGGTCACACTCGTGCAACGTGCCGGACATCTGAATGTTCAACTTGGCACGGTAAGTGCGCTGTTTGCGAAATTGTGGATGATGTGACCGATTTCGCTGTCGTCCACATGATGATCAACGGCCTGTACCGCCCCGGGCGCGGCCGATACGGTCGGGTCCATGGCTTCGTTCGAACACGACTTCCCCTTCGACCCGGCTTACGGGCGCACGCTCCAGGACCTGCTGGGCGTCCCCGCTCCGGCCGCTCCGGACGATTTCGACTCCTTCTGGCAGGCCCGCTGCGAGGAGGCCCGCAAGGTCGCCACGGAGCCGGAACTCGGGCCGCCGGAGGAGGAGCGCGACGGGGTGCGGATCCATGGTGTGACCTTCACCTCGGTGGGCGGGGTGCGGCTCGGCGGCTGGGTGGCACTGCCCGTCGAGGGCCCGGCGGAGTACGGATTCGTCATCGGACACGGCTACGGCGGGCGGCAGGAGCCGGGCCCCGATGTGCCGCTGCCGCTGCCCCGGGCCGCGGCGATCCTGCCGTGTGTACGGGGCATGGGGACGCGCGGTCTGCACCCGGGCATCCCGGACGTGTCCGCCGCGCATGTGCTGCACGGGATCGAGTCGCGCGACACGTATGTCATCGGCGACTGCGTGGCGGACCTGTGGTGCGCGGCGTCGGCGCTGAGCGCACTGGTGCCGGAACTGGCGCCGGAGGCGGGCGGCCCCGGGCTCGGATACCTCGGGGAGAGCTTCGGCGGCGGACTCGGCGCGCTGGCGATGCCCTGGGACGACCGGTTCGGGGCCGCGCAGCTGACGGTGCCGACCTTCGGCAACCATCCGCTGCGGCTCACCCTGCCGTGCATCGGCAGCGGGGAGTCGGTGCGGGGGTACCGCCGGGATCACCCCGAGGTCACCGAGGTGCTGCCGTACTTCGACGCCGCCACGGCCGCGACGCGGCTGGAGATACCCACGCTGGTGGCCGCGGCGCTCTTCGACCCCTCGGTGCCGCCGCCGGGACAGTTCGCCGTGCACAACGCGCTGGCCGGTGAGCGCGAGCTGCTGGTGCTGAGCGCGGGGCACTTCGAGCACGAGGGCACGGCGGCGGAGGTGGCGGAGCTCCGGGCGGCCCGGCGGCGGTTCTTCGGGGAGCGGCTGGGGCGGGCCTGAGGGCCGCCGGGCGAGCCGCTCCGTCAGCCGCAGCCGCAGCTGGCCCGGCGGATCACCGAGACCGGAAGCATGAGCGACACCGGTTCGCGCCCGCTGTTGCCCAGGCGCTGTACCAGCAACTCGACGGCCTGCTCGCCCAGTTGGCGGATCGGCTGGCGCACGGTCGTCAGCGGCGGCCGTACGATCCGGCTGAGCGGAATCCCGTCGAAACCGGTCACCGCGATGTCCTCCGGCACGCGCACCCCGCGCCGCTCCAGTGCGCGCAGCGCGCCCACCGCCATCTGGTCGTTGGCGAAGAGCACCCCCTGGGGCCGTTCGCCGGGCCGGTCGAGCAGCGCCTCCGCGGCCCGCGCGCCCTCGGCCTGCGTCATCAGCTCGGCCCGCAGGTCGGGCTCGTCCGGCACCGGCAGTCCGGCGTCGCGGCATGCCTCCTGGAAGCCCCGGAACCGCGCCTCGGCGTCCGGCGAGTCGGCTTCGCCCCCGACGAACGCGAGACTGCGCAGCCCGTGGTCCTCGATCAGATGGCGGGCCAGTTCGCGCTCCCCGTCGGCGTTCGCGACGACGATGTGGTCGAGGTGGTCGATCTCGCGCGGTCCGGCGAGCATCACCACCGGAAGCCGGCGCGAGATCACTTCGAGGTCCTCGGTCGGCACGGTCCGCGCCAGCACGGCGAAGCCGTCGACCCGTCCCGCGACCTTCGCCACGCTCTCCGGTCCGCCCTCCAGGGAGGCGGCGATCAGCAGCGCGTAGCCGTGCCGGCGTGCCGCCCGCTCCATGCCGCGGATGATCTGGTCGGAGTAGAGCATCACCGCGTCGTCGGCGTCGCTGTCGGCCTCCGCGTCGGCCTCGGCGTCGGGATCGGCCATGTCGGGGAAGCAGAGGCCGAGCACGCCGGTGGTCCGGCTGGCCAGGCCCCGGGCGTTCCCGCTGGGTACGTAGCCGAGCTGCCGGGCGGCTTCGAGGACCCGCTCACGGGTCTGGGCCCGCACCGAATCGGGGGTGCGGTAGACCCGCGAGACCGTGGCAATGGAGACGCCCGACCGCTCGGCGACGTCGTACACCGTTGGGGCGCTCACTCGACCGACCGTCCGCTTCTTCTTCCGTACCGAAGTACCTGCTGCTGCATGTACCGACCCTCTTTTGAAAGCGCATTCACCCTAGATCGCTGGCTGCTCGACGGGCAAGACCATGCAAAAACAGACAGGTAACCTTGCAAGGTTGTCTGTGCATCTTCTACGGTGAAGGCATGCCGGAACCGACCGAAGCCCGATCCGCGGACCCTCGCGCCGAGCCGACCGCCGAGCAATTGGCGACGCAGCTCACCGCTGCGGTCAGCCGATTGCTGCGACGGCTGCGCACCACGTCGTCGGACAGCCTGCTCACACCGACCCAGCGCTCGGTGCTCGCCAGGCTGGACGATGAGGGCCCGGCCACCACGGCCGCGCTGGCCCGCGCCGAGTACGTGCGTCCGCAGTCCATGCGGCTGACTCTCGGAGCGCTGGAGAGCCAGGGACTCGTCGAGCGGGCGGCCGATCCGGCCGACGGCCGGAAGTCGGTGATATCGATCACCGGGACCGGACGCACCACGCTCGCCGCGGTCCGGGCCGCCAAGCACAACTGGCTCGCCGAGGCCATCGCCGCCGAGCTGGACGGGGCCGAACGCCGCACGGTCGCCGAGGCGGCCGAGCTGATCGACCGACTGGTCGGGAAGTGACCGGCCGACCCTCCGGCCGGGAGCCGGCCGGCCGCGAGGCGCCCGCGCCGGTGATACGCGGGACGGTGCCGGCGCCGGCAGGGACGGCGACCTCCGCGCCGGCGCGGACGTCCACACCGACACCCGCCCCGGGATTCAGCGCCCGCCTCACCGCCCCGCTCCTCATCGGCTCCCTGCTCAACCCGCTCAACACCACGATGATCTCCACGGCTCTGGTGGCGATCGGGCACCACTTCGGCATCGGCGCCGCCGACACCGCCTGGCTGATCTCGGTCCTCTATCTCGCCAGCGCCGTCGCCCAGCCCGTACTCGGCAGGCTCGCCGATGTCCTCGGCCCCCGCCGCGTCTTCCTCGCCGGGCTGATCGTCGTGATGGCATCCGGCCTGGTCGGCACGTTCGCACCTGACTTCGGGTGGCTCCTGGTCTCCCGGCTGCTGCTCGGCATCGGTACGTCGGCGGCGTATCCGGCCGCCATGGCCGTACTGCGCGACGAGTCCCGGCGGATCGGCCGCGCGACCCCGCGTCCGGTCCTGGCGCGGCTCTCCTTCGCCGCGCTCGGCAGCGCCGCCGTCGGGCCCACTCTCGGCGGGCTGCTCGTCATGGTCGTCGGCTGGCGCGGCATCTTCGCCGTCAACGTGCCCGTCGCGCTCCTCGCGTTCGGGGCCGCGCTGCTCTGGATCCCGGCGGACCCGCCGCGCGGGCGCGCCGCGGACGGCAGCGTGCCGAAGCTCGACCTGGACCCGCTCGGCATCGGCCTCTTCTCGACCGCGCTCACCGTGCTGGTCGTCTTCCTGCTCGATCTCTCCCATCCCCTGTGGTGGCTGCTCGCGCCGTTCGCCGCGCTGACCGGCGGCCTGGTGTGGTGGCAGCTGCGCAGTCCCCGGCCCTTCATCGATCTGCGGATGCTCGCGGACAACGGAGCGCTCGCCCGTACGTATCTGCGCCACGGGGTGAGCTACCTGCTCATCTACTGCGTGATGTACGGATACACGCAGTGGCTGGAGGAGGTACGGGGCTACTCCTCCGGGCACACCGGACTGCTGATGCTGCCGATGTCGCTCGCCGCGCTGGTCTGCTCGCTGCTCGGCGCCCGTACGAAGGGGATCCGCGGTCCGCTCGCCCTGGCCTGTGTGCTGCTCACCGTCGGCGCCGGCGCGCTGGCGTTCTTCTCCGGCTCGACCCCGCTCGCCGTACTGCTGCTCGCCGGGGCCTGCTTCGGCATACCGCAGGGGCTGATCGGTACGAGCAACCAGGCCGCCGTCCAGTCGTACGCCCCGCCCGAGAGCATCGGCTCCGCCGCCGGACTCCAGCGCACCGCCCAGTACATCGGGGCCATCACCGCGTCCAGCCTGATCGCCCTCGCCTACGGGCGGTCGGCGAGCGACGCCGGGCTCCACCTCATGGCAGCGGTCTCCGTCGTCCTCGGCCTGCTGCTGATCGTCCTGACCGTCACCGACCGCGCCCTGCGCACCCGTGCCTGAACCGATTCCCCCGAACCGTTTCCCCCGAACCGTTTCCACTCCCGAACCGTTTCCACTCCCGAACCACAGGAGCACCACCGTGACCGCCACCACCCTGGACCCGAAGACCGCCCTGGTCGTCGTCGACCTGCAGAAGGGCATCGTCGCGCTGCCCACCGTCCACCCCGCCGCCGACATCGTCGCGAACTCCGCGACCCTCGCCGACGCCTTCCGCGCCAAGGGCCTCCCGGTCGTCCTGGTCCGCGTCACCGGCGGCGCCCCCGGCCGCACCGAGACGCCCGGTCACTCCGGCACGCTCCCCGCCGACTGGGCCGAGATCATCCCCGAGCTCGGCCCGCGCGAGGGCGACATCGTCGTCACCAAGCAGCAGTGGGGAGCCTTCTACGGCACCGACCTCGACCTCCAGCTGCGCCGCCGGGGTGTCACCCAGGTCGTGGTGACCGGCGTGGCGACCAGCATCGGCGTCGAGTCCACCGCCCGCTGCGCGTACGAGCACGGCTACCACGTCACCGTCGCCACGGACGCGGTGACCGACATGGACGGCGACGCCCACCGCAACGCCGTCGAGAAGATCTTCCCGCGCCTCGGTGAGACGGACAGCACCGAGGCGATCGTCAAGCTGCTCGGCTGAGGGGGATCAGGGAGTCTCCCGTCGCCGGATCCTGTTCCCCGGCCGCACCAGCGGGTCGTACCTCCGGTCCACGGCCCGTTCCCTCAGCGGGATCAGCGCGTCGTCGGTGCTCGTGATGTGTTCGGGGCACACCTGCGTGCAGCACTCCGTGATGTCGCAGTACCTCAGCCCGTGTTCCTCCGGGGCCGTCGCCGTCCGGTCGAGTCCGGCCTCGGCGGCGGCGTCCAGGGGGCACATGTCCGGTCGGCGACGCGCTTGCGCAGCCGGTCCTTCTCGGGCTTGAGCACCGACAGGGCGCGTGGGCCGGTTCGATGCGGATGGCGCGGCCCGGGGCAGACATCACCCGGCCGTGTGCGCGAGGACGGCGGCGGCCAGTTCCTCGTGCACCTCCGGCGGCAGCGTGTGCCCCATGCCCGCCACGATCATCAGCCGCGCCCCGGGGATCTGCTCGGCGATGATCGCGCCGTGGCCCGGCTTGGCCGGCTCGTGGCTGCCCTCGATGACCAGCGTGGGCGCCTTCACCCGGTGCAGCACGCCCACCGGCTCGAAGTTCGGCTCGGCCACCGCGGCCAGCCGGTGGTTGGCCACCGCCGACAGGTCGCGTGCCCGGTCGTGGATCCGTTCCTGCAGCCGACGCGCCGCATCCTCGTCGAACGGCAGCCCGGTGCCGTGCAGCACGCGCTGTTCGGCGATCATGCCGTCGATCCGGGCGCGCCGGTCCTCCGGCGCCGGGGCGGCCATGAGCGCACGGTAGAAGCCCGTGAACTCCGGCTCCGGCTCGGGCAGACTCGCCTCGGGCTGCGGCTGCCCCATCAGAGCCCGCATGATCACCTGACCTTCGCAGCCGCCCAGCGGCGAGGAGCCGATGACGGTCAGTGAGCGCACCCGCTCCGGACGCTCCACCGCGACGAACTGCCCCAGCAGCCCGCCCGCCGAGTGGCCGACCAGGTGCGCGCTCCCCAGGCCGTGGGCGTCCATCACGCGGTACACATCGTTCTTGATGTCGTCCCACGTGTACGGCTGCGCCGCGAAGTCGACGGTGCCCGACATACCGGTGTCACGGTGGTCGTACCGGATCACCCGGCGGCCCCCGGCGACAAGGCGGCCGACGAACTCGTCCGGCCACAGGACGCCCTGCGACATCGAACCCATGATCAACAGGATCGGCGCGTCCGTCATGGCGCCGAACTCTTCACTCCAGATGTTCACTTCATTCATGTCTCAGAGCATGTCCGCTTCCGTTACGGGTGCCTTCTGTAGAACTACTAGTCGCGCCAGTTGCGTACGGGAGCCGATGCCGAGCTTCGGATAGATCTTGTACAGGTGGTACTCGACCGTGCGCGGGCTCAGGAACAGCTGGGCAGCGATCTGCTTGCTCGACAATCCGTCGGCGACCAGGCCCGCGATACGCAGTTCCTGCGGGGTCAGCGCGTCGAGCACGGCCGGGGGTGGGGCCTGCCCGCTCTCGCCCGCCGCCCGCAGCTCACCCTGCGCACGCCTCGCCCACGGTCCTGCGCCCGCCCGCTCGAACGTCTCCCACGCCATCCGCAGATGCGCCCGCGCCTCGCCCGGCCGCTGCGCGCGGCGCAGGCGCTCACCCAGCAGCAGAGCCGTCCTGGCCGCCTCGAACGGGTTGGTGTGCAGCCGCAAGGCCTCGCCGAAGGCGTCCTCGGACGACTCGGCCAGGCCCCGGCAACGGGCCAGCAGAGCATGCGACTCGGGCGTCGCGGCGTGCGCGGACCACCGCTCGTACGCCTCCAGCACCGCCCGCGCGCCCACCTCGTCGCCCGCGCCCACGGCGGCCTCCACGCGGTCCGGCGCCGTCCGCCACACCACGACGGGATGCCCGACGCCCGGTCCCGCCGCGGCGAGGGCCATGAAGCGGTCATGCGCCGTCACATAGCGTCCCAGGCACAGGTCGAGCAGGGCCAGCGCGTATGCGGCGACCCCCACCCGCAACCCCACCCGATGCGGCACGGCGATCGCCAGCGCCTCGCGGGCCCGCCGTTCGCACGTCTCCTCCTCGCCGCGCAGCGCCGCCAGCACCGCCAGGTTGGCCAGGTGCGCGGCCACCGTGTTCTCGTAGCCGGCCTCGCGAGCCAGTTCCAGGCCCTCCTCGGAGACGGCCTGGCTGAGGTCCAGCCGACCCGCCATGCGCTCGGCCGTCGCGACGAACTCCAGCACGACCGGCAACTGCCCGGTCATCCCCGACACCCTGGCCACCCGTCCGGCCCGCTCGGCCATCTCGGCCGCCAGATCCGACTCGCCCAGCTGGCCGGCCGCAGCCGCCGCCCACAGATACTCCGCAGCCTCCCCCAGCTCGCCGACCCGCGCCAGTGCCCGCCGCAACAGGCCCGGCCCGGCGGCGTCGCCGTCCAGTGTCAGGCCGATCCCGGCCACCGTGTCCCGCAAGAACCCCTCGGGGTGCGCTGCCGCTTTCCGCCCGAGGCCGACGACGGCCGCCGTGTCACCGACGTACGAGGCGGCTTCCACAGCATCGGCCAGCATGTCCAGGCTGTCGCCCGCCGCAAGGATCCGTACGGCCTCGGCGGCGTTGCCCGAGTTCAGCTCGAACCGGCCCCGCAGCTGGGCGATCTCCATGGTGAGGCGGGCATCGGCGCCGGCCAGGTCGCGTGCCTCGGCCAGCAGCGACTCCGCCTGCCCCGGGCGGCCACCGAGCCAGGCCACGACGGCGGCGTCCTTGAGACGGACGGCACGAACACGTGGCTCGGGCGTCAGCTCGGCGGCCCTGGCCAGGGCGGTAGCGGCGGTGCCGTACCCGCCGCGGTCACGCGCCCGCTCCGCGGCGGCCACCAGCTCGGCGGCGACCTGCTCGTCCCGGCCCATCGCGGCTCCGGCCAGGTGCCAGGCGCGGCGGTCACCCCCGGCCAGCTCCGCCAGCACGGCATGCGCCCGGCGGATCTCGGCGCCGGTGGCCGCCTCGTACACCGCCGACCGGATGAGCGGATGGCGGAAGCGCACACGCGCGCCCGAGAACTCCGCAAGCCCGGACTCCTCCAGCTCGGCCGGCGCCATCCGCCCGGTCCCGGCCCCCGCGTTCTCCCCGGGCCGTGCCGTTCCCTCGGCGGACAACCGGTCGGTGGCGCGCAGAACCAGGGCGAGGTCGGCCTCCACCGCGGCCACCAGAGCGAGCAGCCGGGCAGAGGCGGACAACGCGGCCACCCGATCGCCGAACAGCCGGACACCACCGGGAAGCGGGTCGGGCAGCGGTTCGCGCCCCGCGAGCTGCGCCGGTGTCAGGCGGGCGGCGATCTCGCCCAGGGCGAGCGGGTTCGCGCCGGTCAGTGCGACGAGTTCCCGCACCACACCGGGCGGCACACCCCAGCGTGACTCCAGCATCTCGGCCGCTGCGCCTCCGGACAGGCCACGCACCTCCACCGTCAGGGGCACACCCTTGACCGGAGCGTCCCCGCGCACGGCGAACAGCATCGCGATCTTCTCTGTCCCCAGCCGCCTGGCGGCGAACAGCAGCGCATCGGCCGAGGCCCGGTCGGTCCACTGGAAGTCGTCGACCACGCAGAGCAAACCGTCCGGAGCGGCGGCCTCGGCCAGCAACGACAGCACGCCTGCGCCCAGCAAGTACCGATCGCCGTCACCCTCGACGGCAAGCCCCAACGCGGCGCGCACAGCGTCGCGCTGCGGTACGGGAAGCGCATCCAGCGAGCCGGTCACCGGCCACAGCACCTGGTGCAGCGCCGCGAACGCCAGATCGGACTCGGCCTCGACGCCGGTGGTCCGCAGCACACGCATCGCGCCGCCCCGCACGGCCGCCGCGTCGAGAAGGGCCGTCTTGCCCGCGCCTGCCTCACCCCGCAACACCACCGCGCCGCCGAAGCCGTCGCGAGCCCGCGCGATCACCTCGTCCAGTGCGCTGATTTCCGCGGATCTTCCGTAAAGCACAAACACTTACTGTAGGAGACCTCCGCGCTGCCCCAGTTCTCGGTCGGGCGGGGGACTTCGACGGGTTCGCCGGACTCGGCGGCCGAGAGCGGCGCCGGTCCGGCCTTTGTCCCGCGAGGCCGCGCGGTGCTCCGCTCCAGCCGGTCGACGGTGCGGACCGGGTCGTCGGGACGCTGCTGAACGGCCGTCAATTCTGCTTGCCGCGACACGACTTGCTGCCACTTCCGCGGTCGTGGGCGGTCATGCTCATGCGCCCGAGGATGCCGGGCGTCACACCCGTGTGGTGAAGAGTGCGGGCCTTCGGGGTCTCGCGCGGCGTTGCGCCGCCCGGGTGAGGTTACGGGCCGCTGCGCCGTGTCTGCGCCGCCGCTTGCGCGGGGGCGCCTTCAGTGGACAGACGAAACCAGTGTGATCAGCTACATATGACACCAAGAATGCACAATCCGACCCATTCCGGTGCGGGTGGGCCGGTCCGGCCCCGGAGGTATCAGCCATGTCCCACGTCGGCGTCCCGCGGGGGACGGCCCGAAAGCGCCGCTCGCTCGCGCTCCTCACGACGGGCGTGCTGACGCTCCCCGTGCTGGCGGGCTGCAGCTCCGACGACGGCGGCACGACGGGCGCCGTCGTCCCCCAGGACATCGCGGTCGCGGGCCGGGACCTGGTCGCCCAGGGGGGCACGGCCAACTGGGCGATCGACACCATGCCCACCACCCTCAACGCCTTCCAGGCCGACGCCGACAGCGCCACCACCCGGATCACCGGCGCCCTGCTGCCGACGCTGTTCCCCCTGGACGCCAAGGCCAGGCCGCAGCTGAATCCGGACTATCTGGAGTCCGCGAAGGTGGTCGAGCGCGAGCCCAGACAGGTGGTGCTCTACCGGCTCAACCAGCAGGCGGTGTGGAGCGACGGACGGGACATCGGGGCGCCCGACTTCGTCGCCCAGTGGCGGGCGCTGAGCGGCAAGGACTCGGCGTACTGGACCGCCCGCAACGCCGGCTACGAGCGGATCGAGAAGATCGAGCGGGGCGCCGACGACCTGGAGGTCCGGGTCACCTTCGCCAAGCCGTACGCGGACTGGCGCTCGCTCTTCTCCCCGCTGTACCCGAAGGAGGTGACCGGCTCCCCGAACTCCTTCAACGACGGCGCACGGACCACCCTCAAGGCCACCGCCGGGCCGTTCCGGCTGGGCGGCGTGGACACGAAGACCGGCGAGGTCACCCTGGTCCGCAATCCGCGCTGGTGGGGCGGGACCGCCAAGCTCGACAAGCTGGTCTTCCGGGCCGTCAAGCCGCAGGACCGCGCCCAGGCACTGACCGAGGGGAAGATCGACGTCGCCGATGTCGACGCCGCCGCGGCGCACCGGATCGTGCAGGCGGGCCGCGACGGCGGCGCGAACGGGCAGCCGCTCGCCCAGGGCCCCGGCTCCGCGGACGGCCCGGCCGCCGCACTGCGCTCCTGGGCCGTGGCACACGGCTCGAACGCGGAGGAGGCGGCTGCGGCGCAGGCGGCCAGGGAGAAGGCCAGGGCGGCGGCCGAGGCGTACACCGCCGAGCAGGGCAAGCTGCGCTCGTACGTGGTCCGCAAGTCGCTGGAGCCCGCGTACACCCAGCTCGCGCTGAACGGCGAGTCCGGGCCGCTGGCCGACGACCGGGTGCGCCGGGCGGTCGCCCGCGCCCTGAACCGCCAGGAGCTCGTCGACACCGTGCTCAAACCGCTCGGCCTGCCCGCCGCACCGCTCGGCAGCCACCTGGCGCTGGCCGGACAGCCCGGGTACAAGGACGGCAGCGGCGCGCTCGGCGGCCAGGACACCGAGGAGGCGCGGGCACTGCTGGCCGATGCGGGCTGGACGCGGGAGGGTGCGGTCAAGAAGCCGGACGGCACCAAGGCGGGCAGCGAGGCCGGGAAGAAGGGCACGAAGGACAAGGGGGCCACCGCCGGGAAGGACGACAAGCCGACCGCCCCCGAGAAGGCCGGCCCGCCCGGCGGCAAGCCCGGCACCGGGGGCGACGACGGCAAGGCCGGCAACGCCGCCCACAGGCGTGGGCCCGCCGCCGACGACGGCCTGTACATCGTGGGCGACGACAACACGCCCGGTGACGGAGCGCGGAACGCCCGCCAGGTCCTCGCCCCCGCGCCCGCCGCCGCGATCCACAGCGCCGCTCTGCTGCGCCAGGCCGGACATCTGGCCGGGTCCGGCACCTCCGAGGACGCCGCCTCCGAGGTCACCGCCCAGGACCAGCGGCCGGGCGGCGCCACCGGTGCGTACGCCCCCGCGGGCACCGCGGCCCCCGCCCACGCCGCCGAGGCGCGCCGCGGCCCGCTCGGCAAGGACGGCAAGCCGCTGACCCTGCGCTTCGTCCTGCCGTCGGGTCCGGGATCGGAGCCGCTGCGCGCGGTCGGGCAGAGGATCTCCGCGATGCTCGACTCGATCGGCATCGGCACGTCGATCACCAAGGTCTCCGACGACAGCTACTTCAAGGACCACATCGCCTCCGGCGACTACGACCTGGCGCTGTACTCCTGGCCGGCCACCGCCTACCCGGCCACCGACGACCGCCCGATCTTCGCCAAGCCGGTGCCCGCCACCGACGGCTCGCTGCTGGTCGAGCAGAACTACACCCGCGTCGGTACGGACCACATCGACCAGCTCTTCGACCAGGCGGCGTCGGAGCTCGACGAGGGGGCCGCCCAGGACCTGATGAAGCAGGCGGACGCCCGGATCTGGGCCGCGGCAGGATCGATTCCTCTCTATCAGCGTCCGCAGCTCGTCGCGACGAACAGAAAGCTGGCGAACGTCGGCGCCTTCGGATTCGGGGCACCCCACTACCAGGACATCGGGTTCAAGAAGCCGCAGGCCGCCGGAGCCCCGGCGGGCAAGAAGAAGTAGCAGGTCAGAAACGAATCGGAAGCTCAGAACTGGCTCAAGTCCCTTGCCCGCCGGGCTCCCCGGCGGGCAAGGTCGTGCCGACCCGCTGACCCGGGTGGCCGCTCACTCCCCCCACCTCCGATCCCCCGCCCCGGAGCCCCGGCTCCGGGGCGGGGGATCGGAGTCGCCGCTTCGGAGCCCCACCTCTGAAGTTGCTCAAATCCGGCGTCCGGGCCGACCGCCCGGGGGACCGTGTCCATGACCACCGGTGAAATTCACCGCAAGCCATGACCACGGGGACGGAAACATGAAGCGGACACGGACTGTCGCCACCATGACCGCGTTGCTCGTCGCGGGACTCCTCGCCGGTGTGAGCGGCTGCACATCGGCATCGAGCGACGCGACCGACCGGGAGAAGCCTCGGTCGGCCGGTTCGACGACAGCCGGGCGGACCGGCGTGGACAGCGTCCCCGTATCGGATGCACGGGCTTGCCGGGGCGGCACCTACACCTGGTTCAACACTCAGCGCCTCTCGGTGCTCAACGGGGTCACGGAGGCCCAGCGCGTCGCCGCCGCACAGACCGTCAGGGCCGACCGGCCCATGCTCCGCCTGCGGACGGACATGGCGTCCCTGGATACCGAGGGACCCGCGCTGGGCTCGGACGCCGTACTGGGTGCGCTCGCCGTTCACATCGGCCTGGCGGACGAGCGGAACCCGGATGCGGCGGGGCTGGACGAGCCGGGGGAGTACCCGCCCCTCGACACCGGTGCCGGTGAGTTCAGCGGTCCCGCCGGCCACTACGTCTCGTACAGCGCATTCCAGCTGATCGAGACCGATTTCCGTTACTCCTGCGGGCACGGCGAGCAGCACGAGCCGACCTTCGGGCATGTGGTGACCGCCACCGCCCCGGTCGGCGGGGTCCTCCGCTGTGAGGAGCCGCTCCGCAAGCACGCGTCCGCCGCAGCCCGCGAGGCCGTGCGCCTGTCCTGCGGCCGGTAGGAATCGCCCGGGAAGCCGCCACGGCGCCAGCCCCGTACCATGGTGGGTAGCCGTGGCGCGTCCGCCCGGCGGGCGTACGAGGACCCGAGACCGACTGAGACGCCTGATCCCACGACCCGAGAGAAGCGCTAGCCACCCATGCCCACGCGCCACGACATCCGTAACGTAGCCATCGTCGCCCACGTCGACCACGGCAAGACCACCCTGGTCGACGCCATGCTCAGGCAGGCCGGCGCCTTCGCCGCGCACGCCGCCGAGAACCTCGACGAACGCATGATGGACTCGAACGACCTGGAGCGTGAGAAGGGCATCACGATCCTCGCCAAGAACACGGCGGTGAAGTATCACCCCAAGGACGGCGGGGACCCGATCACGATCAACATCATCGACACCCCCGGCCACGCCGACTTCGGCGGCGAGGTCGAGCGCGGTCTGTCGATGGTGGACGCGGTCGTGCTGCTCGTCGACGCCTCCGAGGGCCCGCTTCCGCAGACCCGTTTCGTGCTGCGCAAGGCGCTCGCCGCGAAGATGCCGGTCATCCTCTGCATCAACAAGACGGACCGCCCCGACTCCCGGATCGCCGAGGTCGTCGACGAGACGTACGACCTGTTCCTGGACCTGGACGCGGACGAGGACCAGATCGAGTTCCCGATCGTCTACGCCTGCGCCCGTGACGGCGTGGCCTCGCTGACCAAGCCCGAGGACGGCACCGTCCCGCAGGACAGCGACAACCTGGAGCCGTTCTTCTCCACGATCCTGTCGCACGTCCCGGCCCCGGAGTACGACGACGAGGCCCCGCTGCAGGCGCACGTCACCAACCTGGACGCCGACAACTTCCTCGGCCGTATCGCGCTCTGCCGCGTCGAGCAGGGCGAGCTGCGCAAGGGCCAGACCGTCACCTGGATCAAGCGCGACGGCACGATGTCCAACGTCCGCATCACCGAGCTGCTGATGACCGAGGCGCTCACCCGCAAGCCGGCCGAGGTGGCGGGCCCCGGCGACATCTGCGCCATCGCGGGCATCCCGGACATCATGATCGGCGAGACCCTGGCCGACCCCGAGAACCCGGTCGCGCTGCCGCTGATCACGGTCGACGAGCCGGCCATCTCGATGACCATCGGCACGAACACCTCGCCGCTCGTCGGCAAGGGCGGCAAGGGCCACAAGGTCACCGCCCGCCAGGTGAAGGACCGCCTCGACCGCGAGCTGATCGGTAACGTCTCGCTCCGCGTCCTGGACACCGAGCGTCCGGACGCCTGGGAGGTCCAGGGCCGCGGTGAGCTCGCGCTGGCCATCCTCGTCGAGCAGATGCGCCGCGAGGGCTTCGAGCTCACGGTCGGCAAGCCGGAGGTCGTCACCAAGCAGGTCGACGGCAAGACGCACGAGCCGATCGAGCGCATGACGATCGACTCCCCCGAGGAGCACCTCGGTGCGATCACCCAGCTGATGGCGACCCGCAAGGGCCGTATGGAGACGATGACGAACCACGGTTCGGGCTGGGTCCGCATGGAGTGGATCGTTCCGTCCCGCGGCCTCATCGGCTTCCGTACGGAGTTCCTGACGCAGACCCGCGGCACGGGCATCGCGCACTCCATCTTCGAGGGCCACGAGCCGTGGTTCGGCGAGCTGCGCACCCGTCACAACGGCTCCCTGGTCGCCGACCGCGCGGGCTCCGTGACGCCGTTCGCGATGGTCAACCTCCAGGAGCGCGGCGTCATCTTCACCGAGGCCGGCACCGAGGTCTACGAGGGCATGATCATCGGCGAGAACTCCCGCGCCGACGACATGGACGTGAACATCACCAAGGAGAAGAAGCTCACTAACATGCGTGCGGCTTCCGCGGACACCACGGAGAACGTGGTCCCGGCCCGCAAGCTCTCCCTGGAGCAGTCCCTGGAGTTCTGCCGCGAGGACGAGTGCATCGAGGTGACTCCGGAGACGGTCCGCATCCGCAAGGTCGTCCTGGACCAGAAGGAGCGCGGTCGCGCCGCGTCCCGCGCCAAGCGCTGACGCCGCACAGGTCGACGGCTCCTCGGCAAGAGCCGTTCGAGCCATTGACATGAGAGCCGGGCCCCCGCAGACACTGTGGGGGCCCGGTCTTTTCGTCAACTCGTTTTCCTGCCCGAGGTGTCCGGTTATCGAGCGTCGCTCTCCGGAACATGTGTTAACGGTCCGTTTCGGGCGTGTCTGTCTGGGATCGCTTTGTCCGGATTTCGGGCAGCGGCGCCCTGCTGATGTTGTCAAACCGAGACCCTTTAAGTGTGGTTTATGGCCCGCTCGTACTCAATAGTTGGCTCCATTGAGCTCGGGTCAATGGGTCACGCACTGTGGGGAGTGCCGACTCACGAGCACACTCAGGGCACTGAAACGATCACCGTCAGGGGTGTCGGTGTATCACTACCAGTGCCCTTCTTGTAGTCAAAAGTGGACTCATGAGGAGGAAACCCATGCGTGGTGCCAAGAGCGCCAAGTGGGTCGCGGGAGCGGCCGTCATCGCCCTGGCCGCGACCGCCTGTGGTGGTAGCGACAAGGGCAGCGACAGCAGCATGAACTCGGGCAAGGCGGACCCGAACGGGATCCTGACCGCCCAGCTCAGCGAGCCGCAGAACCCGCTGCAGCCGGCGAACGCCAAGGAGAGCCAGGGCAGCCGTGTCCTCGGCGCCATCTTCGCCGGCCTCGTCAGCTACGAGCCCGGCACCGGCAAGCTCACGTACATCAACGCCGAGTCCGTGACGCCCAACGCCGACTCGTCCGTGTGGACCGTCAAGCTCAAGCCGGGCTGGAAGTTCCACGACGGCACCACGGTCACCGCCAAGTCCTACGTGGACTCCTGGAACTGGTCCGCCAACGTCAAGAACAACCAGACCAACTCCAGCTGGTTCCAGGACATCAAGGGCTACGCGGATGTCCACCCGGACAAGGGTGACCCGAAGAAGACCCAGATGGAAGGCCTGAAGGTCGTTGACGACAACACCTTCACGATTTCCCTGAGCGGTCCGGTCTCGTACTTCGCGTACAAGCTGGGCTACGACGTCTGGGCGCCGCTGCCCGAGTCCTTCTTCAAGGACCCGAAGGCCGCCGGTCAGCACCCGATCGGCAACGGTCCCTACAAGTTCGTCTCGTGGGACCACAACAAGATGATCAAGGTTCGGAAGTTCGACGGTTACCAGGGCCCGAACAAGGCCAAGAACGGTGGCATCGACTTCAAGAACTACACCACCGCCGAGGCCGCCTATTCGGCCCTGCGCTCGGACCAGCTCGACTGGATCGAGCAGGTCCCCGTGACCGCGCTGAAGAACTACAAGCAGGACCTCGGCGACCGTGCGATCGACCAGGAGTACTCCGCGGTCCAGTCGATCGTCCCGGCGTTCTACACCAAGCAGTTCAAGAACATCAACCCCAAGGTCATCCAGGGCCTGTCGATGGCGATCGACCGTGACACGATCACGAAGACCGTCCTCAACGGCACCCGTTCCCCGGCCGACTCGTACGTCGCCCGCGGTGTGCTCGGCTACAAGCCCGGCGCCCTCGGCGACATCGTGAAGTACGACCCGGCCAAGGCCAAGGCCCTCATCACCGAGGGTGGCGGCGTCCCGGGCAACAAGATCTCGATCCAGTACAACGCGGACCAGCCGCACAAGGCGTGGGTCGACGCGGTCTGCAACAGCATCCGCCAGGCCACCGGTGTCGAGTGCGTCGGCGACTCCAAGCCGGACTTCGCGACCGACCTGAACGCCCGTGACGGCAAGAAGGTCAAGTCCATGTACCGCGGTGGCTGGGTGCTCGACTACCCGGTCAACTCGAACTTCATGCGTGACCTGTACGGCACGACGGCCGCCGGTAACACCAGTGGCTACTCGAACAAGGCCTTCGACGAGCTCACCTCCAAGGCCGACAAGGCGAAGACCCTTGACGAGACCGTGAAGATGTACCAGGAGGCCGAGCAGCTCCTGGCGAAGGACATGCCGGCGATCCCGCTGTGGTTCTACAAGGTCAACTCCGGCCAGTCGAAGAACGTGTTCGGCAAGATCGTTTACGGTCAGGACGGCGACCCCATCTTCACCGACGTTCAGGTGAAGTCGAAGAAGTAAGTTTCGGGACCTGCCGGCCGGTGCCGCCCTCCGGAACGGATGGCGGCACCGGCTCGCGGGCGTTGGCCCGGCAACCTCCCCCCACAACCCCGCGGTGGAGACCATGTGTAGGCCATCGCCGACCCCTCACGGCATGGAGGCATGATGGGGCGTTACGTCGCTAGGCGACTGCTCCAGATGATCCCGGTTTTCATCGGGACTACTCTGTTGATTTTCCTTATGGTCCACATCCTTCCCGGTGATCCCATCCGGGCGATGTGGGGTGACAAGGCCGCGGACCCCGCACAGGTCGCGGAGCTGCGTCACAAGTTCGGACTGGACCAGTCCATTCCCATGCAGTACATCAACTACATGAAGGACCTGTTCCAGCTGGACTTCGGCGAGACCTTCGGCGGCCGTCCGGTCTGGGACGAGATGACGAGGGCCTTCCCCGTCACGATCCGTCTCACGATCGTCGCGATGGTCATCGAGATGATCGTGGGTCTCACCCTCGGCGCGTGGGCCGGACTGAAGGCGGGCAAGGCACCGGACACCGGTGTGCTGATCTTCACCCTGGTCGTCATCTCGATCCCCGTGTTCATCCTCGGCTATGTGGCCCGGTTCGTCTTCGCGGACACACTGCACTGGGTCGCGCCAAACGTCGAAGACTCGATGGACATCACGCAGTTGTTCCTGCCGGGCTTCGTCCTGGCCATGCTCTCCATGGCATACGTCGCCCGACTGACGCGTACGACCTTCGCCGAGAACCTGCGCGCGGACTACATGCGCACGGCGCTCGCGAAGGGGCTGCCGCGGCGTCGCATCGTCGGGGTGCACCTGCTGCGCAACTCGCTCATCCCGGTGGTCACGTTCCTCGGTACGGACGTCGGCGGGTTCATCGGCGGCGCGGTCGTCACCGAGGGCATCTTCAATGTCCAGGGTGTCGGCAACCTTCTCTACCGGGCGCTCCAGCAGCGTGAAGGTTCCACCATCGTCGGTGTCGTCACCGTATTCGTTCTGATCATTCTCGTGATCAACCTGATTGTCGACCTGCTGTACGCGGTCCTGGACCCGAGGATCCGGTATGCCTGACGTGACCAAGGACCAGAGCATCAACGACGCCGGAGTGGACGCGGTCGCGCCTGCGGCGGCGGACGCGGAGAGTCCCGTCAGGGAATCCACCGGCAAGCCTCGCGGCCTGTGGGGTGACGCCTGGTTCGACCTGCGCCACCGCCCCATGTTCTGGGTATCGGCGAGCCTGCTGACCCTGCTGCTGGTGATCGCGATCTTCCCCGGGCTGTTCACCGGCGCCGACCCGCGGGCCGGCGATCTGACGCACCACTACCTGACGAAGCCCGAGCTCGGGCACCTCTTCCAGGCGGACTGGTTCGGTTACGACGTTCAGGGCCGCTCGATCTACGCCCGGGTGATCTACGGAACCCGCGCCTCGATCCTCGTCGGCGTCGGCGTCACCGTGGCGATCACCATCATCGGCGGTCTGCTGGGTCTGCTCGCCGGCTACTTCGGCGGCTGGCTCGACGCGATCATCTCCCGCATCACGGACATCTTCTTCGGTCTGCCCTTCCTGCTCGGCACGATGGTCGTCCTGAACGCCTTCTCCGAGCGCAAGGTGTACGTCGTGATCGCGGCCCTCGCCTTCCTGGGCTGGACCTCGATCTGCCGTGTGATGCGTGCATCGGTGATCACCGCGAAGCAGGCGGACTACGTGACGGCGGCACGCGCTCTCGGCGCGGGGACCGGCCGGATGCTGTTCCGCCATGTTCTGCCCAACGCCCTCGCACCGACCATCGTGGTCGCCACCATCGCTCTCGGTGGCTTCATCTCGGCCGAGGCGACGCTCTCCTACCTGGGCCTGGGTCTCGCCGACCCGACCATCTCGTGGGGCATCGACATCGCGTCGGGCAGCGAAGAGATCCGTAACAACGTGCATGTGCTGCTGTTCCCGGCAGGAATGCTCAGCCTCACGGTCTTCGCGTTCATCATGCTCGGCGACGCGGTGCGCGACGCCCTCGACCCGAAGCTGCGCTGAGGAGGGCGTACGACGTGACCATCATGGACAAGACAGCAGACATCCCGGCGCCCCGTGCCGGAGGACCGGACGACAGCCCGCTCCTCGAAGTGCGCGACCTGCACGTGGAGTTCCACACCCGTGACGGAGTGGCCAAGGCCGTCAACGGTGTGAACTACAGCGTCGACTCGGGCGAGACCCTCGCCGTGCTCGGCGAGTCCGGCTCCGGCAAGTCCGTGACCGCTCAGGCGATCATGGGCATTCTCGACATGCCGCCCGGCAAGATCCCGCAGGGCCAGATCCTGTACCGCGGCCAGGACATGCTCACGATGGGCTACGAGGAGCGGCGGAAGATCCGTGGCCAGAAGATCGCGATGATCTTCCAGGACGCGCTCTCCTCGCTCAACCCCGTGCTCTCGGTCGGCTACCAGCTCGGCGAGATGTTCCGTGTCCACCAGGGACTCTCCAAGAAGCAGGCGAAGCTCAAGGCCATCGAGCTGATGGAGCGGGTCAAGATCCCCGCCGCCAAGGAGCGGGTCGACGACTATCCGCACCAGTTCTCCGGCGGTATGCGCCAGCGCATCATGATCGCCATGGCGCTGGCGCTGGAGCCGGACCTGATCATCGCGGACGAGCCGACCACCGCGCTCGACGTGACGGTCCAGGCCCAGGTCATGGACCTGCTCAAGGAGCTGCAGACCGAGTTCAACATGGGTCTGATCCTGATCACCCACGACCTCGGCGTCGTCGCCGACGTAGCGGACAAGATCGCGGTCATGTACGCGGGCCGGATCGTCGAGACGGCACCGGTGCACGAGCTCTACAAGCGGCCCGCGCACCCGTACACCCGGGGTCTGCTCGACTCGATCCCGCGCCTCGATCAGAAGGGCCACGAGCTCTACGCGATCAAGGGGCTGCCGCCCAACCTGCTCAAGATTCCGTCCGGCTGCGCCTTCAACCCCAGGTGCCCGAAGGCGGAGGACATCTGCCGCACGGAGATTCCGGCCCTGGTGCCGGTCTCCGAGCAGGACGGCAGCGAACTGCCCGGCCGCGGCAGCGCCTGCCACTTCTGGAAGGAGACGATCCATGGCTGAGCTGGACAAGACGGACGGATCGTTGGACAGCACCCCGAACGTCACCGACGTCGTGGAGGTCGAGGCCGCCGACGAGACGGCGGCGGTCGCGGCGATCGAGGCCCCGGTGGAACGCGGTGAGCCGATCCTCCAGGTGCGCAATCTGGTCAAGCACTTCCCGCTGAGCCAGGGCATCCTCTTCAAGCGCCAGATCGGCGCCGTCAAGGCCGTGGACGGGGTCTCCTTCGACCTCTACCAGGGCGAGACGCTCGGCATCGTCGGCGAGTCGGGCTGTGGCAAGTCCACGGTCGCGCGGCTGCTGATGACGCTGGAGACGGCCACGGCCGGCGAGGTCTTCTACAAGGGCCAGGACATCACCCGGCTGTCGGGACGCGCGCTGAAGGCCGTGCGCCGCAACATCCAGATGGTGTTCCAGGACCCGTACACGTCGCTGAACCCGCGTATGACGGTCGGCGACATCATCGGCGAGCCGTACGAGATCCATCCGGAGGTGGCCCCGAAGGGGGACCGGCGGCGCAAGGTCCAGGACCTGCTGGACGTCGTGGGTCTCAACCCGGAGTACATCAACCGCTATCCGCACCAGTTCTCCGGCGGTCAGCGCCAGCGCATCGGCATCGCCCGAGGCCTCGCGCTCAACCCGGAGATCATCATCTGCGACGAGCCGGTCTCCGCGCTCGACGTGTCGGTGCAGGCGCAGGTCATCAACCTGATGGAGAAGCTCCAGGACGAGTTCAACCTCTCCTACGTCTTCATCGCGCACGACCTGTCGATCGTCCGGCACATCTCCGACCGGGTCGGCGTGATGTACCTCGGCAAGATGGCCGAGATCGGCACGGACGAGGAGATCTACGACCACCCGACGCACCCCTACACCCAGGCGCTGCTGTCGGCGGTCCCGGTCCCCGACCCGGAGGCGCGTGAGCGCGGCGAGCGGATCATCCTCACCGGTGACGTCCCGTCGCCGGCGAACCCGCCGTCGGGCTGCCGTTTCCGTACGCGCTGCTGGAAGGCCCAGGACAAGTGCGCCACGGAGGTGCCGCTGCTGGCGATCCCCGAGCGCTTCAAGGGCTCGGACACGCCGGCCGCGCACGAGTCGGCATGCCACTTCGCCGAGGAGAAGGACGTCGTCGGCGCGGCTTCGTAGTACGCGCGGCTCCGTGGTACGGAGCGTGTGACACTCAGGGCCCGGAACCTGCCAAGGTGCCGGGCCCTGAGTCGTGCCCGGCGGCCGTGCGTACCGTCGTGCCCGGCGGGCCGTTCGTACCCGGACGCGGGGGCGCCCGGAACCGGTCGGTTCCGGGCGCCCTTCCCGTATGTCCGGGAACCGGGCTCGCGGGTGGCTCGGGTCGAGGGGCTCACGTGCTCGGTTCCTCGGGCCGGGGGAGCCCCGCGGTCCGCGGACCGGTCGGGTCCGTGTCGGCGACGGCGCCCCGGGGCCGGAGCCAGGGGGCTGTCAGGCCCCGGCTCCGGGGTCGTCGGCGGTCTTGTCGGCATCCGGCCCCTGCGAGGCCTCACGGGCCTTCGGGACACTCGGCACGGCCTGGGAGTCCTCGGGGTAGTGGCAGGCCGTCAGATGGCCTTCCCGGCTGCCCTCCACCCGTACCAGCGGCGGCGTCTCGCTCGCGCACTTGTCCGTCGCCTTCCAGCAACGGGTACGGAAGCGGCAGCCGGACGGCGGGTTGACCGGGGAGGGCACGTCGCCGACCAGGCGGATGCGCTCACGGGCCGGTGCCTCGTCGGCGGCCGCCTCGGGCACGGCGGAGAGCAGCGCCCTGGTGTACGGGTGACGCGGGTTGCCGTACAGGTCCTCGCGATCGGCGATCTCCACGATCCTGCCGAGGTACATGACCGCCACGCGCTGCGAGAAGTGGCGCACGACGGCCAGGTCGTGGGCGATGAACAGGAACGCGATGCCCAGTTCCTTCTGCAGCTGCTGGAGCAGGTTCACCACCTGGGCCTGGATCGAGACGTCCAGCGCCGAGACCGGTTCGTCGGCCACGATCAGCTTGGGCTCCAGGGCGAGGGCGCGGGCCACGCCGATGCGCTGGCGCTGACCGCCGGAGAACTCGTGCGGGAAGCGGTTGTAGTGCTCCGGGTTGAGGCCGACGGTCTCCAGCAGCTCCCGCACCCGCGCCTCCCGGCCGCCCGCCGGGTCGATGCCGTTGATCTCCATCGGCGCGGTGATGATCTTGCCGACGGTCTGCCGCGGGTTCAGCGAGGCGTACGGGTCCTGGAAGATCATCTGGATCTCCGAGCGGACCGGGGCCAGCTGCTTGCGCGAGGCGTGGGTGATGTCCCGCCCGCGGTAGGAGATCCGGCCGGCCGTCGGCTCCAGGAGCCGGGTGATCAGCCGGCCGGTCGTCGACTTGCCGCAGCCGGATTCGCCGACCAGGCCCAGGCTCTCGCCCTCGTGCACGGTGAAGTCCAGCCCGTCGACGGCCTGCACCGCGCCGACCGTCCGCCGGATCGGGAAGCCGCCCTTGATCGGGAAGTGCTTGGTGAGTCCGGAGACGTCCAGGAGGGGATCTGTGCTGCTCATCGTAGGGAAGTCCCGTCTCTTGTACGTCAGTTGGTCCGGGTACCGGCGAAGTCGGCGAAGAACTCGGTGCGCTGCTGCGCGGTGAGGTGGCAGGCGGCCCCGCGCCCGGCCACCAGCTCCAGCGGCGGCTGGTCGGTGGCACAGCGCCTGCCGCCGACCTGCTCCGTGAAGGAGCACCGCGGGTGGAAGCGGCAGCCGGACGGCGGGTTGAGGAGGCTCGGAGGCGAGCCGGGGATCGGCGACAGCGGTACGTCGACCGGGCCTTCGAGGCTCGGCATGGATCCCAGCAGGCCCCAGGTGTACGGGTGCTGGGGCGCCCGCAGCACCTCCCTCTTGGTGCCGCGCTCGACACAGCGCCCGCCGTACATCACCAGCACGTCGTCCGCGATGTCGGCGATGACCCCGAGGTCGTGGGTGATGAAGATGATCGAGGTGCCGGTCTCCTGCTGGAGGTCCTTGAGCAGGTCCATGATCTGGGCCTGCACGGTGACGTCCAGCGCGGTCGTCGGCTCGTCCGCGATCAGCAGCGCCGGGTTGCAGACCAGTGCCATGGCGATCATCGCGCGCTGGCGCATGCCCCCGGAGAACTGGTGCGGATAGTCGTCCACCCGCAGATCGGGCTGCGGGATGCCCACCTTGGTGAGCATCTCGACGGCCCGTGCCCTGGCGTCCCGCTTGGAGGCGCCGGTGTGCTTGCGGAACGTCTCACCGATCTGCTTGCCGACGGTGTGGTACGGCGAGAGCGAGGCCAGCGCGTCCTGGAAGATCATCGCCATCTTGTTGCCGCGCAGCCGCTCCAGCTCCCGCTCCGAGGCGGCCAGCAGGTCCTGGCCGTCGAGCAGGATCTCGCCCTCGATCTCGGTGTGGTCGGGGTGGTGCAGGCCGAGGATCGTCAGATTGGTGACGGACTTGCCGGAGCCGGACTCGCCGACGATGCCGAGCGTCTTGCCCCTCTCGACGTCGAAGGACAGTCCGTCGACGGCCTTGACCATGCCGTCTTCGGTGGAGAAGTGCACGCGCAGATCGCGTACGGAGAGGAAGGGGGTGCTCACTGGATCTCTCCCTAGGCGAGGCGGACGCGTGGGTCGATGAGGGCGTAGACGGCATCGACGACGATGTTGAGGAGCACGATCGCGACGGCGGCCACCATCATCACGCCGAGGAGCGTCGGCAGGTCGTTGGTGGAGACGGCCTTGACCGAGAGCGCCCCGATGCCCTGGAGGCTGAAGGTCTTCTCGGTGATGATGGCGCCGCCGAGGAGGACGCCGAGGTCGAGGCCGAAGATGGTGACGATCGGGCCCATGGCCCCGCGCCAGGCGAATCTGAAGAAGACGGTCCGTCGGGACAGGCCCTTGGCCCGCGCCGTCCGCACGTAGTCCTCGCTCAGCGACTCCACCAGCTGGGACCGGGCCATACGCGTGTAGTTGGCCGTGAAGATGACCGAGAGGACCAGCCAGGGCAGCAGGAGTCCGGAGAACCAGGCGCCCGGATTCTCGCTGAGCGGGGTGTAGCTCGGCCGGTCCAGCAGGTGCAGCTGGTCGGTGAGGAAGTACATGGCGACCACGCCGACGATGTAGATCTGCAGCGAGGAGGCGACGAGCGACGCGGAGGACGCGACCTTGTCGAGCGTCTTGCCCTGCTTGACCGCGGCGAGCATGCCGGTGCCGACGCCGAAGATGACGAAGACGACGGCGCTGCCGACGGAGAGCGAGAGGGTGGTCGGGAAGCGGTCGACGATGGTGCCGAAGACCGGCTCGCGGTTGATGAACGAGTACCCCAGGCAGGGAGCGGGGCAGTGCCCGTACGACTGGTACTCGCGGCCGACGAAGATGCCCTGCAGCCAATGCCAGTACTGCACCGGAATCGGGTCGGCTATCCCCAGGTTGTGCCGTACCAGCGCGAGTGTCTCGGGGGTGCAGACCTTGCCGCAGGCTACCCGGGCGGGGTCGCGCGGGGCGGTGTAGAAGAGGACGAAGACCAGGGCGCTGATGATCAGCAGGATGACCGCGGCGCCGACGATACGGCGGAGAAGAAAGCGCAGCATGGCAGTGGGTTTTCCTGACGGATGCCGAGAGGGAGGAGGGGAGCGGGCGGCCCTTTGGTGGAGAGCCGCCCGCTCCCCGCGGGGGCCGTTCGTCAGGCCTTGACGTACGTCTTGTAGAGCAGCGTCGCGGAGAACTGCGGGTCCATCATGGCGCCGCCGACCTTGGAGCCGAACAGGTAGAAGCGCCGCTGGAAGGTCTCCGGGATGATCGGGGCGACCTCGTCCATGATCCGCTTGTCCAGCGCCGCCCAGGCCGCGCCGGCCTTCTTCTGGTCGCCGATGACGACGTTCTCCTTGATGGCGGCGTCGATCCAGTCGACCTTCACCTGGGAGACGTTGTTCTGGCCGTTGCCGACCGAGGCGCTGTCGAAGAGCGGCTGGATCATCGTGTAGGCGGTGGGCCAGTCCGGGGACCAGCCGAACCACATGACGTCGAAGCTGTTGTCGACCTGCTGGATCTGGTCGTAGTACGACGTCGAGTCGACGGGCTTGATGACCGGCGTGAAGCCGGCCTTCTTCAGCGCGTTCTCGATGACGACGGCCGTCTTGTCGTAGGTCGGGCTCTGCGGGTAGCTGTAGACGACCTTCTGACCGAGCTTCCCGGCCTTCTTGAGGATCGCCTTGGCCGCCTCCGCGTCGCCCTGGGGCGTCTTCAGCTTGCCGTAGAGGTCGAACTCCTCGCGGCCGAGGATGTCGGGGCTGAGGATGGTGGTCGCGTAGTCGCCCGCGGAGGGGCCGCCGTAGATCTTGCGGATCTGCTCGAGCGGCCAGGCGGTGTTGAGCGCCTTGCGCACCTCGAGGTCCGTGACGCGCCTGCAGTTGATGGCGTAGTAGTACGTGCCGGTGAGCAGGCCGTTGAAGGTGCGCTTCTTCAGCTCCGGGTCGGTGAGCACCTTCTGCATGCGCTCGGCCGGCACGGACTTGTAGATGGAGACCATCTGCTGGTCCTTGCCCTGGTCCGCGATGAAGCGGTCCGCGGACTCCAGCGAGGTGGGGCCGAACTCGAACTCGAAGCTGTCCGGGTAGGCGTTGCGGATCGGGTCGGTGGCCGGGTCCCAGTGCTTGTTGCGCGTCAGCGTCATCGACTTGTCGATGGAGCGGTGCTTGACGATGTACGGGCCGCAGGAGACGGGCTGCTTGTCGTACTTCTCCTTGGTGTCCAGCTTCACCGGCGTGGCCGCGTAGGAGCTCATGGCCAGCGTGAAGTTGAAGTCCGGGCGGGCCTCCGCCAGCTTGAAGGTGATCGTCTTCTTCGCCTTGTCGGTGACGATCGAGTCCAGGTGCTTGCCGCCGTACGGGCCCTCGTAGCCCTTGCGCCAGTCACCCTTGCCGGTGAGCGCCTGCTGGACGTATGCGGCGCCCTCGGTGATGAACGGCGCCCAGGAGCGCTCGATGCCGTGACGGACGTCGTCGACGGTCAGCTCGCTGCCGTCCTCCCACTTGAGCCCGTCCTTCAGCGTGAAGGTCCAGGTCTTGTTGTCGGCGGACGCGGTGCCGACGTCGGTGGCGAGGTCGCCGACCAGGGTCATCGCACCCTTCATGTCGATCTTGTAGCCGGTGAGGCCACGGGCGAACATGAGCGCCCCGCTGGAGTTGAACGCGAAGTAGATGCGCTGCGGGTCGAGGTGGGAGAAGTCGTCCTCGGAGACGCCGTAGATCGTCCCGCCCTTCTTGGCGCCGGGGACCTCCGGCGCGGGCCCGGTCGAGTCCTCCTTGGTGCCGATCTTGACGGTGGCACCGGTGTACTCGGTGGCGCCCGCGTGCGGCGTGTCCTTGCCGCCGCCTCCGCCCGCGTTGCCACTGCTGCACGCGGAGAGAACGAAGGAGCCGCCCGCCGCGACGGATGTGGCTATGACGAAGTTTCTGCGGGAGAGAGACATGGCAACCTGCCCTGGTCGATGAAGAGGGACGAATGATCCGGCGGAGCCCCGTCGCTCCGGGCCGGGGCGGAACTGTCAGCGCTTGGTCTTCGGGTCGAGAGCGTCGCGGACCGAGTCCCCGAGGAGGTTGAAGGCGAGGACGAAGACCACCATCGTCACCCCCGGGAAGAGCATGAAGGTGATGTCGTCCTGGTAGACGTCGGCGCCGCGTTGGAGCAGTACGCCCCAGTCGGGCGTCTTCGCCGTCAGTCCGACACCGAGGAAGGCGAGACCGGCCTCCGCGGTCACGAACATGGGGAGGGCGAGAGTCGCCTGGATGAGGATCGGCGTCCACAGATTGGGCAGCAGTTCCTTGAAGATGATCCGCGCCGGGGAAGCGCCGGTCACCTTCGCCGCCTCGACGAACTCCCGCTCGCGCAGGGCGAGTACCTCGCCGCGCAGCAGGCGCGCGATGGACGCCCAGCCGAAGGCGGTCATCACCAGGATGAGGCTGGTGACGGTCAGCCAGATCGGAGTGGCTTCCTCGGGCGAGACCAGGATGTTGATGAGGACCGGCCAGAACGCGATGAAGAAGAGCGTGGAGGGGAACGCCAGCAGGATGTCGATGACCCGGCCGATGAAGTAGTCGGTCTTCCCGCCCAGGTATCCGGCGGTGACGCCGATGACGATGCCCAGGACGGTCACCAGAAGCGTCGTCACACCGGCGATGAACAGCGAGTTGCGGATGCCGTAGACGAGCAGGGTGAAGAGGTCGCGGCCGAGCTGCGGTTCGATGCCGAACCAGAAGTCGCCGCTGATGCCGCCGTTGGCCTTCATCGGAAAACCGAAGTCGTTGAGCAGTCCCTCCTGGTCCTGGCCGTACGTCGTGTACGGATCCTTGCCGTACACCTTGGCTATCAGCGGCGCGCAGATGGCCACCAGGAAGAAGAAAATGACCACATAGGCCGAGATCACGCCGGCACGGTCGCGTTTGAAGCGTCGCCAGGCCAGCTTGCCCGGTGAACGGCCGTCACCGCCCTTGAGCGCCGAAGGGTCCGGTACCTGCTGCGGCTTCGCGTCCTCCACCTCAAGGGGAGTGGCTGCGTGCGGTGTTGGAATCGTCATGGTGCTCCTGGCCCGGAGGGTCGAAGGACTCCGCAGGGCACACCTACGGGCTACCCGGACTTTTTCAACGCAATTCATGCAGGGTCAATGAATGTCTGTCGCCCTTGAGCCGCTCTTTGGAGATTTGACTAATCCATTACTTTGACATGGGCGTATCCTTGCCTCCGTTTAGTCATTTTCGAAGGTGTGTTCGCCGCCAAATGGGTCAAGTCCGGCAATGAGTTCGATATCCGGGCGGCAGTGTCTCGGAATTCGTACATCCGGTCAGGTGGGTGCGTCGTCGATGCGCATTCGATGCGGGGCTGTTATCGCTCCGATGTCCGTCGGGGCGGTGTTCGGTCGGGTGTCGCCGTGCGGTGGTGGAGTCGATCCGTGCGGGATCCGGGCCCCGCGCGCCACTCGGACCGCTTCCCTCGCGCCCGAATGGGTGGAGAAAATATGCGCAATGCGCTTTATGCGGTGATATTTGACTCCAAGTGAGACGGAGCACCAAGAGGAGGCACTCCATGCGCGGAGCCACACAGGCCAAGTGGGCCGCATGCGCGGTCGCCGTCGCCCTGACGGCGACGGCCTGTGGCGGAGGGGGCGGCGGTGGCGGCGGTGGGGTCAACGGAATCGTGAGTTCCTCCTGGGGTGACCCGCAGAACCCGCTGGAACCCGCGAACACCAACGAGGTGCAGGGCGGCAAGGTCCTCGACATGGTCTTCCGGGGACTCAAGAGGTACGACCCGAAGACCGGCGCGGCCATCAACATGCTCGCCGAGAGGATCGAGTCCAAGGACAACCAGAACTTCACGATCACCGTGAAGGACGGCTGGACCTTCAGCAACGGCGAGAAGGTCACCGCGAAGTCCTTCGTGGACGCCTGGAACTACGGGGCGCTGCTGAAGAACAATCAGAAGAACGCCTACTTCTTCGGATACATCGACGGATACGACAAGGTCCATCCCGACAGCGGCAGTTCCAGGGCGAACACGCTCTCCGGCCTCAAGCTCGTCGACGACAGGACCTTCACGGTCAAGCTGTCGCAGAAGTTCTCCCTCTGGCCCGACACCCTCGGCTACCCGGCCTTCGCCCCGCTGCCCAAGGCCTTCTTCACCGACCACGCCGCCTGGCTGTCCAAGCCGATCGGCAACGGCCCGTACACCATCGACACGTACACCAAGGGCTCGTCGATGAGCCTGCGCAAGTGGGACAAGTACCCCGGGGCCGACAAGGCGCAGAACGGTGGCATCGATCTCAAGGTCTACACCGACAACAACACCGCCTACACCGACCTGACCGCCGGCAACCTCGACCTCGTCGACGATGTGCCCGCCTCGCAGCTGAAGAACGTCAAGGCGGACCTCGGCGACCGGTACATCAACACCCCGGCAGGCATCATCCAGACCCTCGCCTTCCCCTTCTACGACAAGAAGTGGGACACCCCCGGCGGCATCAAGGTCCGCCAGGGACTGTCGATGGCCATCAACCGGGAGCAGATCACCGGCCAGATCTTCCAGAAGACCCGCACCCCCGCCTCCGACTGGACCTCCCCGGTCCTCGGCGCGGCAGGCGGCTTCAAGAAGGGGCTGTGCGGCGCCCCCTGCGAGTACAACGCGGCGAACGCCAAGAAGCTGATCCAGGAGGGCGGCGGCATCCCCGGCGGCCAGCTCAAGATCTCGTACAACGCGGACACCGGCTCGCACAAGGAGTGGGTCGACGCCGTCTGCAACAGCATCAACAAGGCGATGGGCAACAACAATGCGTGCGTCGGCGGGCCCGTCGGCACCTTCGCCGACTTCCGCAGCCAGGTCTCCCAGCAGAAGCTGACCGGCGCCTGGCGGGCCGGCTGGCAGATGGACTACCCGCTCATCCAGAACTTCCTGCAGCCGGTGTACTACACCGACGCCTCGTCCAACGACGGCAAGTGGAGCAACAAGCAGTTCGACGGCCTCATCAACAAGGCCAACGCCGAGTCCGACAAGGCCAGGGCCGTCTCGACCTTCCAGGACGCGGAGAGGGTCCTGGTGGCGCAGATGCCCGTCATCCCGCTCTGGTACCAGAACGGCAGCGCCGGTTACTCGGACCGGGTCACCAATGTGTCGCTGAACCAGTTCAGCGTCCCGGTGTACGAGCAGATCAAGGTCAAGTGACCCGTCGGGGCCGGGCGGCCGGCGCGGGGAACGCGCCGCCCGCCCGGCCTCGCCATCCCCTCGACGCGTCACTTCCCAGCCCCGAGCCTCCGACCCCCGCGACCCCCGGAGCCCTTCATGGGACGTTATGTGATCCGGCGGCTGCTGCAGATGATCCCGGTCTTCTTCGGCGCCACACTGCTGATCTTCCTCATGGTGAACGTGATGGGCGATCCCATCGCGGGCCTCTGCGGCGAACGCCGGTGCGACCCGGCGACCACCGCCCGACTCCGCTCGGAATTCGGCCTCGACAAGCCTGTCTGGCAGCAATACGCGACCTACATGGGCAATGTCTTCACCGGCGACTTCGGCACCGCGTTCAACGGGCAGAAGGTCACCGAGCTGATGGGCACCGCCTTCCCCGTCACCATCCGGCTCACCGTCGTCGCGATCGTCTTCGAGATCGTCATCGGCATCAGCCTCGGCGTCGTCACCGGCCTGCGCCGTGGCCGCCCCGTCGACACCGGCGCGCTCATCCTGACCCTGGTCGTCATCTCCATCCCGACCTTCGTCACCGGTCTGCTGCTCCAGCTCCTCCTCGGAGTGCAGTGGGGCGTCATCAAACCGTCCGTCTCCCCCGAGGCGCCCTTCAACGAGCTCCTCATCCCGGGACTCGTCCTCGCCTCGGTCTCCCTGGCGTACGTCACCCGCCTCACCCGGACCTCGATCGCCGAGAACGCCCGCGCCGACTACGTCCGCACCGCCGTCGCCAAGGGACTGCCCAGGCGTCGCGTCGTGATCCGGCATCTGCTGCGCAACTCGCTGATCCCGGTCGTCACCTTCATCGGTACGGACGTGGGCGCCCTGATGGGCGGGGCGATCGTCACGGAGCGGATCTTCAACATCCACGGCGTCGGCTACCAGCTCTACCAGGGCATCTTGCGCCAGAACTCGCAGACCGTCGTCGGCTTCGTCACCATTCTCGTCCTCGTCTTCCTGGCGGCGAACCTCATCGTCGACCTGCTGTACGCCGTACTCGACCCGAGGATCCGCTATGCCTGATCAGACACCGGACGAGGCGATCTCACCGGCCGGAGCAGGAGGCGTGATGGACCTCGCCCTGGAGGAGGGCACGACCCTCGAAAGGACACCGGGCGGGCCGGAAGGCACCGGCCCCGCCGAGAAACCGCGCAGCCTGTGGTCCGACGCCTGGCGGGACCTGCGCCGCAATCCGGTCTTCATCATCTCCGCCCTGATCATCCTCTTCCTGGTGATCATCTCGATCTGGCCGTCGCTGATCGCCGACCAGGACCCCCTCGACTGCAATCTCGGCAAGGCCCAGCAGGGCTCCCAGCCCGGTCACCCCTTCGGCTTCGACGGGCAGGGCTGCGACGTCTACACCCGGACCGTCTACGGGGCCAGGAACTCGGTGACCGTCGGCGTCTGCGCCACCCTGGGCGTCACTCTGCTCGGCGGCCTCCTCGGTGGCCTGGCCGGATTCTTCGGCGGCTGGTGGGACTCGGTCCTCTCCCGCCTCACGGACATCTTCTTCGGCATCCCGGTGGTCCTCGGCGGCCTGGTCTTCCTCTCCGTGGTCACCAGCGCCACCGTCTGGCCGGTCATCGGCTTCATCGTGCTCCTGGGCTGGCCGCAGATCGCCCGCATCGCCCGGGGCTCCGTGATCACCGCCAAACAGAACGACTACGTGCAGGCGGCGCGGGCGCTCGGCGCCTCCAACACGCGGATGCTGCTGCGCCACATCACCCCGAACGCCGTCGCGCCGGTGATCGTCGTCGCGACCATCGCGCTCGGTACGTACATCTCGCTGGAGGCGACCCTCTCGTTCCTCGGCGTCGGCCTGAAACCGCCGGCCGTCTCCTGGGGCATCGACATCTCCGCCGCGTCCCAGTACATCCGCAACGCCCCGCACATGCTGCTCTGGCCCGCCGGTGCGCTGGCGGTCACCGTGCTCGCGTTCATCATGCTCGGCGACGCGGTGCGCGACGCCCTCGACCCCAAGCTGCGCTGAGGAGCCCGCTGCCATGTTGCTCGAAGTGCGCGATCTGCACGTGGAGTTCCACACCCGTGACGGGGTGGCCAAGGCCGTCAACGGGGTCAACTACTCGGTGGCCGAGGGCGAGACGCTGGCCGTCCTCGGCGAGTCGGGCTCCGGCAAGTCGGTCACCGCACAGGCGATCATGGGCATTCTCGACATGCCGCCCGGGAGGATCGGCGGCGGCGAGATCCTCTTCAAGGACCGCGATCTGCTGAAGATGCGCAAGGACGAGCGACGGAGGATCCGCGGCCAGGAGATGGCCATGATCTTCCAGGACGCGCTCTCCTCCCTCAACCCCGTGCTCAGCGTGGGGGAGCAGCTCGGCGAGATGTTCGTCGTCCATCGCGGGATGTCCCGCAAGGACGCCAGGCTGAAGGCCGTCGAACTGATGGACCGGGTCCGCATCCCGGCCGCGAAGGAGCGCGTGGGCAACTATCCGCACCAGTTCTCCGGCGGAATGCGCCAGCGCATCATGATCGCCATGGCCCTGGCGCTGGAACCGTCGCTGATCATCGCGGACGAGCCCACCACCGCCCTCGACGTGACCGTCCAGGCCCAGGTGATGGACCTGCTGGCCGAGCTCCAGCGCGAGCTGAACATGGGCCTGATCCTCATCACCCACGACCTGGGCGTGGTCGCGGACGTCGCCGACAAGATCGCCGTGATGTACGCGGGCCGGATCGTCGAGGCCGCCCCCGTCCACGACATCTACCGGGCCCCCGCCCACCCGTACACCAAGGGCCTGCTCCGGTCGATCCCGCGCCTGGACCAGAAGGGCCAGGAACTGTACGCGATCAAGGGCCTGCCGCCCAACCTGCTGCACATCCCGCCGGGCTGTGCCTTCAACCCGCGCTGCCCGATGGCCCAGGAGGTCTGCCGAGGCGAGGTCCCGCCGCTGTTCGAGGTGGCCGAGCACCGTGAGAGCGCCTGCTACTTCTGGAAGGAGACGCTCGATGCACGCTGACCACTCGGGGCGCGAGGAAGCACGCGAAGGGGGTGGGACGGCCCACGCCCTGCTCGCCGAGGAGCGGGCCGGGTTCCCGGCCGCCGGACGCGAGCCGATCCTGGAGGTCCGCGATCTGGTCAAGCACTACCCGCTGACCCAGGGCATCCTGATCAAGAAGCAGATCGGCGCGGTCAAGGCCGTCGACGGGGTCTCCTTCGACCTGGCGGCGGGCGAGACGCTCGGGATCGTGGGGGAGTCGGGCTGCGGCAAGTCGACCGTGGCCAGGATGCTGGTGCATCTGGAACGGCCGACGGCCGGCGCGATCAAGTACAAGGGCGACGACATCACCAAGCTGTCGGGACGCGCGCTGAAGGCCGTGCGCCGCAACATCCAGATGGTGTTCCAGGACCCGTACACCTCCCTCAACCCCCGGATGACGGTCGGCGACATCATCGGCGAGCCGTACGAGATCCACCCCGAGGTGGCGCCGAAGAGGGACCGGCGGCGCAAGGTCCAGGACCTGCTGGACGTCGTGGGTCTCAACCCGGAGTACATCAACCGCTATCCGCACCAGTTCTCCGGCGGTCAGCGCCAGCGCATCGGCATCGCCCGAGGCCTCGCCCTGAACCCCGAGATCATCGTCGCCGACGAACCCGTCTCGGCCCTCGATGTCTCCGTGCAGGCGCAGGTCGTCAATCTGCTGGACCGCCTCCAGACGGAGTTCGGGCTGAGCTACGTCTTCATCGCGCACGACCTGTCGATCGTCCGGCACATCTCCGACCGGGTCGGCGTGATGTACCTCGGCCGGATCGTCGAGATCGGCACCGACGAGCAGATCTACGACCACCCCACGCACCCGTACACCCAGGCGCTGCTGTCCGCGGTCCCGGTGCCGGACCCGACGGCCCGCGAGCACCGGGAGCGGATCATCCTGCACGGCGACGTCCCCTCACCCGCCAACCCGCCTTCCGGCTGCCGCTTCCGCACGCGCTGCTGGAAGGCGCGGGAGCGGTGCGAACTGGAGGTGCCGCTGCTGGCGGTTCCGGCGGTCTTCCGGCTGACGGACACGCCCGCCGGACACGATTCGGCCTGCCACTTCGCGGAGGAGAAGCAGGTGGTGCCGCCGGAGGGGCTGCTGGAGACGCCGGGGGGGACGACGGTGGAGGAGGCCGGGGCGCCACCGGAGAAGCGCGAGGACGGGACGGGAGGGGCGGGCACGCCGGACGACGAGGGCGAGGAGGGCGGGCCGCCGCCCTCCGGCAGCAGCCGGGTCATCTGACGGCCCGCACGTTAACGCCGGGGCAACCCGGCCGTCGCACGTCCGATATACGAACGCGCCACCATGGTCCTCGTACGGCCGTGCGGGTGCCGTGAGCCGGCCGGGGGGCCGTCAGGTCCCCCGGCCGGTTGCCCGTTCGCGCATCGCCGCGGCCCGGCTCTTGTCCGGCGGCCGGGGGCGGTGGAGTATCGCTCGGGTGATACTCACACGGGGGCAAGGGTCACCGGCGCCGTTCTCTGCGTCCTGCTCGCGGTGATGGTCGCGGGCTGGCTCGTGCGGGATGTCGGGGCGGTCGACGATCCGGGCCGGTTGTGGCGGTACTGGGCCGGCTACCGCGAAGCGCAACTGTCCGCCGTGCCCACCACCTCGGCCGACGACGTGGTGCTGCTCCTGGTGTATGTCGTCGCCGCGTTCGCGGCCCTGCGGTCCGCCGTGGCCGGTACCGCGCTGGTCGCCACCGGAGTGGTCACTCTCGCCGTACGGCTGCCGGCGCTCTGGAACATCGGCGCGTCCCGGATGAACGCCCGGTTCTCCGACGATCTCCGCACCCGCGCCCTGATCTGCGCCTTCGCGGCCCTCGCGGTGGGCATCGCGCTGATCATCACCGCGGGCGCCGGCCGCAGACCGCCGCACGACTTCTCCGAGCGCACCCCGACCCGGCCGGGTCGGGGTGCGCGTGTGACCGCCTTTCTGCTGCTGGGCGCCTCGGGAGCGGTGGTGATCGCCTGGGAGATCCGCCAGGCGGTGCGGTTCCCCTTCATCTACCCCGACTGGTTCGTGGGCGGGGACCGGCTCCTCCTGGGACTGGTCGACGCACCGCCCGGCTGGCACAACGCGGTCCTCGCGCTGCTCTGTGTGTTCGCGGGGACGAGCGCGCTCTTCCACGCCGTGCACGCACGGCCGTTCGGCCTGATCGCGGCCGGTTTCCTGCTGTCCGTCGGGGTGCTGGGAGTGGTCCGCGCCGTGCACTACAGGATGCTGGACCACTTCGCCGATCTGCGGACCGAGGACCAACTCACGCTGCTGAGCTGGTTCTTCGAGACGATCGCCGCGGCGGTGGTACTGATCGTGCTGGCCCGGCGGGGCAGCACGGACGATCCTGCCCCGCCCCACCAGGGCTACGGGCAGGGGTACGGCTATCCGCGGCCCGGCGTCTTCGGTCCGCCGCCCCCGTCCCAGCCCCCGCCGGGCTGGTGACGGGCGCGGCCGGCACCGCCCCGCTCAGCTCACCCCCGCAGCCCCAGCGACCGCTTCAGGAAGTCCACCTGGAGCAGCAGCAGATTCTCCGCCACCTGCTCCTGCGGCGTCATGTGCGTCACCCCGCTGAGCGGCAGCACCTCGTGCGGCCGCCCCGCCGAGAGCAGCGCCGACGACAGCCTGAGCGCGTGCGCGACCACCACGTTGTCGTCGGCCAGACCATGGATGATCATCATCGGCCGGGCCTCGTCCGCGGCCTCGGAGAGCCCCTGGTCCGTCAGCACCGAGTTGTGCGCGTACACCTCCGGCTGCTTCGCCGGATCGCCGAGATAGCGCTCGGTGTAGTGGGTGTCGTACAGCCGCTGGTCGGTCACCGGCGCGCCCACCACCGCGGCGTGGAAGACGTCCGGCCGGCGCAGCACGGCCAGCGCCGCCAGATATCCGCCGAACGACCAGCCGCGGATCGCCACCTTGCCCAGGTCCAGCGGGAACCGCCCGGCGAGTGCGTGCAGCGCCTCGATCTGGTCGTCCACGGTGAGGACGAGATTGTTCTTGACGGCCTTCTCCCAGGCCGGCGAACGCCCCGGTGCGCCCCGGCCGTCCGCGACGACCACCGCGAAACCCTGGTCGGCGAACCACTGTGACGTCAGATGCGGATTGTGGGCGGCGAGCACCCGTCGGCCGTGCGGCCCGCCGTACGGGTCCATCAGTACAGGAAGGGGACCGTCCGACTCTTTGTACCCATCGGGGAGCAGCACGGCGCACGGAATTCGCCGTGCGCCCCCCTCGGTGAGACGTACCCGTGCCGACAGAACCGGCTCCTCGGCGAAGCTCGCCACGGTGGCGATCCGCTTGCCGTCCCGCAGGACCTCGGCACGGGCCCCCGGCCGCTCCAGGGAGTGGGAGACCAGCACCGTCACCGCGCCCGCGCGGACGGCCGAATGCACCCCGGCCCCTTCGGAGACCCGTTCGATGCCCAGCTCGTTGACCCGGTACACATGGCTCTCGCCGATCTCCGGCTCCGCGGCCTCCTCGCCCGCCGACGCCGACACCAGGACATCCGAATCACCGATGTCCAGGACCGCCTGGAGCTGCAACTGCGCCCCGGTCAGCAGCCGGTCGCCGACCGCGAGCACCCGCGCCCCGCCCTCGTCCGCGATCCGCACGAGCCGCCCGTCCGGCGCCCAGGCGGGCACACCGGGGAAGATTTCCAGCCAGACCGGGTCCTCGTCGACGTGCACCGTCCGGGTCGTACCCGTCTCCGGGTCCACCGCGAGGAACAGCTGACTCTGCTGGTCACGGGCCTGCACCAGGATCAGCGGGGCCCCGGCCGACGACCAGTGCACCTGCGCCAGATACGGGTAACGCGTCCGGTCCCAGACCACTTCGGTGCGGGTGCCGTCCAGGCCCATCACGAAGAGCCGCACCTCGGCGTTGGGAGTCCCCGCCGCCGGATAGGCGACCTCGGCCGGCTTGCGGTCCGGGTGTGCGGGATCCGCGATCCACCACCGCCGCACGGGGCTGTCGTCGACCCGGGCGACCAGCAGCCGGTCCGACTCCGGCGACCACCAGAAGCCCCGCGAGCGCTGCATCTCCTCGGCCGCGACGAACTCCGCGAGGCCGTACGAGACGTTCGGCCCCTCCGGCTCGGCGAGCGCCAGATCGCCGTCGCCCCCGGCGCCCACGACGCGCAGCGCGCCCTTCGCGACGTACGCGACGAGTCGCCCGTCCGGAGACGGCCGCGGGTCGATCACCGGGCCGGGCACCGGCAGCGCCCGCGCCGTACCCGCCCGCAACTCCGCGACGTACACCTTCCCGGAGAGCGCGAACGCGGCCAACTCGGCCGCCGCGTCGACCGCGTAGCCGACGATCCCCGAGGAGCCCTCACGGCTGCGCTCGCGCCGGGCCCGCTCCTGGGGCGACAACCGCTCCGCCGAACCGCCCAGCAGCCTCTCGGGGTCGGCGACGACGCGCTCCTCGGCCGTACCGCCCTCGGGCAGGTCCAGCACCCACAGCCGTCCTGTCCGGTCCGTTCCGGACCCCGACCGCAGGAAGATCACCCGCTCTCCGTCGGGTGACACGGTGAACGCACGGGGGGCGCCGAGGGTGAATCGCATCGTCCTGGCTTGCTGACGCGGAAATGAGATCTTCTGCGAAGTCATGGGCCCGAACCTAGTGCCCGACCGCCCGGTCGTGCGCCCCTCGTGCTGCTGTGCCCCGATCAATGCGGTACGACGGATAGTTATGATCCGTAGCGCTCGGTGGGTATGAACCTGCTGGCTCCATGTGTGCTGCCCGTCCCGACCGTACTGATGGAGGTGAACCGCCGTGGCACTCTCGATTTCGGCGGTGGTGCTGCTGGCGATCGTCGTCTTCCTGCTGATCCGGAAATCCGGACTGAAGGGCGGACATGCGGTGGTCTGCGCACTGCTCGGTTTCTATCTCGCCAGCTCGTCCATTGCGCCCAGCATCTCGAACCTGACCACGAATGTGGCCGGCATGATCGGAAGCCTCAAGTTCTGAGCGCCGACTCGTCGACGACCGGTGCGCGGGCATGGTCGGCCGGGGCCCGGTCGGCGGATCGGGGCCGGGGGCGCGACGCCCGGCACGGCCCCGGGGCGTTCGGCTCGTAGGGTGGTCCCCATGACGGACCATCCAGCCCGGCGTCTGCTCCTGGTGCACGCGCACCCCGACGACGAGTCGATCAACAACGGCGCCACCATGGCCAGGTATGCGGCCGAGGGTGCCCAGGTCACCCTGGTCACCTGCACGCTCGGCGAGGAGGGCGAGGTCATCCCGCCCCGACTCGCCCATCTCGCGGCGGACCGGGACGACACCCTGGGGCCCCACCGCCGGGGTGAACTCGCCGCGGCGATGAAGGAGCTCGGGGTCACCGACCACCGACTCCTCGGCGGCCCCGGCCGCTTCCGCGACTCCGGAATGATGGGCGCCGAGCAGAACCACCGCCCCGGCGCCTTCTGGAACGCGGACGTGGACGACGCCGCCGGGTACCTCGTCGAGGTGATCCGCTCGGTGCGCCCGCAGGTCCTCGTCACCTACGACCCCGACGGCGGGTACGGACACCCCGACCACATCCAGGCCCACCGTGTCGCGATGCGCGCCGCCGAGCTCGCCGCCGACCCCGCGTACCGCCCCGGACCGGACGCCCCGCACACCGTCGCCAAGATCTACTGGAACCGGGTGCCGCGCTCGGTCGTCGAGGAGGGCTTCGCGCGCCTGCGGGACACGGCGCCGGACGCCTTCCCGGGGATCGCCGCCATCGACGACGTGCCGGGTGTGGTCGACGACGCGAGGATCACCGCGCGGATCGACGGCTCGGCCCATGCCGCGGCCAAGAGCGCGGCGATGCGGGCCCATGTCACGCAGATCGCCGTGGACGGCCCCTTCTTCGCCCTCTCCAACGATCTCGGCCAGCCCGTCCTCACCACCGAGTACTACGAGTTGGTGCGCGGCACCTCCGGAGCCCCGCGGGGGGCACGCGAGGACGACCTGTTCGCCGGCGTACCGGGAGCGGAGCGATGAGCGACGGCAAGCAGCGCGCACCGCGCTCCGGGGCGCCTTCCGGGGGTGTCCCGGCGACCGGCCTGGCCGCGCCCCTCAATCCCGGGCGGATCGCCGCCTACGTGGGCCTGGCCGTCCTCGGCGCGCTCGTCGGGATCGCCGGGGCGCTCGTCCAGGCCGCGTGGTTCCCCGCCGGACTGCTGCTCGCGCTGCTCGCCTGCGCCGGGCTGTTCTACGGCGGGCGCCGCGTCTTCGACACCCAGCTCGGTGCTCTGACACCCGCGGCGGGCTGGCTGATTTCGGTCGTTCTGCTGCTCGGTGGACGGCCGGAGGGCGACTATGTCTTCGGCGACGAGCTGGGCCTCACCCTCTTCATGCTCGGCGGGATGGCCGTCGCTGTGATCTGTGCCACCATGTCGCGGTCGCCCCGACCGGGCGCCGACAGCGGCCGACCTGGCAAGTAATGTGCCACGTCCGATCCCGTAATGCCCCTTGTCCGTTCGTCGGTCATGCGGTCGTTTCCCCCGGTCGCGGGGTGTCTGTCGGCCGCGGCCAGTATGGTGGTTCGCGCGCCGAGCCGTCCCCTGGCCTGCGGCATGGGGGAAGTACGGGCGGTGGAGCCAATCGGGAGAACCTGCTTTGAGTCGTGAAACTGACAGTTCGTCCTCCGGGCCCCAGGGGCGCGGAGGAGCCGCGTACCCCTCGGGGACGCCGCCGTACGGATCCCGCCAGTATCCGTCGCTGCACCCTTCGCAGGACGCCCCGGAGGGGGCCCCGGAGCCTGCGGACCCGCCTCAGTCCGAAGAACCGAGGACCGAGACGACGCTGACGACGCGCATCCGGATCAACATCCCGGGCTCGCGTCCCATCCCGCCCGTGGTCATGCGTACGCCCATGAGCGACGCCGACACCGCCGACGCCGAGCGCACGGGCACCATCCCGCGCCCCGGCCCGCCCGCGCCGAACGGTACGTCGGACGCCTCCGACGCCGCACCGGGCACCGAGTCGGCGACCACGGAACCGGGTGCCGAGAAGCCGGCCAGGGAGAAGAGCGGCAGCGACTGGTTCGCCCCGCGCAAGGCCCCCACGAACACGTCGGTCATCGGCACCGGCGGCGCGCCGGGTGGCGCGGACGGCGCCAAGGGCGCCCCGCCCGCCCCGCCCCGCCCCGACCTGCCGTACTTCTCGGACGGCCCGCAGCGCACGGACGGCCAGGACGCGCCCGGTACCGGCGGCAGCGCCCTGGACGAGTTCGGCGCGGGCGGCTCGCGCCCCACGCCGAACCTCGGAGTGCGTACGCCGGGCCCCTCGGGTCCCACCACGGGCCCGGTCACCGGCACCTCGTCCCTCACCCCGAATCTCGACGGACCGGGCGCACCGGGCTCCGGCGGTCCCGCGGGCCCGCAGGGTTCCGGCGCCCCCGGTGGCACGCCCCCGCGGATGTCCGACGACACGGCGGTGCTGACGCCCCAGTTCGCGGCCCCGGCCGCCGCCGGGCCGGGCGGCAACGTCTCCGGTGACACGCTCACCAGCGGCATCCCCGTCGTTCCGCCGGAGCACCGTTCCCCGTCCCCGTTCGCGAGCGCGGGCGGCCCCGGCGGCGGACGCCCCGATCTGACGCCCCGTATCGCGGACGACGCGATGGGCACCGGCCCGGCGGGGCCCGGCGGTCCGGCCGCTCCGTCGCCGGCCCCCGCCGCGGCGCGCCTCGCCCCGGCGCCCGCGCCCGCGAAGAAGGGCCGCTCCAAGCTGGTCCTCCTGTGTGCGGGCGTCGTCGGTCTGCTCGGTGTGGCGTACGGCGCCGGGCTGCTGATGAACCACTCCGACGTCCCCAAGGGCACCACCGTCCTCGGCGTCGACATCGGCGGCGGCACGAAGGACGACGGCGTCGCGAAGCTGGACGCCGCTCTCGGCAAGCGCGCGGTGGCACCCCTCCAGCTGTCGGTGGACGGCAAGAACACCGAGCTCGCACCGGACAAGGCCGGGCTCGGCCTGGACAGCCAGGCGACCGTGCGGTCCGCCGCGGGCAGCGACTACAACCCGGTCTCCGTCATCGGGTCCCTCTTCGGCGGCAAGCGCGTGGTCGACCCGGTGATCCCGGTCGACGAGGAGAAGCTCGGTGTCGCGCTGGCGGATCTGGCGGGAGTCTCCGGCTCGGCCAACGACGGCACGATCAAGTTCGAGCCGGGCAAGGCCGTCGCCGTACCCGGCAAGTCGGGCAAGACACTGGACGTCAACCGCTCGATGATCTCGGTGCGTGACGCGTACCGGGCCCAGGTGCAGACCGGCAAGGCGGCCACCGTCCAACTGCCCGTCACCACCCGTGAGCCGACGATCAACCAGGCGGAACTGGACCGGGCGATGAGGGAGTTCGCGAAGCCCGCGATGTCCGGTCTGGTCACGATCAAGGCCGGTCCCAAGCAGATCCAGTTCGGCCCGGCCAAGTCGCTGCCGCAGATCCTCACGATGGTGCCGGTCAACGGCCGATTGGTCGAGCACTACGACAAGAAGGCCATCGACACCCTGTGCGACGGGGTCTTCAACGGCATCATGATCACCAAGGGCGACGGCAAGCAGCACCAGCTCAACGCCGACGACGTGGCGGCGGCCATGAGGACCGCGCTGCTCGGCAAGACCACCGCCGAGCGGACGGCCACGATCGACCTGAACGGCAACGGATGACCGCCCCACAGCGGTGAACAGCACCCCACCCGCCCCGCCCCCGCCCGGATCTCCGGCCGGGGGCGGGGCCGTGTGTGTGCGGATACCTGTGCGTGCGCGGCGGCCACGTTCCGATGACGGGCCGTGTTCACGCGCGGGCCCGGCCACGGAGTCACGCGCTCGGCATGACATCTGTCATCCCGAATCCACGATCGGCGACCCTGCCGGGCGGACCCCTGCCTCCGCCACGCTGGACGCATGACAACGACAGCGACCGAGGCCACCGGGGCGAAGACCGCCGCGGTCCGCTTCGAACGGGTCAGCAAGGCGTACGGAGCGGTGCGTGCCGTCGACGGGCTCACCCTCGACCTGCATCCCGGCGAGACCGTGGCGCTCCTCGGCCCCAACGGCGCCGGGAAGTCCTCCACCCTGGATCTGCTGCTCGGACTGCGCACCGCCGACTCCGGCTCGGTCCGGGTCTTCGGCACCACCCCGCAGAACGCCATCGCCGCAGGCCGTGTCGGCGCGATGCTGCAGACCGGCGGCCTGATGGAGGACGTCAAGGTCGAGGAACTGGTCCGCCTCGCCTGCGATCTGCATCCCAGGCCCTACCCGGTGGACGAGGTGCTGTCCCGCGCCGGCATCGCGCAGATCGCCGACCGCATGGTCAACAAGCTCTCCGGCGGCCAGGAGCAGCGCGTACGGTTCGCGCTCGCCACCGCCGGGGCCAACGACCTGATCGTCCTCGACGAGCCGACCACCGGGATGGACGTCACCGCGCGCCAGGCCTTCTGGGCCACGATGCGCGAGCAGGCCGAGCAGGGCCGCACCGTCCTGTTCGCCACCCACTACCTCGAAGAGGCCGACGCGATCGCCGACCGTGTCCTCGTCCTCCACAAGGGCCGGCTGCTGGCCGACGGGACCGCCGCCGAGATCAAGGCGAAGGCCGGGGCCCGCCGGATCTCCTTCGAGCTGGACGGTCCGGTCGACGAAGCGGCCCTGCGCGGGCTGCCGTTCCTCGCCACGCTCGACATCACCGGCAACCGGGTCCGTATCCAGTCGCACAATGCCGACGCGACCGTCCACGCGGTCTACGGGCTCGGCCTCTACCCGCGCGAACTCGAAGTCGCGGGACTCGGCCTGGAGCAGGCCTTCGTAGCCATCACCGAGGCCGAGGAGGCCAGGACCGCATGCTGAGTCTCTTTTCGTGGGCACTCATCAGGCTCGAAGTGACCCGCACCCTGCGGAACAAGAAGTTCATGTTCTTCTCGGTCATCTACCCCTCGGTGATCTATCTGCTGATCTCCGGGACCCGTGACACCAGCGACCTGGTACCGCACACCGATCTCACCTTCCAGGCGTTCTTCATGGTCTCGATGGCCTCCTTCGGCGCGCTGACCGCCGTCCTCATGGGCAACAGCGAACGCATCGCGAAGGAGCGCGAGAAGGGCTGGGTCCGCCAGCTCCGGCTCACCGCACTGCCCAGCCGGGGCTACGTCCTGGCGAAGATCGCCAGCGCGGCGGTGGTCACCCTGCCCTGCATCGTGGTCGTCTTCCTGGTCGCCGCCGCCGTCAAGCACGTACGGGTGGAGACCTGGCAGTGGTTCGCGCTGGCCGGGGTCATCTGGGCCGGTTCACTGGTGTTCGCCGCGCTCGGGGTCGCCATCGGCTACATCGCCAGCGGTGATGCGGTCCGCCCGATCACGATGATCATCTACTTCGGTCTCTCCATCCTCGGCGGCCTGTGGATGCCGAGCGCCACCTTCCCGGGGTGGCTCCGGCGCATCTCCGAATGGCTGCCCACGCACGCGTACGCTTCTCTCGGCCAGGCGATCGAGATGGGCGGATCGCCGCACGCCAAGGACGTCGCCATCCTCTGCGTCTACTTCCTGATCTTCGCGGGCGGGGCGGCCTGGCTCTACCGGAAGGACACCCTGAAGGCGTGAACGACGACGAGACGTCCGTGGGCATCGGGAGCCCGCCGACGCGGCGCCGACAGGTCTGGATCAAGCTGCTCTGGATCGGTGTCTGGCTCGCGTTCATGAGCGCCCCCGTCAAGGACCTCATCGACGGCGAACACCCCGCGTGGGCGACGGCGCTCGGCACCTTCGGTCTGGTGGTGTTCGTCGCGGCGTATCTCGTGCTGGTCTTCCGCCAGACGGCGAAGGCCCTGGACCGGCGCCTCGTCCATTCCGCGATCGCCTTCCTGGGTACCCTCGCCGCCGTCCTCTCCCTGACGCTCGGCAGCGCGTGGCTGGTCCTCTTCGTGTACGTCGCGGTCTCCGTCGGCGCCACCATGCCGTTGCGGACCGCCCGTTGGCTGATCCCCGCCGTCACCGCCGTCCTGGTCGGGATCGGCTTGACCGGCAACCACTCCCGGGAGCTCATCACCGCCCTGGTCTTCCCCGCGCTGCTGGGCGGGTTCGCGATGACCGGCGTACGGCAGCTGATCCGTACGACGGTCCAGCTGCGGGAGGCCCGCGCGACCGTCGCCCAGCTCGCCGCCAACGAGGAGCGGCTCAGGCTCGCCCGCGATCTGCATGATCTGCTCGGCCACTCGCTCTCGCTCATCACGCTCAAGAGCGAGCTGGCCGGGCGGATGCTCCCCGACCACCCGGAGCAGGCGGCGGCCCAGGTCGCGGACATCGAACAGGTCAGCCGCCAGGCCCTGGTCGACGTACGCAGCGCCGTCACCGGCTACCGCCGGCCGACCCTTCCCGGCGAGCTGGCCGGAGCCCGTACCGCCCTCGCCGCCGCGGGCATCGCCGCGGACGTACCGGCCGAGGCCCCCGACGACCTCTCCGAGAAGCCGGAGGAGGTGCTCGCCTGGGCGCTGCGGGAAGCCGTCACCAATGTCGTACGTCACAGCGAGGCCCGGCACTGCACGGTCACTCTTGCCCCGCGTCAGACCCTCGACGGCAGGGTCCTCGAACTCACCGTCGCGGACGACGGCGTCGGGGCCGCGGGGACGAAGCCGGGCAACGGCCTCACCGGCATCACCGAACGCCTCGCCACGGTCGACGGCACGCTGACCACCCGGACCGGCGGCCCCGGTGCCGGTTCCGGATCCCGTAAAGGCTTCACCCTGACCTTGAGTGTGCCGCTCGAATCCGGCCTAGGATCCACGGAATGAGCATGATCAGACTCCTCCTCGCCGAGGACCAGTCCATGGTGCGCGAGGCCCTCGCGGCACTCCTCGGCCTGGAACCCGACATCGAGGTGGTGGCCCAGGTCGCCCGCGGGGACGAGGTGCTGGCCGCGGCGCACGAGCACCGCATCGACGTGGCGCTCCTGGACATCGAGATGCCGGGCATGACCGGCATCGACGCGGCGGCGGCCCTGCGGCGCGAACTCCCGGCCGTGAAGGTCGTCGTCGTCACCACCTTCGGCCGCCCCGGCTATCTGCGCCGGGCCATGGAGTCGGGCGCCGACGCCTTTTTGGTGAAGGACGCCCCCGCGTCCCAACTGGCAGCGGCGGTGAGGAAGGTGCTCGCCGGGGAGCGGGTCATCGATCCCACCCTCGCGGCGGCGGCGCTCGCCGACGGCGCGAGCCCGCTCACCGACCGCGAACGCGACGTGCTGCGCACGGCGGCGGACGGCTCCACCAACGCGGAGATCGCGGCCGTGCTCCACCTCTCGCAGGGGACGGTCCGCAACTACCTCTCCATGGCGATCCAGAAGATGGCGGCCCGCAACAGGGCCGAGGCGGTCCGCATCGCCCGCGAGAAGGGCTGGCTGTAGCGACGTGCCGGGGCCCGGCCGCCGTCTTCGTGGCCTCGGCCCGGACGCCGTTCGTCGCGGCGGCCGAGGGCGACAGCCCGGTGCGACGGCGTACGCGGGCCCCCGGCCGCTGTCACCGCGACGGGGGCCCGCTCCGTCCCTGGTCACGGCACTAGGGGAAGGACACCACCTTCGAGGGGACGGTGCTCGTCCCGGAGGTGGGAGATCCGGTGTCGTTGATGACGTGCTCGTACTGTCCCTGACCGCCGAGCGAGACCACCAGCAGATCGTGGAACCTCACGCCCGGCTTCACCGGCACCTCGAAGCCGTGGTCCTGACGGATCGTCGGGTCGACGTTGTAGTAGCAGTAGCTGCCCAGACCCCAGCCCTCGTGGGTGGTGACGGAGTCGTCGACCTTGTAGGCGGCGAACCCTTTGACGCTGCCGTTCTGGACGGCGGCCTGGTTCGGGGCGTCGTACGCCTTCTCGTTCTGGAAGAAGATCGTCCGGCCGTTCTCGCCGGCCCACTCCACGTCGTACTTGTTGAAGTGCTCCACGAACAGCCCGGTGGCCAGCACATTGTCACCGTTGACCCGGAGCCCGTGGTCCGCCCGGTTGGTCTCCCAGCCGACGCCGTCGCCGTGGTCGGCGCGCCACAGCCAGGTGTGGTCGATGAGCGTGTCGTTGCTGTTCACGACGATGCCGGTGGTCGCCCTGCCGGGCCCGGCGCCGCCGATGCGTACGAACACGTCCTGAAGCGATGTGGGGTTGGCGGCATGACCGGCGGACGCGCCGTCGGGGCCGACCTCGATCAGCCTGTCCGAGTTGACCGGGCCCGCGTCGACGAGCAGGCCGGCCAGCTTCACGCCGTCCACGTCGCCGACCTTGATGGCCGTGACGCCGTTGTCCGGGACGATGGTCGCGAGCCCCAGACCGAGGACGACCGTGTCGGCACGGTCGATCTCGATGGGGCGGTCGACGTGGTGGACGCCGGGCGTGAAGAGCAGATGCAGCCCCTGCTGCACGGCCGCGTTGACGGTGGCGGCGCTCGCTCCCGGCTTCACCACGTAGAACCGGTCCAGCGGGATCGACTCGCCCTGCGGTGTGCCGTTGCCCCATGAAGTGCCGCGCGCGTTGGTGCGTTTGGCCGGTACGAACACCTTGTACGCGTCGCCGTCGAGGTACAGGAACGGCTTCTCGCGCGAGACGGGCGTGGTGTCGAGCGTGGTGTACGGAGGCTCCGGGAAGCTCTGCGCGGGCGCGCCCTCGACGCCCGAGAACGTCATGTTCCAGACGCCGTTGAGCCAGCCGCCGACCGAACTGTCCCGGGTGTACCACTGCTGCTGCGAGTAGGGGCCGACCTGGCCGTCGATCCTGCTGTCGGCGATGTAGCCGCCACTGGCCCAGCCGTACCCGGCGGGCGCCAGATTCAGCCCGCCCCTGACGTGCATGCGACGGAACGGAGCGGCCTGGGACACGGCCCAACGGTCGGTGCCGTTCACCGGGTTGAGCGCCAGGTTCTCCGCCGAACGCCAGAAGTTCTGTGTGGCGTTCCCGTTGAACCAGCCGGCGTCCACCGTCACATCACCGTTGAACGTGGTGTCGTCCGGGTTCAGTCCCAGACCGGCGATCGAGGTGTAGAAGCCGATCTGCGCATTGATGTTGTCGTACGTGCCGGGCTTGAACAGCAGCGCGTAGCGGCCGTCACCGAACTGGGCCGACTCCTGCTTCTTGAACACGTCGTCGACCTTGGCCTGGATGCCGGGTGTGGTGGGGTCGAAGACGATGACGTTGGGCCCGAGATCGCCGCCGCCCGCGAGGGGCGCCGCATCCTGACCGAACGCGGTCCGGGCGGTGGGGACGGTCATGAGGAGTGCGACGGCGAGCGCGGCGAACCCGAGTGTCCGGGCACGGCGGCGCGTAGGTGTTGTGGGGGGAGCATGCATGAGAACACTTCTCCTGAGTCGTGGTGGAGGTGCACGACAGTCGGTTGAGAGCGCGCTCTGAGAGCGCTCTCTCAACGGTTCTCGATGGTTCCGCTGTTGTGCAGGACACGTCAAGAGGTGTGCGGAGAAGGGCTTGAAGGATCGGGTTGAGCACAACAATTGACGCCAGGAGAAAGAGAGTTGACCCGTTCTGTGCTCAGTTCACCTGACTCATGGCTTCGGAAACTGGTGTTCCAGCAGCCAGTCCAGCGCCTGCGTGCCGGAGTTGAGCACCGAGACATGTCCGTCGTCGGGGCGCCGCCACAGTTCGGCCGCGCCGCAGTGTCGTGCGAGCCACTCGCCGTGCGAGACGGGCACGATCCGGTCGAGCCCACCGTGCAGGACGAGGGTGGGCGCGGTCACCTGCGCCGGGGCGAAACCCCACGGACGGACATACGCCAGGTCGTCGTCGACCATCCCGCCGATGCCGTTCTCCAGACCCTTCGCGGCCACTGCGCCCAGCCAGGACCACGGGCCGTCGAGCGCCGCGTGATCCGCCGGGGTGAACACCTCGGGGTCGAACTCGGCGGACGACAGGAGTTCCTCCAGCGCCGCACGCCCTCGGGCCGCGGCATGCAGCTCGCCCGCTCCGGAGGGCGCCATGCCCGCGAACCAGTCGAGCCCCTCGGCGTCGAACGGCGCCGGCCCCGCCACGCCGACCACGCCCACGACCCGCTCGGGCAGCAGCGCGGCACAGGCGAGCGCGTGCGGGCCGCCTCCGGAAGCTCCCATGACCGCGAACCGGTCGATGCCCAGGGCGTCGGCGATCGCCGCCACATCCGCGGCGGCGGACGCGATGGCCCGGCCCGGATGAGGGGTCGAACCGCCGTAGCCCGGCCGGTCGTAGGACACCCAGCGCACACCCCGCTCGGCGGCGGCCCGGAACAGGGGCTCGGGCGGTGCGCCGATGTTCGGTGTGCCGTGATGCCAGAAGACCGCGAGGCCGCTGTCGGCCCCCTCGGCGCGGGCGTCGTAGACATGCAGTGTGCGGCCGTCGCGCAGTACGAGATCGTTCTCCGTCACCGTCAGCATGCGCCGAGCCTACTGACCGCCGCTGACATGCTCGCACGCACGGCGGCCGCACAGCGCCCCGTGGCTGCCGCCGCCGATTCCCGCTGCGATGCCGCGCTCGCGTGGGCGACACGTGCGGGGGCGCGCACCCCCGCACGGTGAGTCCGTCAGTCCGTCAGCGTCTCGCTGAAACGGGACGGGCCGACGGGGGCGCCGAGCGTGGCCGCGCCGAACGAGACGGAGCCCTCGGCGATGACGCCGGTGGCGTCCGTACGGAAGATCCACAGAGCGCCCCTGCTGCTGTTCTCCGTGGGGTCGCCGACCACCGGCTCCGCACGTCCGTTGCCGTCGTAGTCGCCCAGCGCGGTGGCCTCGCCGAACCGGTCGCCCGCCTCGGCGACACCCGGGACCCCGGCCGTGTACTGGCCGAACTCCTTGGAGCCCGCACCGCTCACACCCTTCGGGCCGCCCTTGAGGACCAGGACCCGGCCGGCGTCCGCGATGCCGTTGATCTTCTCGCCCGGCAGCCCCGTGGCGATGTCGGGGTAGCCGTCGCCGTTCGTGTCGCCGAGGGCGATGTTGTCGCCCATCCGGTCGTGGTACTCGGCCCTGCCCGACACACCCTCGGTGTCCTGGTTGATCCAGACCGGCTTGCGGACTGTGCTCCGTCCCTTGGGCCCGCCGTACGAGACGAAGAGCGCACCGCCCTTCTTCACCGGGGTGTCCGCCTGAGACCACTCGTCGCCGCGCCCGATGACGATGTCCCCGTGGCCGTCCTTGTCCAGGTCGGCCATGCCCACGGAGGTGCCGCCCACGCCCGCCCCGTCCGCGTCCTTGATCTCCACCGGCGCGGAGAATCCGCGTCGGCTGCCGGTCAGCAGGTACGTGTGCTGCTGCCACGGGTCGGACGGGCCGAAGCCGAGAATCACCAGATCGCCCACGCCGTCGCCGGTCACGTCACCGATGGCGATGGCCGAGGTGTCGAGCACGTCCGTGCCGTCGACCGTGAACGAGCTGACCCGGCTCCACCGACCGGTGCGGCTGACCGGACCGTGCAGCACATGGCCGCCGCGCCGCACGTCGCCCACGGCGATGTCGGCGATGCCGTCGCCGTCGACGTCGCCCACGGCCAGATCGCCGGTCGCGTCACCCTGGTCGCCCGGAACGGGCTCGATTACCGTGGCGTTCTTCGAAAGACCCGATGCGCCGCCCCAGTTGACGGCCAGAACCGTGCCCTTGTCGCCGTCGGGCGTGGTCGCCCAGAGCCGGCCGACCAGATCCGCGTAGCCGTCACCGTTCAGATCGGCGCTGCGCAGACTCGTGCCGTACCGCGCGTCCGCCGGGTCGTTGATACCGGAGCGGTCCGGCCAGGTCAGAATCTGCTTGTGGGCGGAGGACAGGCCGCCGGGGCCGCCGAAGAGAACGCTCACGGCGCCGGCACCCTCCGCCCTGCCGACGGTGGCCATGGGAGCGCCCACGGCGACGTCCGGATAGCCGTCACCATTGAAGTCGTCGCGCAGACGCTTGGTGCTCGGCGTGCTTGCCGCGGGGGTGGTCGGCTCTGTCGTGGCGTGGCCGACAGGCGCCGCGACGGCCCCGGCGACCAGGGCGATGCCGGTCGCGATCGCCAGGCGGCGCCGGTGGGAGAGTACGGGCACGTCGCTCAACTCCGTTGCTCATGAGGCCGGTCGGGGCGGCAGGAAGCCAGGTTCCTGTCGCCCCGTACGACCTCACGGCCCGGCGGATGGTTGTATCCCGGCGTCCGGCCGCCGACCGGCCGTCAGTCGCTCCTGGGGGATTCGAGGTGGGCGAAGGCCACCACGTTGTCCTCGTAGTCCTTGACCGTCTTGTTGTACGGGCCACCGCAGGTGATCAGACGCAGCTGGGCGGACGGGGTGTCGGCGTAGACGCGCTTGTCGGGGAAGTTCGCCTTGCTGAACGTCTCGACGGTGTCGACCTTGAACGTGGCGATCGAGCCGTCGGCACGGGTGATGTTGACCGAGGCGCCCGGCTTGAGGAACTGAAGCTGCAGGAACACGGCCGGACCCGTCTTCGTGTCGACGTGGCCCGCCACGATCGAGGCGCCGCGCTCGCCAGGGGTGACGCCGTCCTTGAACCAGCCCACGAGGTTGGGGTCGGCGGCGGGCGGCGGGTTCAGCCGGCCGTCGGCGCCGATGCCCAGGTCGGTGAAGGGCGCGTTGACGGCGATGGACGGGATCTGCAGCCGTGTGGGGGCCGAACGCGCCATCGCCGGGCCGACGGGCGACTTTGACGGGGTGACGGGAGGCGGCGCGGCATGGGAGCCGAGGATCTCGGGCGCGGGCATGGCGGGTGCGACGGCGGCGGGCGGGGTCGGCGCTTTGTCGTCGGCCGAGATGCCGAAGGAGTTGTAGATGAGGAGCATGCCGAGCCCGGCTGTCACGGCAGGCCACATCAAGGCGCGGCCTAGTGTGGTTCCGGGGGCGGTCCGAGTGGGGGTGGAACCGGGCGACTGCGGCGCGGCCATGGGAACGTGCCTTTCACTTGCGCGGTGTCGGAGGAGGGGGAGCCGGAGCTCGGCCGGTGTCGACCGGCGGGGAAACGAAGGAGCCGCGGCCGCCGCCCCGGGGGACGACGGCCGCGACAGTGTGATGACCGGCTGAGGTCTGGGCCCGGTCAGGCGATCGCGCCACCCGACGACTGACGGCGGCGCAGCTTGTACGCGCCGACGCCGACGCCACCGAGCAGCAGTGCCGAGCCGGCGGCCAGGCCGCCACCGGTCATCGCCATCCCGCCGCCACCGGCGTGGACGCCGCCACGGGGCTTGCCCTCGTCGCGGCCACGGTCTCCGCCGCGCCCGCCCTCGTCGTCGCCACGGCCGCCGCCGTAGTCGCCGCCACGGCCGCCCTCGTCGTCGCCACGGCCGCCGCCGTAGTCGCCGCCACGGCCGCCCTCGTCTCCGCCGCGACCGCCTTCGTCGCCGCCACGGCCGCCTTCGTCGCTGGTGGTGACCCGGGCCATGAAGCCGCCACCGGCGTGCACGCCGCCACGCGGCCTGCCCTCGTCGCGGCCACGGTCTCCGCCACGGCCGCCCTCGTCGCCGCCACGGCCGCCGCCGTAGTCGCCGCCGCGACCGCCCTCGTCGCCGCCGCGACCGCCTTCGTCGCCGCCGCGACCGCCTTCGTCGCTGGTGGTGACCCGGGCCATGAAGCCGCCACCGGCGTGCACGCCGCCACGGGGCTTGCCCTCGTCGCGGCCGCGGTCGTCGCCGCGACCGCCTTCGTCACGGCCGCCGCGGTCGCCGCCGCGACCGCCTTCGTCGTCGCCGCGGCCGCCTTCGTCGTCGCCGCGGCCGCCTTCGTCACGGCCGCCGCGGTCTCCGCCGCGGCCGCCCTCGTCGCCGGCGATGACGCCGGCCATGAAGCCGCCACCGGCGTGGACGCCACCGCGGGGCCCGCCTTCCTCGCGGCCGCCGCGGTCTCCGCCGCGACCGCCTTCGTCGTCACGGCCGCCGCGGTCTCCGCCGCGACCGCCTTCGTCGTCACGGCCGCCGCGGTCTCCGCCGCGACCGCCTTCGTCGTCACGGCCGCCGCGGTCTCCGCCGCGGTCGCCGCCTTCGTCCCGTCCGTGGTCGTCGCGCGAGGACGTTGCGCCGTTGTGGGGCCCCGAGTCCGCCGCCGTGACCATGGCGTAGGCGGAGGGGCCGGTGATGGCGAGGACCGCTGTGACAGCGGCCGAAGCGAACAGTGTGCGGGCAGAGCGCATCTGAACACATTCCTTCCGCCGCGACTGCGAAGAGTGACGGGGTGTCGACTCAGTGTGAAGCAGTGGCGACGTGATCCACCGTCAGCCAAAATGCGGGTCCGCGCCATCGGGGAGCGCCGCATTGGAGCTACGTCCTCGGCCCTTCGGGTGGCGGAATGCCGATAATCACCCGTTGGACTGCACACGGTGCCGCGCGAGGTTTGGGCGGTGCCCCGCCACCCGTTTGCTCGCACGGCGGCACCGCCGGACGGCCGCACCCCCGGCCGGGAGTGATCGCTCGGATCGGCGTGAACGCCGCCTGGAGCAGGGGGAGTTCGGATGGTGCTCCCGGTGTGTACGGTGAGGCGCCAAGGTGTGACGTCCGATGGGGTGCCGTCGGCAATCACCCCTCGAATCCGCGTGGCGGTGCTTGTGGGCCGGCGACACGCCGAGAGCCGGGCTGCTTGTCCTCGACCGCCTCGGTGTGATCGAGGAGGTGGCGCGCGGGGGTGGGGCGGTCGCCGTGAAACCGGCCCGCCCGCCGGCTGTTCGTCAGGTGGCCGGGCTGTCCCGGGCGGACTCCTGACCGGCCCGGATCTCCCGCACGACGCGGGCCGGATTGCCGACCGCGACGACATCGGCCGGCAGATCCTTGGTGACGACCGCACCCGCGCCGACCACGGTGTTCTCACCGATCGTCACACCGGGGCAGACGATGACCCCGCCGCCGAGCCAGACGTTGTCACCGATGGTGATGGGCCGTGCCGCCTCCCACTTCGCCCGGCGGGGCTCGGGCTCCACCGGGTGGGTCGGGGTGAGGAGCTGGACGTTCGGGCCGATCTGCACGTCGGCGCCGATGGCGATCGGTGCGACGTCGAGGAGGACGGCGCCGAAGTTGATGAAGGTGCCCGCGCCGATCGTGATCTGCGAGCCGTAGTCCACCCGCAGCGGAGGCCGGACCTCCACGCCCTCGCCCAGCTTTCCCAGCAGCGCGGTGAGCGCGGCGCGCCGACCGTCCGGATCGGCGGCCGAAGTGGCGTTGAACCGCTCGCTCAGCACGGCCGCGCGCAGTGCGTCGGCGGCCAGCTCGGGGTCGTCGGCGATGTAGGGCTCCCCGGCGAGCATGCGCTCCTTCTGGCTGGTCACGTTCTTGTTCCTCCTGCTCAGTGGCGTGTCCGACCCGATGGTGTATCGATAAAGCACAGTGTCATACGCTCCCGTGGACCAGCAAGCAACAAGGACGTGACACGCGCGGCGCGCGACGGACGGAGAGGACGCCGATGGCGACGCTGAAGGATGTGGCCCGCGCGGCCGGGGTCTCGGTGATGACGGTCTCCAACGTCTTCAACGGCACCGGCAGGTTCTCCGCCCAGGTGCGCGACCGCGTCCGGGAGGCCGCCGAGCAGGTCGGATACGCGGGGCCCGATCCGGCCGCCGCCTCGCTGCGACGGGGGCGAACCGGCACGATCGGCGTCGTCCTGCCGCTGCCCCTGGAGACGGCCTTCGCCGACCCTGCCACGACCGCCTTCCTCCAGGGCGTCGCCCGCGCCTTCCACCGGCATGGGACGGGCATGACGCTGCTCGCCCTGCCGCCCGCCGTCGGACCGCTCGGCCGGGATGCCGAGACGCCGCTCGAACAGGTCGCGCGGGCTCCGCTCGCCGGGTTGGAGAAGGCCGTCATCGACGCGGCCCTGCTCTACAGCGTGGAGGAGGACCACCCCGGGCTGGCCGTCCTCGCCAAACGCGGACTTCCGGTGCTGGCCGTCGACTCGCCGGGGTACGAGAGCGGCGCGGCCCGCTTCGGCGCGGCGTGGGCGGGCTTCGTCACGGTCGACGACCGCGTCGGCGCGTACGCCGCCGCCCGTCACCTGACCGGCCTCGGACACCGCCGCGCCGTGATTCTCGTCGACCGCCTTGCCGCCCAGCCCCGTATCGGCCCGCTCTCCTGGACCAGGGCCATGGCCGATGTGACCAGCGCGGTGGTACGCCAGAGGCTGACCGGATACCGGGACGCCTGGACGGAGGGCGGGCTGTCGTCGGAGGACCTCGGTGTCGTCGAATGCGGCACCAACGACCCCGCCGCCGCCCGCCGGGCGGTCCGCGGACTGCTCTCCCGCCGCGGCCCGCGGCCGACCGCCGTCCTCGCCGTGTCGGACAGCCTCGCGCTCGGTGCCTGTCACGCGGCCCACGAGCACGGTCTCTCCGTCCCCCACGACCTGTCCGTCCTCGGCTACGACGACAGTCCTGCCGCGGCCACCGCGTCCGTGCCTCTCACCACCGTGCACCAGCCCACCGACGGCAAGGGCGAGACCGCGGCCCGGCTGCTGCTCGAACGCACCGGACGGCGTTCCGCCACGCCCGTTGCGGGGGCCCTGGAACTGCCCACCCGTCTCGTCGTCCGTTCCAGCACCGCCGCCGCCCCGGAAACGGAGTGAGCGACCACCGACGGTGAAGACGCCGGTAAATCGGTTGTCGCGCGGGGAGACACCTGCTGGACTCCCCGCAGCAGTCGACCGGCCGAGGAGAAGATCATGCGCGGAACTCTCATGTTCATTCAGACGGAAATCGCCACCGCCTTCGCATACATGGAGTTTCGTGCACACGCTGAATCTGGGAATTCTGGCGCATGTCGACGCCGGTAAGACGAGCCTGACCGAGCGGCTGCTCCACACCGCCGGTGTCATCGACGAGATCGGCAGCGTCGACGACGGGAACACCCAGACCGATTCCCTGGCCCTGGAGCGCCAACGCGGCATCACGATCAAATCTGCGGTCGTCTCGTTCGCCATCGACGACATCACCATCAATCTGATCGACACACCCGGGCACCCGGATTTCATCGCCGAGGTGGAACGGGTGCTGAATGTGCTCGACGGCGCCGTACTGGTCGTCTCCGCGGTGGAGGGCGTCCAGGCGCAGACTCGTGTTCTGATGCGGACGCTGCGCCGCCTGCGCATTCCGACGCTCATTTTCGTCAACAAGGTCGATCGCGGGGGCGCGCGGGAGGAATCCGTCCTGCGTGGCATCTCCGAGAAGCTGACCCCGGCCGTCGTCGCCATGGGATCGGTCGACGGGGCGGGTGGCAGGGCCGCCCGCTGCACGCCGTACACCGCCGCCGACGCGGACTTCACGGACCGGCTGACCGAGCTGCTCGCCGATCACGACGACGCGTTGCTGGCCGCGTATGTCGAGAGCGCGGCGGCCCTTCCGTACGGCAGGCTGCGCGAGGCGCTGTCGGCGCAGACCGGGCGGGCGCTGGTGCATCCGGTGTTCTTCGGCTCGGCGATCACCGGGGCCGGAGTGGACGCCCTGATCAGCGGGATCAAGGAACTGCTGCCGGTGAGCGAGGGCGATGCGGACGGGCCGGTCTCGGGCACCGTCTTCAAGGTGGAGCGGGGGCCGGGCGGAGAGAAGATCGCGTACGTCCGGATGTTCTCGGGCACGGTACGCATCCGCGACCGGCTGCCCTTCGGCCGACGCGAAGCACAGCACGGCGACGGGAAGGGCGAAGGAAACGGGAAGGGCAGGGGAAAGCGGGGCGAAGGGAAGCGGGACGACGGGCGCGGCGAGGGGAAAGTGACCGGGATCAGTGTGTTCGACCGCGGTGCGGCCGTGTCGGAGCTCTCGGTCGGCGCGGGCCGGATCGCGAAGCTCCGGGGCCTCGGTGACATCCGGATCGGCGATACGGTCGGCGAGCCGGGGACGAGCGCGCCGGACCGCTGGTTCGCCCCGCCGACACTGGAATCGGTCGTGGTCCCCCGTCCTCCGGCGAGCAGGGGCGAGCTGCATTTCGCGCTGGCGCAACTCGCCGAGCAGGACCCATTGATCAATCTGCGTCAGGACGACATCCGGAAAGAGGTGTCCGTCTCGCTCTACGGCGAGGTGCAGAAGGAAGTCATCCAGGCGACGCTGGCCGATGAATTCGGAATCGACGTCACCTTCCGCGAGACCACGACCATCTGCCTGGAGCGGCCGAACGGCAGCGGTTCGGCGTACGAGGTCGGCGACCAGGATCCCAATCCCTTTCTGGCGACCATCGGCCTTCGCGTCGATCCCGCCCCGATCGGAAGCGGTATCGAATATCGGCTGGAGGTGGAACTGGGATCGATGCCGTTCTCCCTGATGCGGGCGGTGGAGGAGACCGTCGGCGAGACCCTGCGCCAGGGAATCCACGGCTGGCAGGTCACCGATTGCGTCGTCACCATGACGCATTCCGGCTACTGGCCCCGGCAGAGCCATTCCCACGCCGTCTTCGACAAGAGCATGTCGAGCACCGCCGGGGACTTCCGCAATCTGACCCCGCTGGTCCTCATGAGCGCGCTGGAGCAGGCCGGCACCACGGTGTACGAGCCGATGCACCGCTTCCGCCTGGAATTCCCCGCGGACCTGCTCGGCCCGCTCCTGCCCGTGCTCGCACACCTGCGGGCCGTCCCCGGAACACCGGCCGTGCGGGGTGCCGCGTGTGTGCTGGAGGGAGAGATCCCGGCGGCCCGGATCCATGAGCTGCAACAGCAGCTTCCGGCCCTGACGCGTGGCGAAGGGGTCCTGGAGTCCGACTTCGACTGCTACCGGGCCGTCGTCGGTACGGTCCCGGACCGGCCGCGCACCGACCGCAATCCGCTCAACCGCAAGGAGTACCTGCTGCAGACGGTGCGCAGGATCGCCGGGCAAGGGAACTCCCGGTAACAGGCCCGCCCCTGGGGGCATCCCCGGCCCGGCCCGGAAGCGGTTGCGGAACGGTGAGCCGGACGGGTCACCTGTACCCGCTGATGGTGTGAGGGCGCGACGCGTGACGGACGGATTTCCTTCGCGCCTCCTGGCTTTAATTTCATCTTATGGTCCCATAAATCCGCGCACTCGATGAACGAAAAGTGACCGATCATCACTTTCCGTGTGTGGTGCATGCTCTGCGGTCTTCCGCTCCAGCCGCCTCGGTGGCTCAGGTACATCTTCGTGGCCTGGACACACTGACTACGGGGCGGCAGCCGCAATCCCTCACGACAGAGAGAGGTCACCTTCCATGGCTGTGGCTGCCATCCCGTCCGTTCCTCGTCCAGACGGCCGTACGCCCAATCGGCGCAGACGCATCTGGCTCAGGGCAACCTTCGCCGTGTTGTCCGGCGCGACCGTGCTGAGCGCCAATACGCTGTGGGCTTCCGCCGCCTATGGGGTGGAAGCCCCGGTGGCACTGGGGACCGACACCAGCTACGCGGTGCTGGCAGGTTCGACCGTGACCAACACCGGCCCCAGCGTCATCAATGGCGATCTGGGGCTCAGTCCGGGTTCTTCGGTGACGGGATTCCCGCCCGGCATCGTCAACGGCGTTCAGAACGTGGGCAACGCAGCAGCCCTGCAGGCGCAGTCCGATCTGGTCACTGCCTACAACGACGCGGCCGGTCGGGCGCCGACCGCCAGTGTGGCGGGCGATCTCGTGGGGCTGACGCTGACACCCGGTGTCTACAACTCCACCGGGTCGCTGGGGAACACCGGGACCGTCACCCTCGATGCGCAGGGAGACCCCAGCGCCGTCTTCATCTTCCAGATCGCCTCCACGCTGATCACCGGGTCGGCAAGCAACGTCAACCTCATCAACGGGGCTCAGGCGTGCAATGTGTTCTGGCAGGTTGGCAGTTCCGCCACCATCGGAACCAACTCCTTCTTCAAGGGCAACATCCTGGCCCTGACGTCCATCTCGGCGCAGACCGGCACGGCGATCGAGGGCCGGGCTCTGGCGCGCAACGGTGCGGTCACCCTGGACACCAACACCATCACCAGGGCGGCCTGCACCGTCGGACCCCCCGGGCCCACAGGCCCGACCGGCCCGAGCGGTCCGACGGGTGCCACCGGACCGAACGGTGCCACGGGTGCGACGGGTCCGAGTGGTCCGACGGGTGCCACCGGACCGAACGGTGCCACGGGTGCGACGGGTCCGAACGGTGCGACGGGTGCCACCGGACCGAACGGTGCCACGGGTGCGACGGGTCCGAACGGTGCGACGGGTGCGACGGGTCCGAACGGTGCCACGGGTGCGACGGGCCCGAACGGTGCCACGGGCGCCACCGGTCCTGCTGGGCCGACGGGACCCGCGGGCCCGACGGGACCCGCGGGCCCGACGGGATCGGGTGGTCACCACGGCGGTGGCCACCACGGTGGTGGTGACCATGGTGGTGGTGAGCACGGCGGTGGTGAGCACGGCGGTGGTGAGCACGGTGGTGGTGAGCACGGTGGTGGTGACCATGGTGGTGGTGAGCACGGTGGTGGTGAGCACGGAGGTGCCCAGCCGGGCGCCGAACACCACGGTGGCAAGGGTCGCGAACATCTGGCCGACACGGGAGCGGAGTCGGAACTCGCCGTCATGGCCGGTTCAGCGCTTCTGCTCACCCTGGGGGGCTCGGCGGTGGTCGTCATGAAGAGGCGGCGTCCGCGCCCCACCATCTAGACAGGCAGTTCAGCTGTGTGCATCGACCGAATCGGTCAGCGACCGCCTCTGGGCGCGTGGTTGGCCGATTCAGTCGTTCTCGGCGAACTGCTGTCACCGCACGAGTGGCGTACGTCGACGGGCCGGCTGCGGCGTGAACCGTAGTTTTCCTCGATGTCCGCGATCAGTTCAGCCATGGCCTGGACGATGTCTGCCTTGGCGGCGGAGGGGCGGCCCGGCCCGGCCACGGCAGCACCGTCAGCGCCGGCCAGCACGTCCCTCACCCGTACCCGCACCTGCCCGGACCTGCGCGGCTCCCGTTCCGCCCCGTTGTAGGGCACCCTGGGCTGCCGCCCACCACCACCCGCAGGGGGTCAGTACACCGTTGTCCAGAGTTGAGATCGCACATGAACAGAACCATCTCGACATGCTTCACGCCCGTGTGGAGGCGCTGCGCGCGTTCGCCGGGCAGCAGCTGACCGGTGTGCTGCGGGAGACCGGCGGGACCCGGCAGGGGCGGCTGGAGCGGGAGGCCGCCGCCGCCCGGTACGCCGGGCAGGTCGCGCGGTACGACGCGGCCGAGAACGGGCTCTGCTTCGGGCGGCTCGACCTGCGCGACGGGGAACGTCACTACATCGGCCGGATCGGGCTGCCCGCGGAGTCCGCCGACGAGGATCCGCTGCTGCTCGACTGGCGGGCCCCGGCGGCCCGCGCCTTCTACGTCGCCACGCCCGCGGCCCCGCACGGGGTGCGCAGGCGCCGCCACCTCACCACTCGTGGCCGACGGGTCGTCCGGCTCGACGACGAGGTGCTCGACCTGGACGGAGTGCCGGACAGCGAACTGACCGGCGAGGCGGCTCTGCTGGCCTCCCTCGACGCCGGGCGCACCGGCCGCATGCACGACATCGTCGCCACCCTCCAGGCCGAGCAGGACGCGATCATCCGTTCCGACCACCGCGGGGTCCTCGTCGTCCAGGGCGGGCCCGGCACCGGCAAGACCGCGGTCGCCCTGCACCGGGCCGCGTACCTGCTCTACACCCACCAGCAGCTCGCCTCCCGCGGTGTGCTGGTCGTCGGTCCCAACCCCACCTTCATCGGCTACATCGGACAGGTCCTGCCCGGCCTCGGTGAGAACAGCGTGCTGCTGTCCACCGTCGGAGAGCTGTACCCGGGGGTCCGGGCCGACCGCTCCGAGGAGCCGGAGACCGCCGAGCTCAAGGGCCGCGCGGAGATGGCGGCCGTGATCGCGGCGGCGGTACGGGACCGGCAGGTGCCGGCGGGCACGACGCTCGAAGTCGAGTTCGACGGCGATGTCGTCCGGCTCGGTCACGAGGAGTGCCTGCGCGCCGCCGACACCGCCCGCGCGACCCGGTTGCCGCACAACCTCGCCGCGCCCGTCTTCCGGCGCGAGGTGGTGACCGAGCTCGCCCGGCGCTCCGTGGCGGCCACCCGTGCGCTCGCCGACCGGCTGGAGGCGGACGTCGCCGAGGTGCTCGCGGAAGCCGGTCTCGACCGTGCCGTGCGCGCCGACCTGGACGCCCTGCCGGGGCTCCTCGACGACGACTCGGCCGCCGCCCGGGAACGCACCGAGGCCCAGGACATCGCGGACGCGAGGCGCCTGCTCGCCACCGACGCCGACGTGCGGGCCGCGCTCGACGCCCTGTGGCCGCCGCTCACCCCGCAGCAGCTCCTCACCGAGCTGTACGGACAGCCGGCGCGCCTCGCTTCGGCCACGACCGGACTCACCGACGAGGAGCGGGGGCTGCTCTTCCGCGCGCCGGACGACGGCGGCTGGAGCGCCGCCGACGTACCCCTCCTCGACGAGGCCGCCGAACTGCTCGGCCGGGACAACCGGGCGGCCGAAGCGGCCGCCGCGCAGGAGCGCGCCGAGGGCCTCGCGTACGCACAGGGCGTCCTGGACCTCGCCGCGGCCGACGGGGAGGACGAGGAGGACGGTGGCCCGGCCGGGCTGGTCGACGCGCAGACCCTCGCCGAGCGCCACGAGGAACGCACCACCCGTACCGTCGCCGAGCGGGCCCTCGCCGACCGGAGCTGGGTCTTCGGGCACATCATCGTCGACGAGGCGCAGGAACTCTCCCAGATGGCCTGGCGGCTGCTGATGCGGCGCTGCCCGACCCGCTCCATGACCCTGGTCGGCGACGTCGCCCAGACCGGTGACGAGGCCGGGGCGTCCTCGTGGGCGTCCGTGCTCGCCCCGCACGTCGGCGACCGGTGGCGGCAGGCATCGCTCACCGTCAACTACCGCACCCCCGCCGAGATCATGGCGTCCACCACCGATGTGCTCGCCGCGCTCGGCCCCGGTCTCGAACCGCCGCGCTCGGTGCGGGAGACGGGCGTCGCCCCCTGGCGGCTGCGCACCGACGACACCGTCCGCACCCTCGCCGACCTGGCCGCGAAGGAGGCGGCGGCGCTGGACGAGGGCAGACTGGCCGTGATCGTCCCCGACGCGCGGCGCGACGAACTGGGGTCCGCGGTGGCGCAGTCGGTTCCGGGAGCGGCGTACGGGGAGGAGCCCGACCTGGAGAACCGGGTCGTGGTCCTCGGCGTGCGGCAGGCGAAGGGACTGGAGTTCGACGTGGTGCTGCTGGCCGACCCCGCGGCCGTGCTCGATCGTTCGGTACGGGGCCTGAACGACCTGTACGTGGCACTCACACGGGCGACACGACGACTGGGCATCATCCACGAGGGACCGGCCCCCGAGGTGCTGGCGGAGGCGGTGACGGAACTGTGCTGAGGCGGGGGACGGGGGTGCGGGGGACGAGGAACGGCGGGCCGGTGCAGCCGGTCCGGCACCGGCCGGTGTGCTCCCGCCCCCCCCCGCCCCCGGCCCGGCGGCCACCCTGCCGCCCGCATCCGTCAGTTCAGCAACGCCCGTGCCGCCCGTGCTCGCTGCCGGATCGCTTCCGCCGTCTCGGGTTCGACCCCCTCGACCACATCCGCGTACTCCTCCATCTCCGCGGCCCCGCGCGCGAACTGCCCGCTCTGAACGAGCAGCTGGGCCCGCTCGTAGCGCAGCCGGGCCGGATGCGAGGGAAGCAGCAGGGAGAGGTCCACCGCCCACAGCGCGACATCCGTCCGCTCCGGACGGGCCGCCGCCCAGGCCCTGATGTTGTTCAGGATCCGCAGCACGATCTCCAGCGGCCGCGCGGGCACCATCATCGACTCGTCGAGCGGTTCCCCGGTCGCCCCCGCCACCAGCAACTCCGCGTCCTGCCCGGTCATCGGCCGTCCGCCGTCGAAGGGGTCGGCCAGCACCCGCTCGGCCGGATCGCCGAACCCGACGACGAAATGACCGGGCAGCGCCACGCCGTACACCGGCGCGCCCGCCCGCCGCGCCACCTCGATCCACACCACGGACAGCAGGATCGGCAGCCCGCGCCGCTGCCGCAGCACCTCGTGGAGCAGTGACGAACCGAGCCGGTGGTAGTCCGCCGACGAGCCCGCGAAGCCGCACCGCTCGCCGAGCAGTTCCGCCAGGGCCGAGGCCCACTCGCGGCCGCCCCGCATCCCGTACGGGAGCCGGCCCGCCAGTTCGTCCAGCTCGATCTGCGCCGCGTCGATCCCCCGCGCGTCCAGCGCGGGATCGGCCACCGCGGCCAGCAGCAGGCAGAGCAACGCGAGGTCCGGCCGTTCGGCGCGCGCCTCCTCGGCGAACCGGCTGCGCGGATCCTCCCTCTCGGGGTTCATGGGATGCCTGCCTCCGTCACGCCGGCCGGAAGTGGTGATACCGATGATGGACCGCGAACCCCATGCCCTCGTAGAGCGCCCGCGCCCCCTCGTTGTCCGTCTCCACCTGCAGCCACGCCGCCGACGCGCCCTCGTCCAGGGCCTTGCGGGCGAGCGCCGTCATCACGGCGGTGGCGAGCCCTCGGCGCCGCTGCGCGGGATCGACCTCGACGGCCATGAATCCCGCCCATCGCCCGTCCACCACGCACCGTCCGATCGCTGCGGGCGCCGCGTCCCGGGTGTCACCGGGCACGGAGGCGAACCACACCGAAGGGCCGCCGCGCAGCACCTCCAGGACGTGCGGTCCCGGTGTCTCGAAGCGCTGATAGCGGGAGAGCCACGCCTCGTCGAGATCCCGGCTCAGGCGTACCCCCGACACATCGGCGTCCAGATCACCGATCGGTGCCGGCGCGGCGATCCGTACCTCCGCCGTCACCTCGCGCCGCCACCCGCGCTCCTCCAGCTCCGCGCAGAGCCGCTCCTGGGTGCCCTCGGCGCCGGTCGCGGTCTGGATGTACGCGGGCAGACCGCGCTCCTCGTACCACCGTCGCACGCGCCCGAGTGCCTCGTCGAGCGGTATGCCCGGATCGCCGAGCGGCAGGACGGAGTTGGCGCGCCGGGTGAACCCCTTCGCGGCGCGCAGCCGCCAGTCGCCCAGCGGCTCGCTCTCCACCGGCGGCCAGGCGCGGGCACAGACCCGCGCGAGTTCGTCGAAGGAGGCCGCGGGGCCGCGCCGCCGGGCCGGCGCCGCGGGTACGACCTTGCCCGCCACCAGCGTCGATTCCGTGATACGGACGGAGTCACCGCTCTTCGTTGTGATCGACAGCACACCACTGTCCCATGATGTGAGAACACCGACCGTGTCGGTGAACTTCATGCCCTGCGGGCCGCGCTCGGTCACGCGCCGGACTGATACACGTTTGCCCACGTCAGCCGCTGTAATTCGGACTTCGAGTTGTCCGCCGACGGTGAATTCCACAGCTCTCTCAGCCCCTCCTGTTCGGTTCGTGCCCGGGAACGGAGATACTAGGGGCGGGCATCGACGACGCCGCGCTCCCGCGCGAGAGCCAACGCCCTACCGAGGAGGAACGACAGCGTGACCTACGTCATCGCGCAGCCTTGTGTCGACGTGAAGGACAAGGCCTGCATCGAAGAGTGCCCCGTCGACTGCATCTACGAGGGCCAGCGGTCCTTGTACATCCACCCGGACGAATGCGTCGACTGTGGAGCCTGTGAGCCGGTGTGCCCGGTCGAGGCGATCTTCTACGAGGACGACACCCCGGAGGAGTGGAAGGACTACTACAAGGCGAACGTCGAGTTCTTCGACGACCTCGGGTCGCCCGGTGGTGCCTCCAAGCTGGGCCTGATCGAACGCGACCACGCGTTCATCGCCGCGCTGCCGCCGCAGAACCAGTAGTCAGCGGCAGGCACGTGCGTCGCCCCGGTCCCGTACGGCTCGTCACCGTGCGGGGCCGAGGCGTTTCCACGGCCGAGCGGCCCGAGCAACCCCCCGTACGAGAAAGCAGAGATCCGTGTCCGCAGTCTCCTCCCGTCTCCCGGTCTTCCCCTGGGACAAGCTCGCGCCCTACAAGTCGACGGCCGCCGCCCACCCGGACGGCATCGTGGACCTCTCCGTCGGCACGCCCGTCGACCCGGTGCCCGAGCTGATCCGGCGGGCGCTCGTCGCCGCGGCGGACAGCCCCGGCTATCCGACGGTGTGGGGGACCGCCGAACTGCGTGACGCGATCACGGGCTGGGTGGAGCGGCGGCTCGGCGCGGTCTCCGTGGCGCACGAGAACGTCCTGCCGGTCGTCGGCTCCAAGGAGCTGGTGGCCTGGCTGCCGACCCAGCTCGGTCTCGGCGCGGGCGACAAGGTGGCGTATCCGCGGCTGGCCTACCCGACGTACGAGGTGGGTGCCCGGCTCTGCGGCGCCGAGCCCGTGGTCTACGACGACCCGACCGAGCTCGACCCGGCCGGCCTGAAGCTGCTCTGGCTCAACTCGCCGTCCAACCCGACCGGCCGCGTCCTGGCCAAGGACGAGCTGACCCGGATCGTCGCCTGGGCGCGCGAGCACGACGTGCTGGTCTTCAGCGACGAGTGCTACCTGGAACTGGGCTGGGAGGCCGAACCCGTCTCCGTACTGCACCCCGACGTCTGCGGCGGCACGTACGAGGGCATCGTCGCCGTCCACTCGCTCTCCAAGCGGTCCAACCTGGCCGGGTACCGTGCGGCCTTCGTCGCGGGCGACGCGGCCGTGCTCGGCGAGCTGCTGCTGATCCGCAAGCACGGCGGAATGATGACGCCGGCCCCGGTCCAGGCGGCGACGGTCGTGGCGCTCGGCGACGACGAGCACGTCGCCGAGCAGCGGACCCGGTACGCGGAGCGGCGAGCGGCCCTGCGCACGGCGCTGGAGGCCCACGGCTTCCGCGTCGAGCACAGCGAGGCGAGCCTCTACCTGTGGGCGACCCGGGACGAGCCGTGCTGGGAGACCGTGGCGTACCTCGCGGAACTCGGCATTCTGGTGGCGCCCGGCGACTTCTACGGGCCGGCCGGTGACCGCTTCGTGCGCGTGGCGTTCACCGCGACGGACGAGCGGGTGGCCGCCGTGGTCAAGCGACTGGCCTGACACTCCGGCGATCACCCGCGCGGGGCCCGGGGAGTGCGCACTCCCCGGGCCCCGCGCGTATGCCGTGCCGACGGATCGGGTCAGCCGACCGGCAGGCCGTTCGTGGGCAGACCGCCCCGGGTCGCGGCACCGGTGGCGCCGCCGAGGACCTCGCCCGCGCTGCCCGCCGCACCCCCGGCGGCGTTCTGGACGGCGGGGGCCGCCTGGGAGCCGGCCTTGCCGACGGTCTTGCCCGCGGCCGGGAGGGTCGTACCGACGATCTTGCCGCCGGTCTCGCCCGCCGCCTTGGTGCCCTGCTTGGACGCGCCGTCGACCGTCTTGCCGAGGCCGGTGCCGTCGACGGTGGTCGGACCGCCGAGCTCCGGGGTCTGCGGGAGCGCCGCGGCACCTGCGGATCCGGCCGCACCGACCACGGGGGCCGCACCCGCGGCGATCAGCAGCGCGGCACGGGCGATCCGGCGGGTCAGGGGGAGGGACATGATGCTCCTTCGACGGGATGAGGAATCGGTCAGTCCGTTGACCGGACGCAATGACAACCGTCGAAAGGGTGGGGGAGGTTGCGGTGGGACGAGGCAAAGAGTCGGCAATGCGTCACATAATCCGCAACGGATGAATCCGGGCAGACGCCGCATTCCCGAACGGCCCGATGAACCGTTGCTTCCCTTTGTCCTCAAGAGAATTCGGGGGTGGGGGAGAGGTGGTGAGGGTGCCGGGCGACGGGCTGTCCCGGAGTGGCCGGAAGACGCCTGAGGGGGATCGTCCCTACTGGTGTGCGAGTCGTATGCGGACCTCGGTGGTGCCCGATTCCGTACGGTCCGTCCGCCAGCCCGACCCGGCCTCCCACACCCGGCCCGCGTACGCGACCTCGTCCAGGCGGAGCGCCTCGGACTGTGCGACCGCCCAGTGCGCGAGCTCCCAGCCGCGCCGCTCCGGGGCCTCGGTCCCCGAGGCGCGGGACGCCCGCACCGGCACCGAGACCGTGCTCGTCGCCGCCGTACCGGCCGCGCCCTTGCCGTCCTTCGTCGACGGCGCCTTCGCGGGCAGCACGTCCTTGCCGAAGGCGCGTACCAGCTCCGCCCGCACCTTTGCCGCATCGGCCGTCGCGGCCGTGGCCCGCGGCGGCGCGCAGTTCAGCGCGGCGGGGGTGCGGCCGGTCAGCGCCGCCGCCAGCAAGGCCGCGTCCGGTTCGTGCTTCGCGTACGCCTGCGGGTAGCCGCTGCGCTGGACCCGCTGCGCGGCGACGGTCAGCGGCAGCCGCGAATAGCCGGGGACCTCGGCCAGATGCCGGTAGAACTCCCCCGAGGAGTAGACCGGGTCGAGGATCTGCTTCCCGGTGCCCCAGCCCTGCGAGGGGCGCTGCTGGAACAGCCCCAGCGAATCCCGGTCGCCGTGCTCGATGTTGCGCAGCCCGGACTCCTGCAACGCGGTCGCCAGCGCGATCGTCACCGCGCGCTCCGGCATCCCGCGCGAGGTGCCGACCGCGGAGATCGTCGCGGCGTTCGAGGCCTGCTCCGGGCTCATCCGGTAGGTGCGGCCCTTGCCGGCCGAACCGTCGGCGGATTCCACGGTGCACCCTTCGAGGACCATGGTGCCGGATATGTACTGCACGGTCAGATAGCCGCCGAGGGCGGCGAGCACGACAAAAGCGGCCGCGATACGGGAGAGGCGGCTGCGGCTGGTGTGTCGGCGGGTGGGGGAGACGGTCCGGGGCACGGGGCCACCGTACTGGAGTGCTCCGCAGGGGCCGAGCGCCCCGTCCCTCCGGCCCGTTCCCGCCGGTCCGTTCCCCTTCCATTAGGGTCGGTTCATGCCCGAAAGCACGCTCGACCTCACCCTGGACGGCCCGGCGCTGACCGCCCGGCTCGTCGACTTCCCCTCGGTCAGCGGTCAGGAGAAGGAGCTCGCCGACGCGATCGAATCGGCGCTGAGCACCCTGCCGCATCTGACCGTCGACCGGCACGGCAACAACGTCGTGGCCCGGACGAACCTGGGCCGGGCCGAGCGGGTCGTGCTCGCCGGGCACATCGACACCGTGCCGATCGCCGACAACGTCCCGTCGCGGCTCGACGACGACGGCGTGCTGTGGGGCTGCGGCACCTCCGACATGAAGTCGGGCGTCGCCGTCCAGCTGCGGATCGCCGCGACCGTGCCCGAGCCCAACCGCGACCTCACCTTCGTCTTCTACGACAACGAAGAGGTCGCCGCGCACCTCAACGGGCTCGGCCACATCGCCGACGCCCACCCCGACTGGCTGGCGGGCGACTTCGCGGTCCTTCTGGAGGGCTCCGACGCCGAGGTCGAGGGCGGCTGCCAGGGCACCCTGCGGGTCTTCCTGCGCACGGAGGGGGAGCGGGCCCACTCCGCGCGCGGCTGGATGGGCTCCAACGCCATCCACGCCGCCGCTCCGGTCCTGGCCCGGCTCGCCGCGTACGAACCGCGCCGCCCAGTCATCGACGGGCTGGAGTACCACGAGGGCCTGAACGCGGTCCGGATCGAGGGCGGCGTCGCCAACAACGTCATCCCCGATGCCTGCACCGTCGTCGTGAACTACCGGTACGCCCCCGACCGCACCGCCGAGGAGGCGCTGGCCCACGTCCACGAGGTCTTCGCGGACTGCGGCGTCGTCGAATTCACCGTCGACGACCACTCGGGAGCGGCCATGCCCGGCCTCTCCCACCCGGCGGCCAAGGCGTTCATGGCGGCGGTCGGCGGTACCGCCCGGCCCAAGTTCGGCTGGACCGACGTCTCCCGTTTCGGCTCTCTCGGCGTCCCGGCGGTGAACTACGGCCCCGGCGACCCGCTCTTCGCGCACAAGCGCGACGAGCACGTGGTGGTCGAGCGGATCACCCACTGCGAGGAGCGGCTCCGCTCCTGGCTCACCGGCTGACCCACGGCATTCTCCTGTCCGTAACCTCCGTGGATCTACCCTGACCTGACACGGATGGTCATCGCCGGTGGCCATCGATCGTCGTCGGAGGGAGCGGATCATGGGCAACCCCGAGGGAGCGCACGTCCCCGAGGAGCAGCGGCTCGGACCGGTACTGCGCCGCAGGGAACAGGTACAGCCCGGCACCACCGATCAGCGGCTGCTGGACACCGAGGGCGACTCCGAGTGGGTGCACACCGACCCATGGCGGGTGATGCGCATCCAGTCGGAGTTCGTCGAGGGATTCGGCGCCCTCGCCGAGCTGCCGAGCGCCATCAGCGTCTTCGGCTCGGCCCGCAGCAAGGCCGGCGGGCCGGACTACGAGGCGGGTGTACGCATCGGCAAGGCCCTGGTGGAAGCCGGCTTCGCGGTGATCACCGGGGGCGGACCCGGGGCGATGGAGGCGGCGAACAAGGGGGCGCGGGAGGCGAAGGGCGTCTCGGTCGGCCTCGGCATCGAGCTGCCCTTCGAGTCGGGTCTCAATCCGCACGTCGACATCGGGGTCAACTTCCGGTACTTCTTCGTCCGCAAGACGATGTTCGTGAAGTACGCCCAGGGCTTCGTCGTCCTGCCCGGCGGCCTCGGCACGCTGGACGAACTCTTCGAGGCCCTCACCCTCGTCCAGACGGGCAAGGTCACCCGCTTCCCGATCGTGCTGTTCGGCACGGCGTACTGGAGCGGGCTGGTGGACTGGCTGCGGGACACGGTGGTGGCGCAGGGCAAGGCGTCCGAGCACGATCTGCTGCTGTTCCACGTCACGGACGACGTGGACGAGGCGGTCGACCTCGTGACGAAGGAGGTCGGCCGATAGTCCGGGCCTCCGCGGCGATCGAGGAGCGGGGGCCGGGCGGCCGCCCGGTCACGGGCAGGGGGCGGGCGCCCCTCTCCGGGCGGCCGCCCGCCCCTGTTCCGCCGCCCCGTGTCCCGGCTACGGGACAGCCCTTACGCGAGCCCTCGCCGGGCGACCGCCGGTTCCCGGTGCCCGGCGATGGAGGCCACCATGTCCAGCACCTGCCGCGTCTCCGCCACCTCGTGCACCCGGTACACCTGTGCCCCCAGCCATGCGGAGACGGCCGTCGTCGCCAGTGTGCCGATCACCCGTTCCTTCACCGGCCGGTCGAGCGTCTCGCCGACGAAGTCCTTGTTGGACAGCGAGACGAGGACCGGCCACCCGGTCTCGGTCATCTCGCCGAGCCGGCGCGTCGCCTCCAGCGAGTGCCGGGTGTTCTTCCCGAAGTCATGACCGGGGTCGATCATGATGCCGTCCGGCCGCACGCCCAGCTCGACCGCCCGCTCGGCCAGTCCCACCGTCACCCGCAGGATGTCCGCCATCACGTCGTCGTAGGCGATCCGGTGCGGCCGGGTCCGCGGCTCGGCGCCGCCCGCGTGCGTGCACACCAGGCCGGCGCCGTACCGCGCGGCGACCTCCGCGAGCTTCGGGTCGACGCCTCCCCACGCGTCGTTCAGCACATCCGCCCCGGCCTCGCAGACCGCCTCGCCGACGTCGTGGCGCCAGGTGTCGACACTGATCACCACGTCCGGGTGGCGGCGCCGCACCTCGGCGACGAACCCCACCGTGCGACGGGCCTCCTCCTCGGCGGTCACCTCTTCGCCGGGGCCCGCCTTCACGCCCCCGATGTCGACGATCGCCGCACCGTCGGCGACGGCCTGCTCGACCCGGGCGAGCGCCGGCTCGTCCCGGAACGTCGCGCCCTGGTCGTAGAAGGAGTCCGGGGTACGGTTCACGATCGCCATGATCACCGGCTCGTGCGCACCGAATTCACGTCGGCCCAGCCTGAGCGCACCGCTTCGCATCCCGTGTTTCTCCTCTGGTAGATCGCCCCATGGGTCGCCTGCGACCCTAACGGCAGGCCTCGGACGCCGCTCCTTCTCCCACTGCCGATCGTGGGAGAGTCCGTAACGGTCCCGCCCACGACAAGGGCGGGCTCCCGGCGCCCGCGACCCCGCTCGCGGCGTTCTCGTCGGCCGACGGCGCCCCGCGTCGATTCCTTCCTCCGCCTCGCTGTCCAAGGCGCGCGACATCGCTCGCGATCCACTTCCTGTCCCGGGGGAGGCCGTGGCTGTCAGTACCGCATGGCACGATCGGACCCGGACAGGTTTCCGCTCCCGGGGAGATGCGCGTGTTCTGGTTCTTGCTGCTGGCGATGGTGGTGGTCGTGGCCGCGGTCACCCTCGCGGTGGTCGGCGGGGGGAAGAGCGCCGTCCTGCAGGACGTGGCGCCCGAACAACTGACCGACCCATTGCCCGCGACGCGTCCGGTGGGCCGCGCGGACGTCGAGGCGCTGCGGTTGCCGGTGGCCGTGCGCGGCTACCGTATGACGGATGTCGACGAGGCACTCGACCGGCTCGGGGCGGAGCTCGCCGAGCGGGACGCGCGCATCGCGGAGCTGGAGTCGGCGCTGGCCGGGGCGCAGGCGACCGCGGTAGCCGGCCCGGATCTGCTCAAACGGCCGGAGGGTCGGCCGCAGCCGGCGTGGGAGCCACCGGAGGACCGTGAGCGAGCACCGTGGGAAGCCCCCGGCCGGCACCCTCGGCAGGACCCGGGGCAGGACGTCGGACGGCCCGACGAGCACGGAGAGGAGCCCCAGCGATGAGCGGCGGCCCGGAAGCGGCCCCGGACGGCGGCCTGCGCTGCCCGTGGGGGCTCTCCACCGAGGACTACCTCACGTATCACGACACCGAATGGGGCCGCCCCGTCCACGGTGACGACGCCCTGTTCGAACGGCTCTGTCTGGAGGCGTTCCAGTCCGGTCTCTCCTGGCTGACGATCCTGCGTCGCCGAGAGGGCTTCCGCTCCGCCTTCGCCGGGTTCAAGATCGCCGCGGTGGCGGAGTTCACCGACGCCGACAAGGAGAGGCTCCTCGCCGACGCCGGGATCATCCGCAACCGGGCGAAGATCGAGGCGACCCTCGCCAACGCCAAGGTGCTGGCCGACTGGCACGCCGGTGAGCTGGACGAGCTGATCTGGTCCCACGCCCCCGACCCGGCCGCCCGCCCGGCCCCGCGCACCGTCGAAGACGTGCCCGCGGTCACCCCGGAGTCCACGGCGCTGGCCAAGGACCTCAAGAAGCGCGGCCTGCGCTTCGTCGGACCCACGACGGCCTACGCCCTGATGCAGGCCTGCGGCCTGGTCGACGACCACCTGGCCGACTGCGTGGTGCGCGGAGCCGGGGCGTAGGACTCGTCCGGGGCCGGACCGGCCCCCGTGGCTACCGGCCGAGGTACTTCGGCTTCTCCTTGCTCAGGAACGCCCGTACCGCGATCGCGTGGTCCTCGGAAGCGCCCGCCCTCGTCTGGAGCTCGTCCTCCTTCTCCAGCACCTCGCTCAGCGTGTGAGTGGTGCCGTGGGCCAGGGACTCCTTGAGCGAGGCGTACGCGACCGTGGGACCGGACGCCAGGGCGCGGGCCACGGCCGTCGCCTCGGCGGCCAGCTCGGCGGCGGGCACCAGCTTGTTCACGATGCCCAGCTCGTGGGCTTCCTGCGCGGAGATCGAGCGCGGGAAGAACAACAGGTCCGCGGCGCGGCTCTGTCCGATCAGCCGGGGCAGCGTCCAGGAGACGCCCGAGTCGGCGGTGAGGGCCACCCCGGCGAAGGACGTGTTGAACGAGGCGGTGTCGGCGACCACCCGGTAGTCGCAGGCGAGCGCGAACCCGAAACCGGCCCCGGCCGCGACACCGTTCACCCCGGCGACCACCGGCTTGGGCATCCCGGTGATGGCCCGCACGATCGGGTTGTAGTGCTCCTGCACGGTGCTCAGCGCATTGCCGCCGCCGGACTCGCGGACTTCGTCGAGCTTGCCGATGTGCTCCTTCAGGTCCTGCCCGACACAGAAGGCTCGCCCCGTCGCGGTGAGCAGAACGGCCCGTACGTCGGGGTCGGCGGACGCGGACCGCAGTGCGTCACGGAGCGCCACCTTGGCCGCGGTGTTCATGGCGTTCATCGCGTCGGGACGGTTGATCGTGATCGTCGCGAGCCCCTCGCTCACCTCGTAGAGCACGCTGTCCGCCATCCGGTCGGCCATTTCGCTGTCCCCTCTGCGCCTCGGGCAATGCCTGTCCACGCAAGCATGGCCGACTCGGGCGCGAGCGAACATGTGACCTGCGTCTAACAATTGCGCCCCGATGGCGGGGTGAAGGGGACGGAGTATCGCAGCTGGATCGCCGAATTGGGTGGTTTTGAGAAAGCGCGTTGCGTAAGCGATGCAGACTGATGTTGGTCATCGGGGTCTGTGATGCGGGATAATGGCCTGGAAGCAATGTGTTCGATGCCGGTGACACAGCGCCTGTCATGGGGCCGCCGGTTGCGATGAGCTGGTTTCAGGAAGGGGAACGAGCATGGCGGCCATGAAGCCGCGGACGGGCGACGGCCCGCTCGAGGTGACAAAGGAGGGGCGGGGCATTGTCATGCGCGTTCCGCTCGAAGGCGGCGGTCGGCTTGTCGTGGAGCTGACCCCGGACGAGGCCGATGCACTCGGCGACGCCCTCAAGAAGGTCGTCGGCTGAGCAGAGGAGCCCACACTTCATCACTGCCCTGGCACGGTGTCCGTGCCGGGGCAGTGATGCGTTCACGCCCGACCTGGCAGGGCCCGTCCGGCGGTCGGAACATCGCGGCGCAAGCCGGCCGGTCCGGCGACGGAGGACGCGCCCGGACGCCCCGGGCGCGGGACGGGGGCCATGCCCCGCTCGGCTCCGCCACCCTCAGCCCCGCCGCACCGCGCACAGCAGCCCGTCCCCCACCGGCAGCAGTGTCGCCATCAGCTCCTGGCTCTCCCGCACTGCGCGCAGCAGCTCCCGCAGCCGCAGCACCTCCGCCGGCTGTGCCGCGGAATCGACCGTACGGCCGTCGGCGAACATGCCCTCGAAACAGACCAGGCCGCCCGGACGAAGCAGGCGCAACGATTCAGCGAGACAGTCGAGGCTCTCCAGCCGGTCGCCGTCGCAGAACACCAGGTCGTACCCGCCGTCCGCGAGCCGTGGCAGTACGTCCAGGGCGCGGCCGGGAATGAAGCGGGCCCGGTTGGTGGCGAACCCCGCGGCCCGGAACGCCTCACGGGCGAACTGCTGGCGCTCGGGCTCCGGGTCGACCGTGGTCAGCACCCCGTCGGGCCGCATGCCGTGCAGCAGATAGAGTCCGGACACGCCCGTCCCGGTGCCGATTTCGGCCACCGCTTTGGCGTCCGTCGTGGCAGCGAGCAAGCGCAGCGCGGCGCCGGTACCTGGCGACACCGAGCGAAGCCCTGCCTCCCGGGCCCGGTCCCTGGCCCAGCGCAATGCTTCGTCCTCGGCGACAAAGGCGTCGGCGAACGCCCAGCTCGTCTGCCGGTTGGCGGTAATGACCCTCTCCTGTCCCCGTAGTTGGCGCAACGGTGACTGTATCCGCTGCACCCGGGAACCCGCTGATGGGACCAGGCGTTGTCCAAGAGCAGGGGAAAGCGCATGGAATCCGCCCGCGGATCGGGTCCGGGAGCCATGGGCCGGCGGTACCCGGGGCGACCCCCGGCCCCAGCAGGAAAAAGGCTTATCCGGAGCTAACGGGCGAGGTGGCTATGGTAGGGGCTCCACTGGACACCACCAGAGCCGATAGGGGAGGTGCGGCTGCGCCTGTGGATCGGGGAGGAGTGCTGCGGCGCTTCCTCAGGTCGGCGGGTGAGCCGAAATCCGTGACCAACATTGCTGACCGTTCTTCCAACGACTCCGCAACGACCGCGACGTTCGCCTCGGATGCGGATTCCCAGGCGTGGACGCCACCCTCATGGGAAGAGATCGTCAGCACGCACAGCGGCCGTGTCTACCGTCTTGCCTACAGGCTGACGGGCAACCAGCACGACGCGGAGGATCTCACCCAGGAGGTCTTCGTCCGCGTGTTCAGGTCGCTGTCGACCTATACGCCGGGCACCTTCGAGGGCTGGCTGCACCGCATCACGACCAATCTGTTCCTGGACATGGTCCGCCGTAAGCAGCGGATCCGCTTCGACTCCCTCGGCGACGACGCCGCCGAGCGGCTGCCGAGCCGTGAGCCGTCCCCGCAGCAGGTCTTCAACGACACCCACTTCGACGCGGACGTCCAGCAGGCGCTGGACACCCTCGCGCCCGAATTCCGTGCCGCCGTCGTGCTCTGTGACATCGAGGGCCTCTCGTACGAGGAGATCGCCGCGACGCTGGGCGTGAAGCTCGGTACGGTGCGCAGCCGCATCCACCGCGGTCGCTCGCACCTGCGCAAGGCGCTGCGGCACCGTTCGCCCGAGGCCCGTGCCGAGCAGCGCTCGCTGGCGGGCGCGATCCTGGCAGGGGAGGGCGGAACGGCGTGAGTGGCACAAGTCCGACCCCTGCGGAGCAGCACCTGGGGGACCGACTCGCCGCGCTTGTCGACGGCGAACTGAAACATGACGCCCGCGAGCGCGTGCTCGCGCATCTCGCGACCTGCGCCAAGTGCAAGGCCGAGGCTGCCGCCCAGCGGCGCCTGAAGAGCGTCTTCGCTCAGTCCGCCCCTCCTTCGCCGTCCGAGGGGTTCCTCGCCCGGCTGCAGGGCCTTCCCGGGGGACCGGGGGGTGACGACGACCGCCAGGGAAGACCATTCGGCTCCGGGCGCTTCGCCGACGGGCTCTTCCCCGTGATCCAGCCGTCCGGCAGCCGCACGGAGTCGCCGGGCGATTCGCCTCTGGGCGGTTTCGGCTTCCTCCCGGACCCGCACGGATCGACCGCCGTACTGCCGGGCGGTTCCTCCCGTCCGGGCTTCCGTATCCATGAGGTGGGCCGCGAGGGGGACCGTTCGCCGTGGCGCGGCCGGAGATTCGCCTTCGCAGCCGCCGGCGCCGTGTCGCTGGCGGCCATCGCGCTGGGCGGAGCCCTGCAGACGGGCGCCGGTTCCAGCCCCTCGGTGCGGGCCGCGGGCACCGGAAACACGGTGACCCCGCTCGACACGGCTTCCCGCGGTGAGAACACCGGCTCCGCGAGCCGTCGCGGCGGTGGCGGCCAGGGCGCGCTCGCCGCGACGGAGGCGGGCGACCGCTCGATCGCCGCCGGACCGCCGCCCGTGCCGGAGGCCACACCGGCCGCGCCCTCCGCCGGCCCCGTGCTGCTCACCTCCGGAAACCTCACGGAGAGCACCTTCGCGGTTCCCGTCCTGACCAATATGTCCGCGCCACCGCTGATACGTCCGACCGGCACCTCCCCGCTCTTCGCCCGAGTGCTCGGAAGACTCGCGCCGCCGACCCCGTCGCCCCCGTCGCCCTCCGCGCAGCCGTCCTGGACGCCTCCGTCGGCCTCCGCCCTCCCCACCCCCGCCGATCGCGGACTACCGCTTTCCTCCCGGCGCTGACCAGGGTCTGCGCAGACCTTCGCAAACCTGGTTGAATTCCGGGAGGAATTCCGGGAGGCACGCCCCTTCCGGGGTGTGCAGAGGCCAGTCGCGGCAGTTGCGGGGAGAGCATGGAAGACGGGAAGTCCACCGGGCCGAAGGCGAAGTGGTGGAGCCGGCCCGCGCCGGGACGCACCGCCCGCACAGCGCCGGACGAGCCGTCCCCCGTCGAGGACGCGTTGCCCACGGCCGATACGACGGCCGATGTGACGGACCCGGCGGGCGGGACACGGGAGCCCGCGCCCGACGTGCCGCTCCAGCCGCCGGCGGCCGAACCGGCGTCGCGGCCCCCGGCCCCCGAGCCGGTGGTGCAGCCTCCGGCGGTGGAGCCCGTGGCATCCGTACCGGCCGCGCGGCCCGCGCCCCTGCACGAGCCCGATGAGTACAGCACCCCGCCGTACGGCGGACCCGGCCCCTGGGCGCCCGCACCGCCCGTGCAGCGACCGGTCCCGACCCCGGCGCACGGCACCCCCGTACCCTCGCAGTACGCGGCGACGAACGGGGCGGGCGTCCCCGACGCCGGCACCACGGCCCCGGGGTTCACACCCCCGCCCCAGCACTCACCGCCGCAGTCCCCCCGGTCCCAGCACCCGCAGGGTGCGCAGCCCGTGCTTCAGCCCCAGCAGCCCCAGTCGACGCAGTGGGTCCAGTACGACCCCTGGGGTGCGCCCCGGCGGCCGCTGACCGATCCGGGTCCGCCGCTCGGGGCCGACAACGGCCGGAAGAAGGGCCGCCGCGGTTCCGTCCTCATCGGTGCGGTGCTGCTCGCGCTGGTGGCCGGCGGCATCGGCGGAGGCATCGGCTCCTACATCGAGCGCAACGGCGGTCTCACCCGGGTCGAGCTTCCGCAGGCCGGCCGGAACAGCGGCGGCCGCGCCCCCGACAGCGTCGCGGGCATCGCCGCCAGCGCCCTGCCCAGCGTGGTGACCCTCCATGTCAGCGGCACGGCCGAGTCCGGCACCGGCACCGGATTCGTTCTCGACAACCGCGGCCACATCCTCACCAACAACCATGTCGTCGCCCCGGCCGGGTCCTCCGGCGAGATCACCGTGACGTTCAGCGGCGGTGAGACCGCACGCGCCGAGGTCGTCGGCAAGGACAGCGGCTACGACCTCGCCGTGGTCAAGGTCACCGGAGTCTCCGGCCTCAAGCCGCTGCCGCTGGGCAACTCCGACAATGTGCAGGTCGGTGACCCGGTGGTGGCGATCGGCGCGCCCTTCGACCTGTCCAACACGGTGACCTCCGGCATCATCAGCGCCAAGGACCGGCCGATCACCGCGGGCGGCGAGAAGGGCGACGGCAGCGACATCAGCTATGTCGACGCGCTGCAGACCGATGCCCCGATCAACCCGGGCAACTCCGGCGGCCCGCTCGTCGACACCGACGCCCAGGTCATAGGGATCAACAGCGCCATCCGCGCCGCCGACAACGGATCGAGCACCGAGGGCGGGCAGGCCGGGTCCATCGGTCTCGGCTTCGCCATTCCGATCAACCAGGGCAAGCGCGTCGCCGAGGAGCTGATCAACACCGGAAAGGCCACCCACCCGGTGATCGGCGTCACATTGGACATGAAGTACACCGGCGACGGTGCCAAGGTCGGCGTGAAGGGCGCTGCCGGCAAGTCCGCGGTGGCGGCCGACGGGCCCGGGGCCAGGGCCGGGATCAAGCCGGGGGACGTCATCACCGCGGTCGACGGCCGGCGGGTGCACAGTGGCGAGGAGCTGATCGTGAAGATCCGCGCCCACCGGCCCGGCGACCGTCTGGACCTCACCTTGACCCGTGGTGGTAAAGACCTGTCCATCTCTTTGACGCTCGGCTCCGCAACCGGCACGTGACGGCCACGGGACGCTACCGCGCGGGTAGTTTCGACCGGTACCGTGGGCCGGGTCCGGACCACAACCGACCTGGTCGCGGAGAACACGAGGAGCAACAGGGTGTTCAATGACATAGGCCCACTGGAGCTGGTGACGCTCGCGGTCCTGGGCGTGCTGATCTTCGGCCCGGACAAGCTGCCCAAGGTCATCCAGGACGCCTCGCGCTTCATCCGTAAGATCCGCGAGTTCTCCGAGAGCGCCAAGGAGGACATCCGTACGGAGCTCGGCCCGGAGTTCAAGGACTTCGAGTTCGAGGACCTCAACCCCAAGACGTTCGTCCGCAAGCAGCTCATGGACGGCGGCGACGACCTGGGGCTGAAGGAGATCCGCGAGACCTTCGACCTGCGCAAGGACCTGGCAGAGGTCACCGACGCGGTGAACGGCAGGGAAAGCGCTGCCGTGGAGTCCGCGGACTCCCGCGGCGGCGTGTCGAGCGGCTCGGCGAGCACCGCCGCCAACGGTTCCGCCGGGACTCCGGACCTGCTCAAGAAGCGTGAACAGCCCGCGAAGGACGACCGCCCGCCGTTCGACGCCGACGCCACCTGACCGCAGTCAATCCCGACTCGTCCGGACGGTATGGCTATTCTCCATCTGTCCGGTTGTGAGGACGCCCGTGGGGGGCGGGCCGCTCCGGACCTCAGTGATCGAGGAGGCGGCCGGGCAGATGGAGACGACCAGTCGGGTGGGCGCGGAAGGCGCGCCGGACACAGCCACCGCGGAGGGGAAGCCGGCGGCCCGGCGTACTGTCGACGGATTTCTGACTGCTCCGTTTCCCTGGTACGCACTGGACGAGGCATTCACCGGCCCGCGTCGGCCGATGCAGGTGGGCACCGCCGCGGACGGCACGGTGCAGCACGGCTCCATCGGGCACGGTGACGAGCCGTCGGTACGGGCCGACGGGGGTGCCGAGAAGCAACGATTCGCCGTCGTCGTGACGGTGGCCAGCAGCCCGGTGCGGCACAGCGGGGACGGTACGGGGGTGCTGGACGCGACCACGGTCTCCTCCGCGGCCTGGCTGGCCGGGTCCGGTCTGCTGGCCTGCACATGGCCCCCGCAGATGGATCACTCGCTGCGTGACGACTGGCTGGACCAGCAGACGGAGACGGCGTTCGAGCTCGCCGACGATCTGGACGGCCCCGCGTGGTCGGTGCTGTCGCTGCCGGTGGACGGCGTCCCCGTGCCGTTCCACTACCGAGAGTCCGAGTTCGGCTGGGTGCTGGCGGGGTCGGCGCGCGGCGGGGTGCACATCGGGGCGTACGGTCGGGGGATGAGCGCGTACGGGCTGGGTTTCTCGGTGGTCGGCGACATCGCGGCGTACGCGTAGGGCCGGGCGGTGGGGCGGCGACCGGTCCGGGTCAGCCGCCCCTCCCAGCCCTCTGCACGGCTCAGAACTTGTTGCGCGGGGTGATCCCCAGCGACATGCCGGACAGGCCGCGCTGACGGCCTCCCAGCTTGTCCGCGATGGTGCGGAGCGCCTTGCCGGCCGGGGAGTCGGGGTCGGACAGGACGACCGGCTTGCCCTCGTCGCCGCCCTCGCGCAGCCGTACGTCGATCGGGATGGAGCCGAGCACCGGCACCTCCGCGCCGGTCGTCCTCGTCAGTCCCTCGGCGACCTTCCGGCCACCGCCGGTGCCGAACACGTCGACCATCTCGTCGCAGTGCGGGCAGGGCAGGCCCGACATGTTCTCGACGACGCCGACGATCTTCTGGTGCGTCTGCACGGCGATCGAACCGGCCCGCTCGGCCACCTCGGCCGCCGCCTGCTGCGGGGTCGTGACGACCAGGATCTCGGCGTTCGGCACGAGCTGTGCCACCGAGATCGCGATGTCACCGGTGCCCGGCGGCAGGTCGAGCAGCAGGACGTCCAGGTCGCCCCAGTACACATCGGCGAGGAACTGCTGGAGTGCCCGGTGCAGCATCGGTCCGCGCCACACCACCGGGGCGTTGCCCGGGGTGAACATGCCGATGGAGATGACCTTCACGCCGTGCGCCGACGGCGGCATGATCATGTTCTCGACCTGGGTCGGCTTGCCGTCCGCACCGAGCATCCGGGGCACGCTGTGCCCGTAGATGTCCGCGTCCACGACACCGACCTTGAGGCCGTCGGCCGCCATCGCGGCCGCCAGGTTCACCGTGACCGACGACTTGCCGACGCCGCCCTTGCCGGACGCGACCGCGTAGACCCGGGTCAGCGAGCCGGGCTTGGCGAACGGCACCTCGCGCTCCGCCGTACCGCCGCGGAGCGAGGACGCGAGCTCCTTGCGCTGTTCGTCGCTCATCACGTCGAGCGTGACGTCGACGCGGGTGACGCCTTCGACCTTCGCCACCGCGTCGGTCACGTTCTTGGTGATCGTCTCGCGCATCGGACAGCCTGAGACCGTGAGATAGACCGTGACAGCGACCACACCGTCAGCACCGATCTCGACCGACTTCACCATGCCGAGTTCGGTGATCGGGCGGTGGATCTCCGGGTCGTTCACCGTCGCCAGTGCCTCAAGCACCGCGTCTTCCGTAGCCATACCTTGATAGTACGGGTGCGGGCGCCGCTCGTTGAAAGGGCGGTGCGGGCGGCGGGAGGGCGTGCGGCGCCCGCTGCTACGCGTGAGTAACCCCGTCAGTGGTCCTCGTCGCTCTCGGCCGGGAGCGGCGTGTGCCGGTCCCCCAGGTCCCTCATGAGGTCCTCCAGCTCGGAGCGGATCCAGTCGCGCGTGGCGACCTCGCCGAGGCCCATCCGCAGTGCCGCGATCTCGCGGGTGAGGTACTCGGTGTCCGCGATGGAGCGCTCGTTCTGCTTGCGGTCCTGCTCGTAGGTGACCCGGTCGCGGTCGGCCTGCCGGTTCTGCGCGAGCAGGATCAGCGGGGCCGCGTACGAGGCCTGGAGCGACAGGATCAGCGTCAGGAAGATGAACGGGTACGCGTCGAACCGCCACCCCGCGGGCGCGAAGGCGTTCCACACCACCCAGACGATGATGACCAGCGTCATCCAGGCGATGAAGCTCCACGTGCCAAGGAACCGGGCGATCCGTTCGGAGAGCCGGCCGAACGACTCGGGGTCGTACTCGGGCAGCAGCCGACGCCGCGGGGCCTTCGGCTGGTCCAGCCGGGAACGGGTCGGGCGCGTGATGCCCGAGGCCCCCGTCGGCACTCCCTTCGCACGGTCCTCACCGGCCACTGGCGATCTCCTCCTCACCGTGGAAGTCCGTCTCCCGCCAGTCCTCCGGCAGCAGGTGGTCGAGGACGTCGTCGACGGTCACCGCGCCGAGCAGCGATCCGCTCTCGTCCACGACCGGCACCGAGACCAGGTTGTACGCGGCCAGATAGCTGGTCACGGCCGGCAGCGGGGTGTCCGGCGCCAGGGGGACGAGATCACTGTCGACGATCGAGCTGACCAGCGCGTACGGCGGATCGCGCAGCAGCCGCTGGAAGTGCACGGTGCCCAGGTACTTGCCGGTCGGTGTCTCGTCCGGCGAGCGGCACACGTACACCTGGGCGGCGAGCGCCGGGGACAGGTCCGCCTGCCGGACCCGCGCGAGCGCGTCGGCGACGGTCGCGTCCGGGCGCAGAATGATCGGCTCGGTGGTCATCAGGCCGCCCGCGGTCCGTTCCTCGTACGACATGAGGCGCCGCACATCGGCCGCGTCGTCCGGCCGCATCAGGGCCAGCAGCCGCTCCTTGTCCTCCTCGGGCAGCTCGGACAGCAGGTCGGCCGCGTCGTCCGGGTCCATGGCCTCCAGGACATCGGCGGCGCGCTCCTCCTGGAGCTTGCCGATGATCTCCACCTGGTCGTCCCCGGGCAGTTCCTCCAGGACGTCGGCGAGCCGGTCGTCGTCGAGCGCGGCGGCGACCTCGGCCCGTCGCTTCGGCGACAGATGGTGCAACGCGTTGGCGACGTCCGTGGGGCGCAGCTGCTCGAACGTGGCGACCAGGGACTCGGTGCCCTGCCCGTGCTCCTCCAGCGAGAAACCGCTGACCGCCGACCACTCGACCGTCAGGGTCTCGCCCTTGCGGCGCAGCGCCCCGCCCTTGCCCTTGCGCACGAAGTACTTGTCGATCTCCCAGTCGCGGCGGGCCGGAAGCTGCTGGATGGCGACATCGAGGACGGTGACCTCCTCACCGGTCTCCACGAGACGGACGCGCCGGTCGAGGAACTCACCGAGCACCAGGCGTTCGGTGGGCCGCTGTTCGAAGCGCCGCATGTTGACCACGCCAGTGGTGATGACCTGGCCGGACTCGATCCCGGTCACCCGGATCATCGGGAGGAAGATCCGGCGGCGGCTGAGCACCTCGACGACCAGGCCGAGCAGCCGGGGCGGCCGGCCGCCGACCCGCAGCATCGCGACCAGATCGCGGACGCGGCCCACCTGATCGCCGTTGGGGTCGAAGACCGGCACGCCGGCGAGATGCGAGACGAAGACCCGGGGGGCGCCTGCCGCCATGGTGCGCCTCCTTCTTCCGTGTACGACTTCCCTGTCCGGTCTGTTTGACAGCTAATTAACCGTTATGACGGGATCAGGCTAGCCCGTACCGCTCCGGGCTGCCCCGGTGGACCCGTCCGTACGGCTCCCTGCCGGAAGGCATGAACGGCACGGGTACGCTGCCGTCTGCCACCCCCGCCATGCAGATGAGAGGCAGTGCGCCCGTGACCGCTTCCGTTCCGCCCGTCCGGGCCCGACGCCGGACCGCCCTCGCCGTTGTGCTCTGCGCGGGACTGACCGCCGTCCTCACGGCGTGCGGGGGCGAGGACCCGGACAAGGGGACCAACGGGGTCGGCAGACTCACCGCCGCCCAGATCGAGAAGAAGGCGCAGACCGCTGCGGCCTCGGCCGACGCGGTGCGCCTCGCCGGGAAGCTGGTCAGCAAGGGCGGCACCTACCAGCTCGACATGCGGCTCAGGGAGAAGGGCGGCACCGGCTCCGTCGTCTCGAAGGACAGCACCTTCGAGCTGCTGCGGATCGGTGACGATCTCTACCTCAAGGCGGACTCGGGCTTCTGGAGCCACGACGAGAAGCCCGGCGCCGACACCCATGCGGGCGGGGCCGCCGCGGACAAGCTCCAGGACAAATACGTGAAGGTGCCCGAGGGCGACCCCACGTACAAGCAGCTGCGCGGCTTCACCGAGAAGAAGACGCTGCTCGACGGGTTGCTCACGCTGCACGGCACCCTCGACAAGGGCGACCGCGGGACGGTCGGACCGACCCGGACCATTCGGATCACGGGCGGCAAGGGCGAGGGCGGCATGCTCGACGTCTCGCTGGAGGGCACGCCGTATCCGCTGCGGTTCGCGCGCGCCGCCGGCGGGGGGATCGTGACGCTGTCGGACTGGGGCAAGGACTTCCCGCTCCAGGCCCCGGCGAAGGAGGACACGGTCGACTACGGGCAGCAGCTGCCCAAGACGTCGTCCTGAGGCCGGCCGAGCGACACCCGAACCGGCCGCACGGATCAGGGGGCCCGGCTCCGGCCGGTCGTGCCCGGTGCCGGTCACCCCGCCCGGCCCGTCCGGCCGCGCCGGATCCGGATCGCCGTGCCGGTCCCGCCGGACCCGGGTCAGCCCTTGCGTCCCCGCTTCAGCAGCCGCGGCAGCCCGGCCGGTACCGGTCGTCGCGTGGTCGCGGACGTCGGCAGGGGCGGCGCGGCCAGTGAGCCGTCCGGAAGCTCCGTACGGAATGCGCCGGGCGTCAGCCGCAGCACCCGGCACTCGCGCGCCCACCGCTCCGTCATCCGCTCGGCGTCCGGTGCGTTCAGCCGCTTGCCCTTGAGTTCGGCGACCGCGGCCTCCCACTCCTCGGAGTGCGGTGCGAGCTCCGCCACGGCGGCCGTCCAGGCCACGAGCCGCCCGCCCTTGTCCTTGCTGCGCACGGTCACCTCGGCGGCACGACCGTCGACGAGGCCGGCCGGCAGCGGCTGCTCGCCGGGGCCGTCGCCGACCAGATGCGCCGCGCCCTCGTGCCACACGTGCCACAGCGCCCGCGCGGGCCCGGTGCCCCGCACCCAGATGAGGCCGGACTTCTTGGTGGCCTCCTCGACGAGAGCCCGGCCCAGCGGCGCGTCAGCGGCAGCAGCAGTCATGTCCGAACTCTATTAGAGCCAGCCGTTGCGCTTGAGCGTGCGGTGGATGGAGAAGCACACCACCCCGATGACGCCCAGCACCATCGGGTAGCCGTACCTCCAGCCCAGCTCGGGCATGTGCTTGAAGTTCATGCCGTAGACACCGCAGATCATCGTCGGTACGGCGACGATCGCCGCCCAGGACGTGATCTTGCGCATGTCCTCGTTCTGCGCGACGGTCGCCTGCGCCAGGTTGGCCTGGAGGATCGAGTTCAGCAGTTCGTCGAAGCCGATGACTTCCTCGTGCACCCGCGCCAGGTGGTCGGCGACGTCACGGAAGTACTTCTGGATGTCGGGGTCGATCAGCCGCATCGGCCGCTCGCTCAGCAGCTGCATCGGCCGCAGCAGCGGCGAAACGGCCCGCTTGAACTCCAGGACCTCACGCTTGAGCTGGTAGATCCGGCCGGCGTCGGAGCCGCGCGGGCTGCCCTTCGCGGGGGTGGAGAAGACCTCGATCTCCACCTCGTCGATGTCGTCCTGGACCGCGCCGGCCACCGCGATGTAGCCGTCGACGACATGGTCGGCGATGGAGTGCAGGACCGCGGAGGGACCCTTGGCGAGCAGCTCGGGGTCGTCCTGCAGCCGGTGCCGCAGCGCCCGCAGCGAGCCGTGGCCGCCGTGCCGCACGGTGATGACGAAGTCCCGTCCGGTGAAGCACATCACCTCGCCGGTCTCGACGACCTCGCTGCTCGCGGTGAGCTCGGTGTGCTCGACGTAGTGGATGGTCTTGAAGACGGTGAAGAGCGTGTCGTCGTACCGCTCCAGCTTCGGTCGCTGGTGGGCGTGGACCGCGTCCTCGACGGCGAGCGGGTGGAGCCCGAACTCCCGGGCGATCCCGGCGAATTCCTCCTCGGTCGGCTCGTGCAGTCCGATCCAGGCGAAGCCGCCCTCCTCGCGCACCTGGAGCATCGCCTCGTGCGGCGTGCGGCAGGTGCCGCTCTCCAGGCGCCGTCCGTCGCGGTAGACCGCGCAGTCGACCACCGCGCTGGAGACGGACGGGTCCCGGGTGGTGTCGTAACTGTTGTGCAGGGCGTTGCTCTTGCGCAGGGACGGGCGCACGGCGGCGCGCAGGTCGCGGATCATCGACATGGCTGGCTCCTTCACGGAGGGCCGTCGTCGGGCACGTGGAACAGCCCGGAATGGGGACGTGTGCTCACGTCCGCAAAGCGGGCGGCACCGCGGCGGCGCGATGACGGCGTTCGCTACAGACAGGCAAAAGGGAAGTGCTCTTCCGTCGTGCGCAATGCCATGGGCCTTGACCGAGAAGGCTTCAGATCACCGAAGAGAGGTGAGGTGCGGAAGAGCGGTTGGTACTGCACGGTCGACTTCGATCCATGGCAGCCCCACCTCCTCCGGCCGGTCCCCCGTGGGGGATGACGTGTCGTCGGGGCTGAGAGCGACGCTTCTGCGTGCTGCCCCGACCAGCGGCCAAGACTATCAGCCGTCCGAGGGCCAATCCCTTACTTTGCCCGTTCCATACGCGTCCTATGCTCGCGGGATGGGAGAAATTCTTGCTCTGGTCGAGGCCCGGCTGCTGACGGCCCTCGGCGAACCGGACGCGCGCGCCGCAGTGACGTTTCTCGGCACGGACCGCATCGAGGTGCTCCGTTTCGTCGACGGCGACGTGGTGCGCTACGCCACGCTCGGCATGTCCGCGCAGCCGATGACCGATCCGACCGCGACCCTCGCGGACCCGGTCAGGGGGCCGCGCGCCGAGCTGATCCTCTCCGTGCGCGCGGGGCTCGCCGACACCGACAAGGTGCTGCGCCCGCTGGCCGTGCTGGCGGCCTCCCCGCAGGTCGAGGGGGTGATCGTGGCACCCGGCGCCTCGCTGGACGTCGGTGAGCCGCTGTGGCCCGGGGCGCCGTTCAGCTCCGTACTGGTCGCCGAGCCCGGCGGGCTGGTCGAGGACCTGGATCCGAATGAGCCCGCGCCCGGCGGCCCGGGGCGGGACGGCGGTCCGGAGGCGGTCGGCCCCATGGATCCGGTGCGGTTCCTGCCGTTGCTGCCGATGACGCACAACGAGGCCGCGTGGAAGCGGGTCCGGGGTGCGCAGGAACTCCAGGAACGGTGGCTCTCGCACGGTACGGATCTGCGTGATCCGCTCCGTGCCTCCGTCGACCTGGACTGAGACGTACGTCATGCCGGGCACGGGGAAGCCCCGCCGCGCGGCCAGGAGGGGGAGCCGCGGGCGGGGCGGAACAGGGGGGAGCGGGCCGGCGCCGTGGTCAGTCGGCGAAGACGGTGACGCCGTCCTCGGTGGCGTGCCTCGGCTCCAGTTCCTCCGCGTCGTGGGTCAACGCCGTACGCCGGATCCGGACGACGATCGCACCGACCACAGCCGTGATCGCGGCGACCACGAAGGGGATGTGGATGTCGCTCCACTCCTCGATCTTCGGGGCGAGGTACGGGGCGGCGGCCGCGGCGAACCAGCGGACGAAGTTGTAGCCCGCGCTCGCCACCGGGCGCGGCGCGTCCGACACACCGAGCGCCAGCTCCGTGTAGACGGTGTTGTTCATGCCGATGAAGGCGCCGGAGACGACCGTGCAGACGATGGCGGCGGTGTGGTTGCCGTACCCCAGGACCAGGAGGTCGGCGGCGAGCAGCACCAGCGAGGCACCGAGCACCTTCAAGGACCCGAAGCGCTTCTGCAGTCGCGGGGCGACGAGCACCGAGAAGACCGCGAGCAGCAGACCCCAGGCGAAGAAGACCGCACCCGACTTGTACGGCGTCATGTCGAGCACGAACGGAGTGAACGCCAGGATCGTGAAGAACGCGTAGTTGTAGAAGAACGCCGAGGTCGCGACGGAGGCCAGGCCGCCGTGGCCGAGCGCCTTGATCGGGTCGAGCAGTGACGTCCGGCCGGCGGGCCTGGGCTGTTCCTTCAGGAACAGCGTGATGCAGATGAAGCCGATCGCCATCAGCGCGGCCGTGCCGAAGAACGGATAGCGCCAGCTGGCATCGCCGAGCAGGGCGCCGAGCAGGGGACCGCAGGCCATGCCGAGGCCGAGCGCCGACTCGTAGAGCAGGATCGCCGCCGCGCTGCCACCGGCCGCCGCACCGACGATCACGGCGAGCGCGGTCGAGACGAAGAGCGCGTTGCCCAGGCCCCAGCCGGCCCGGAAGCCGACGAGTTCGGCGACGGACGACGAGGTGCCGGAGAGCGCGGCGAAGACGACGACGAGCGCGAGGCCGGCCAGCAGCGTCTTGCGGCCGCCGATCCGGCTGGAGACGAAGCCGGTGACGAGCATCGCCATGGCGGTGATCAGGAAGTACGAGGTGAAGAGCAGGGACACCTGGCTCGGTGTCGCCTCCAGGCCCTTGGCGATGGACGGCAGAATCGGGTCCACCAGGCCGATTCCCATGAATGCGACGACAGAGGCGCCCGCCGTGGCCCAGACGGCCTTCGGCTGGCGCAGGATGCTGCCCGCCCCCTGATCGAACGGATCCTCTCCTTGCATGGGTCTTCTCGCTCTCCACTAGGTCGTTGCGTTATACACAGAATAAGTTAGGAGAACTAATGAGTGCAAGTTACATCTAATTTCGCAGGTGAGGGCCACACTACGGACGGGTGATCATCCTTGACGCGACGGCTGACCTGGAGGACCGTTGGTCGCTATGAGGGGCGAACCCAGTTGCCCGAAGTGTGGAGGCCGGGTCAGGGCGCCCGGTCTCTTTGCCGACACCTGGCAGTGCTCTCTGCACGGCAGTGTGCAACCGCTGCAACCGGTCGTCCCGCCCAGCGTCGAGGCGCTGGGCGTGGTCGTGGGCCGTGCCCGGGTGCCGGTGTGGATGCCCTGGCCGCTGCCGGTGGGCTGGCTGTTCACGGGCGTGGCGAGCGCCGGTGACGAGCGCAGCGGCGGCCGTGCCACCGTCGTCGCCTGCTCCGGTCCCGGCCCCGTCGGCGGCATGGGCGAGCTGCTGCTCGTCACCGAGGAGCTCGGTGTCGGGCTCGGGGCGCGCTACGCCGGGATCGACGGCCCCGACCCCGGACCGCATCTGGATGTCGACGGCCCGCCGGACGTCAAGATGCTCGCTGCCGGACGTCCCACTCCGCTCTGGCACGTCAAGGGCGCTCCCGAGGACCGCGCGGTCTTCGCGGGCGAGGCGCGCGGGCTCTGGCTCTGGGCGATCGTCTGGCCCGAGCAGTCGGGGCTGCTGATGTACGACGAGCTGGTGCTCGCCGATCTGCGCGAGGCCGGGGGAGAGATGGACCTCGTGCCGTGCGGGGCGCTCACCCCGCGCCTGCTGAACTGAGAGCCTGTCGGGTGACCTCGGATCGGATGGCGGACGCGGTCCGGTGCGTGGGATTCCGAGGCGGAGGAGGGAGTCGACGCGGCGCGTCGGCGACCGACGACAACGCGGGAAGCGTGCGTGCCGGGGCGTGGCCGCCCGGTCGGAGGTCACCCGACAGGCTCTGAGGGCTCTCCCGTGGTCCCGGGCGGGCTTCGGGAGCCGGTGGAGGTCTCCGGTCGCAGCACCGGCCGGGGCGAACGGAGTCCGGCCGGGGGGTGTCCGGATGCCGGTTATCCTTGAACGTCCCCCTGTCCGGCCCCGAGCACTGGAGTACGCGTCGTGCGCATCGACCTGCACACCCACTCCACCGCTTCGGACGGCACGGACACCCCCGCCGAGCTGGTGCGCAATGCCGCCGCCGCGGGCCTCGACGTCGTCGCCCTCACCGACCACGACACCGTGCGCGGTCACGCCGAGGCGATCGCCGCTCTTCCGGACGGGCTCACGCTCGTCACCGGTGCCGAGCTCTCCTGCCGGATCGACGGTGTGAGCCTGCACCTGCTGGCGTACCTCTTCGACCCCGACGAGCCCGAGCTGGCGCGCGAACGCGAGCTGGTGCGGGACGACCGGGTGCCGCGTGCGCGGACCATGGTGGGCAGGCTCCAGGCGCTCGGCGTGCCGATCGAGTGGGAGCGGGTCGCCAGGATCGCCGGGGACGGATCGGTCGGCCGACCGCACATCGCCACCGCGCTCGTCGAACTCGGCGTCGTCGAGACCGTCTCCGACGCCTTCACGCCCGAGTGGCTCGCCAACGGCGGACGCGCGTACGCGCAGAAGCACGAACTCGACCCCTTCGACGCGATCCGACTGGTCAAGGCCGCCGGCGGCGTCACCGTCTTCGCCCACCCGCTCGCCGTCAAGCGCGGTGAGGTGGTTCCCGAGTCGTCGATCGCGAAGCTCGCCGCCGCGGGCCTCGACGGCATCGAGGTCGATCACATGGACCACGACGAGGCGACCAGGGCCAGGCTGCGCGGCCTCGCCCGGGAGCTGGGGCTGCTGACGACCGGCTCCAGCGACTACCACGGCACCCGCAAGACCGTCGCACTCGGCGAGTGCACCACCGACCCCGAGATCTACGGCGAGATCACCCGGCGTGCCACGGGAGCCTTCCCGGTGCCGGGCGCGGGCGGACCCCGCCCCGTGTAACGCCGCACGCGTCCCGGCCGGGACCGAAGAGCCCCGCGGCCCGACGCGTACCGCCGCTCGTCCCTCCTCCGCATTCCACCGCGCACCCGCGGCCTCCGTGCCGCCGCCCCGGTTTCGGGGTGCGCTCCTCCAGACCGTTTCTCGTTCTTCTCGCGCAAGGCTCACTGTGTTCGACGTCGCTGTCTTCGGATCCCTTTTTCTCACGCTTTTTGTGATTATGGATCCCCCTGGAATCACCCCGATCTTCCTCGCCCTCACCGCGGGCCGCCCCGCCAAGATGCAGCGCAGGATGGCGCTGCAGGCCGTGGCCGTCGCCTTCGGCGTGATCGCGGTCTTCGGGGTGCTCGGCCAGCAGATCCTCGACTATCTGCATGTCTCCGTACCCGCCCTGATGATCGCGGGCGGGCTTCTCCTGCTGTTGATCGCGCTCGATCTGCTCACCGGCAAGACCGACGAGCCGACGCAGACGAAGGACGTCAACGTGGCGCTCGTGCCGCTGGGCATGCCGCTGCTCGCCGGGCCCGGTGCGATCGTCTCGGTGATCCTGGCGGTGCAGCACGCCGACAGTGTGGGGAGCCAGATCTCGGTCTGGTCGGCGATCATCGCCATGCACATCGTGCTCTGGCTGACCATGCGTTACTCGCTGCTGATCATCCGGGTCATCAAGGACGGCGGCGTCGTGCTGGTGACCAGGCTCGCCGGAATGATGCTCTCCGCGATCGCCGTACAGCAGATCATCAACGGGGTCACCCAGGTCATCCAGAACTCCTGACGGTGCCCGCGGACGCCACAGCGCCCCCGTACGGACCGTCCGTACGGGGGCGCTTCGTCTTTGTGCGTCGTTGTGCGTTACGAAGCCGAGGATTCGGCCGGGCGGATGTAGATGCGCTGGCCCATGGCTGCGGCCTGCTGCACGATCCGGTTGACGGAGGCGGCGTCCACGACGGTGCTGTCCACGGCGGTACCGTCGACATCGTCGAGTCGCATGATCTCGAAGCGCATACGGCTTCCCTTCGTCTGATCCTCCTGCTGGAGAACTACTGGGAGGACGGATGACCCGTCCGCAAGGATGAGAGCGCTCGACAGCGATGTCCCGCGCTCCACGAGGTGTACAACGGCTTGCCTCCGGCAAACATTCCCTACGCTAAGGAAATTTTTTGGATGTCTAAGTATCAGCAGGTCACCCAGCACGCGCCGGTGACGAGGTCCACGACGAGGCCCGTATGAGCGAGGCAGAGATCGGCGAGCGCCTGGACCGCACCAACGAGCTGCTCCAGCGCGTGCTCGCCGAGGTGTCGAAGACCCCCTCGACCCACGCGATCTTCGTGGACGCGGGTTATGTGTACGCCGCGGCCGGACTGCTCGTCACCGGCACCGAGGACCGTCGCTCCTTCGACCTCGACGCGGAAGGGCTGATCGAGGCCTTCATCGACAAGGCCCGCACGATCTTCGCGGACAGCAGACTGCTGCGCGTGTACTGGTACGACGGAGCCAGGAGGCGCATTCACACCGTCGAGCAGCAGTCCATCGCCGAACTCCCCGACGTCAAGGTCAGACTCGGCAACCTCAATGCCAACAACCAGCAGAAGGGCGTCGACTCACTCATCCGCACCGACCTCGAATCGCTCGCCCGGCACCGCGCCATCAGCGACGCGGCGCTCGTCGGCGGCGACGAGGACCTGGTGTCCGCGGTCGAGGCGGCGCAGGGGTACGGGGCCCGCGTGCACCTGTGGGGCATCGAGGCTGGGGAGGGGCGCAACCAGGCCGAACCGCTGCTCTGGGAGGTCGACAGCCAGCGCACCTTCGACCTGGACTTCTGCCGCCCGTACGTCACCAGACGCCCCGTCACCACCTACGAGGAGGACACCCCCGCGCCCTCGCGCGAAGACGTCCGCTTCGTCGGTGCGCAGATCGCCGCGGCCTGGCTGGCAGCCCGGGGCCGGGAGTCCCTCGCCGATCTGCTGCCCGGCCACCCGTATCTGCCGGGCTCGGTCGACCAGGACCTGCTGGTCGAGGCCGAACGGCTGCTGCAGCACTCGCTGCGCGGCCACGCGCATCTGCGCCGGGCGCTGCGAGACGGCTTCTGGCAGCACCTGCAGGCCCAGTACTGAGTTCCGGTGACGGCGCCGCCCCCCGGCCTCGTCGAGTTCCGACGGTGGCGCCTACAGGCTTTCCCAGAAGGAGACGAGCGCGGCCGCCGTCTGCTCGGGGCGGTCCGTGTTGGGGGAGTGCTCGGCGCCCGCGATCCGGGTGCGGTGCGCCCCCAGTCGCCGGGCCATCTCGTCGAGGAGCGGCACCGGCCAGGTGTCGTCGCGCTCACCGGAGAGCACATGGACCGGCAGCGCCACGGAGGCGAGTTCGGCCACCCGGTCCGGTTCGGTCGCCAGCTGACGGCCGGTGGCGATCAGCTGGGCGGGCCGGTGGCGCAGCCAGCGCCGGCGCAGCGCCTCGCCGTCGGTCGTCGCGTCCTCGGGCGGGTCGAGGGCGCGCATCGCCTCCCAGACCTCGGCCATGCTCAGCGTCGCGAGCGCGTCGCTCAGCATCTTCACCTTGAGCTGCTGGGCCTCGGCGACCTGGGCGGGGCCGGAGGACATGAGCGTCAGCGAACGGAACGGCGAGGCGTCGAGCAGCACGGCGGCGCGGGCGATCTGCCCGCCGAGCGAATGCCCGACCAGATGGACGGAGCCCTCGTCGGCGACATCGAGCGCTGCCGCCTGCGCCAGCACATCGCGGGCCAACTCGGTCTGTGCGTACTGGTCCTGACGGTCCGTCCCCTCGCTTTCGTACTGCCCGCGACCGTCCACGGAGACGATCCGGTACCCGGCGGCGGAGAGTGGTTCCAGCAGTGCGACGAAGTCCTCCTTGCTGCCCGTGTACCCGGGCAGCAGCAGGGCCGTGCCGCGGGGCGCGGTGCGCGGCGGGGCGTCCAGCACGGCGAAGTCCCCGCGCGCGGTGCGGAGCTGGTGGGCGTGGGCGCAGGGGGGCGGGGTGAAGGTGTGCGGCCGGCTCATGGGACGAGGTTATGTCCTGAGACGCCGGACGGGCAGAAGAGCAGGTCCTCGAACGCCGGACGGGCTTGAGGGAACCCTCAAGCCCGTCCGGCGAAATCAGGCCCCTCCGGTCGACGGAGGAGCGGGGTCCGGGGCGAGCCCGGATGAGGCGGTGCCGCGCTCAGCCCTCGGCCTTGGCGGCAGTCGCACGCGGCGCCCGGCGCCTGCGCGGCTTCGTCTCGCCCTCGGCGGCCGGGGCCTCCGCCACGACCTCCGTCTTCGGCTTGGCGGCCGCACGCGTGCGACGGCGCGGCGTCTTCGCGGGCGCCGGCTCGGAGATGGGCGCGATCTGGAAATCGACCTCGTCCTCGGCCGGCTTGACCACACGGGTGCGGCGGCGCGGCTTGGTCACCGTCTTCGCGGGCGCCGGCTCGGCGATGGGGGCGATCTGGAAGTCGACCTCCTCCACCACCGGCTTCACGACGGCGGCCCGGGTGCGGCGACGGCGCGGCTTGGCCTCCGGCTCGTCCCCGGCCTCGGCGGCCGGAGCCTCGACCGTGGTCACCGCGGCCTCGGCCGCGACGTCCGCGGCTCCGACGCGGGTACGGCGCCGGCGGCGCGGCGTACGCGGCTCGGACGGGGTGTCGGTCACCTCGGCGGACGGGGCCGGTACCACGGCCGCGGTGTCGGCGGTCTCCCCGACGGCGGGGACGGCCGAACCGCCCCGCGTACGACGACGCTGGCGCGGCGTGCGCGGCGCACGCTCCTCGCGGGCGGCGGGCGCCGCGGAGGCGCCGGAGGACTTGCGGCCGCGGCCGCCCGTCTCGCCGAGGTCCTCGATCTCCTCGGCACGCAGGCCCGCACGGGTCCGCTCGGCGCGCGGCAGGACACCCTTGGTGCCGGCCGGGATGTCGAGCTCCTCGAAGAGGTGCGGCGAGGTGGAGTACGTCTCGACCGGATCGTTGAAGTCCAGGTCCAGCGCCTTGTTGATCAGCTGCCAGCGCGGGATGTCGTCCCAGTCGACCAGCGTGATCGCGATGCCCTTGGCACCGGCCCGACCGGTCCGGCCGATGCGGTGGAGGTACGTCTTCTCGTCCTCCGGCGACTGGTAGTTGATGACGTGGGTCACACCCTCGACGTCGATGCCGCGGGCCGCCACGTCGGTGCAGACGAGCACGTCCACCTTGCCGTTGCGGAACGCGCGCAGCGCCTGCTCGCGCGCGCCCTGCCCGAGGTCGCCGTGGACGGCGCCGGAAGCGAAACCGCGCTTCTCCAGCTGCTCGGCGATGTCGGCAGCCGTGCGCTTCGTGCGGCAGAAGATCATCGCGAGTCCGCGGCCGTTGGCCTGCAGGATGCGGGAGACCATCTCCGGCTTGTCCATCGAGTGGGCGCGGAAGACATGCTGCGAGATGTTCGCGACGGTCGCGCCCTCGCCGTCGGGCGAGGTGGCGCGGATGTGCGTCGGCTGCGACATGTAGCGGCGTGCGAGACCGATGACGGCGCCGGGCATGGTCGCCGAGAAGAGCATCGTCTGGCGCTTCGCCGGAAGCATGGTGATGATCTTCTCGACGTCGGGCAGGAAGCCGAGGTCGAGCATCTCGTCGGCCTCGTCGAGCACGAGCGCACGCACGTGCGAGAGGTCGAGCTTGCGCTGTCCGGCCAGGTCGAGCAGTCGGCCCGGGGTGCCGACGATCACGTCGACGCCCTTCTTCAGGGCTTCTACCTGCGGCTCGTACGCGCGGCCGCCGTAGATCGCGAGAACGCGGACGTTACGCACCTTGCCGGCGGTCAGCAGGTCGTTGGTGACCTGCTGGCAGAGCTCGCGGGTGGGGACGACGACCAGTGCCTGCGGCGCCTCGGTCAGCTCCTCAGGCCGGGCCCGGCCGGCCTCGACGTCCGCGAGGACGGTGACGCGCTCCAGCAGCGGAAGACCGAAACCGAGGGTCTTGCCGGTGCCGGTCTTGGCCTGGCCGATGACGTCGGAACCGGAGAGCGCGACGGGGAGCGTCATCTCCTGGATGGGGAACGGGGACACGATGCCGACGGCCTCAAGGGCCTCGGCCGTCTCGGGGAGAATCCCGAGTTCTCGGAACGTAGTCAGGGTGCTGCCTCTTCTGTGAGACGCGGTCCGAGGCGAACGCTGGGGGTCGTACCGTGCCGGGGTTGGTCATCCGGCCGTGGATGGGCCGGGTGGCGCGGGACCACTGCCGTCGCTCGAGCGCTCGTGCCGCTGAGGGGGCCCCTCATCTGCGGTCGTACGAGTCGTACGCCCCGCGCGGAGGGCTGTCGGGTCGGAGCCGATCGGGCCACCGACCGGGCATCCTCATTCAATTTCGCGTCACCAACCCAAAATACTGAGTAGACGCAATACCACTGTACCCCGGATTTGCGCATGTGTGTTGGGCGAATTCATCGGAACGGTGTGATGTCACTGGCCGGCCAGGCCCTTCCGTCCCCCGTCGGGCGGGCTATTCTGCGCTTCATGGAGACGCCTGACAACGCCAACGAAGCCCCCGTGCTCACCGGAATCGCCGCCCAGGACTGGGCCACCGCATCCGTGGAGCCGCAGTACCGCGCAGCGGTCGTGGACCTGCTGGGGGCACTCGCTTACGGGGAGCTGGCGGCCTTCGAGCGGCTCGCCGAGGACGCCAAGCTCGCGCCGACGCTGGCCGACAAGGCGGAGCTGGCAAAGATGGCCTCCGCCGAATTCCATCACTTCGAGCGGCTGACGGACCGGCTGACCGCGATCGAGGTGGAGCCGACCGGCGCGATGGAGCCGTTCGCCAAGGCGCTCGACGACTTCCACCGCCAGACCGCTCCGTCCGACTGGCTGGAGGGCCTGGTCAAGGCCTACGTCGGCGACTCGATCGCCAGTGACTTCTACCGCGAGGTCGCCGCCCGGCTCGACTCGGACACCCGCTCCCTCGTCCTCGCCGTGCTCGACGACACGGGACACGGCAACTTCGCCGTGGAGAAGGTACGTGCCGCGATCGAGGCCGACCCGCGTGTGGGCGGCCGCCTCGCGCTCTGGGCGCGGCGGCTGATGGGCGAGGCGCTCTCGCAGGCGCAGCGGGTGGTGGCCGACCGTGACGCGCTGTCGACGATGCTCGTGGGCGGCGTGGCGGACGGGTTCGATCTGGCGGAGGTCGGGCGGATGTTCTCGCGGATCACCGAGGCGCACACCAAGCGGATGGCCGCGCTGGGCCTGGCCGCGTAGCACCTTCACCCCGGGCAGTCCGGCGTCCGTCCGCACGGGTGCCGGACGCCCTCAGGCCGCCGCTGAGCGGCTCAGACGGTGGGTTCGGGGGCGGATCAGCAGCGAGAGCGTCACGGCCCCGACCAGCGCCGCGCCGACCAGCGTGGCCACCGAGTGGCCCGGTCCCAGCACCGAGTGCATGAGAAACGCGCCGAACAGGGCTCCCAGAGCGCCGGTGGTGAAGACGGCACGGCGGGACGGGAGCCGGTCGGACAGCGAGTGGAGCCCCAGCCAGGCCAGGGCGAGTCCGAGCACGACGGAGCCGAGAGGTTCCAGAATCACAGATGATCACCTCGCGTGTTGCGGGGCGGGTAAATCGGTCGTTAGCGGTACTACCCGAGGGTGGCGGAACGCAACCCTCCTCGTACGGGGTTCGCACACAGGAATCGCCCCGACGGGCGGAAACGCGGACGGTGAGCACGGACGGAGCCGCGGATCGGACCGCGGGCCGGAACGGACAGCGGCCCGGCGGGGGGATCCCCACCGGGCCGCTGTCACGACCACTGAGCGCGCCGCCCTACAGCGCGCCGAATCCCACGCGGCGCGTGCTGGGCTCGCCGATCTCCACGTACGCGATCCGGTCGGCCGGCACCAGGACCTTGCGGCCCTTCTCGTCCGTGAGGCTGAGCAGCTGCGCCTTGCCGGTGAGAGCCTCGGCGACCGTGCTCTCGACCTCTTCGGCGGAAAGCCCGCTCTCCAGAACGATCTCCCGGGGCGTGTGCTGCACCCCGATCTTGACCTCCACGGCTATGTCCCTCCGACGGTCAGTCCCTGCGCGGTGAACCGCGCCGTACGCAGCACACATTAGCCCGCTGAGGGGAGCCGTCAGGGGCCGGTGGGCAACGCCCGCAGCGAACACGGGCGCCGGCCGGACCCGGCCGCCGCCGTCAGTGCTGCTCGATGCCGTGCAGCGGGAAGCCCGCGATGCCCCGCCAGGCCAGCGAGGTGAGCAGCTGAACCGCGGTGTCGCGCGGGATGGCGGACTGGCTGGAGAGCCAGTAGCGGGCGACCACCTGGGAGACGCCGCCCAGACCGACCGCGAGCAGCATGGACTCGTCCTTGGACAGTCCCGTGTCCCCGGCGATGACGTCGGAGATCGCCTCCGCGCACTGCAACGAGACCCGGTCGACGCGCTCGCGGACGGCGGGCTCGTTGGTCAGGTCCGACTCGAAGACCAGCCGGAAGGCGCCGCCCTCGTCCTCCACGTACGCGAAGTACGCGTCCATCGTCGCGGCGACGCGGAGCTTGTTGTCGGTCGTCGACGCCAGCGCCGTACGGACCGCCTGGAGCAATGACTCGCAGTGCTGGTCCAGCAGGGCCAGATAGAGCTCCAGCTTTCCCGGGAAGTGCTGATAGAGCACCGGCTTGCTGACCCCGGCCCGTTCCGCGATGTCGTCCATGGCCGCGGAGTGGTAACCCTGCGCCACGAATACTTCCTGCGCGGCGCCCAGCAGCTGGTTGCGTCGGGCGCGGCGAGGCAGTCGAGTGCCTCGCGGACGCGCCGCCTCGGTCTGCTCGATGGCTGTCACGCCGCCTCCCAAATATGTGATCGGACACAGCCTTTCCGTGCACGCTGCGCCGTACCGCCATCGTACTTTTGGGTAACCCGGGTGCGCGCGGCGCGGACGCAGAATTTCACGGACCGGACGGCTGCGGTAGCCGCAGATTCGCCGACCGGCAGGGCAAAACGGGGCGAATCAGCGGTAATCGTCTTCATCCTGTGCGACCACACGAGCCTGTTCCGCCGCATCCGCCTCATTGGCGCTGTCCCGGTCGATGTCCGTGAGCGGTGCGTCGCGCCGCTGCTGGAGATCGGTCCGCTGCTCGGCGGCGTCCGCCCGGGGCGTCTCCTGGTCCGGTTCGTCCGGCTGGATGTCCTCGAAGGTCTCCGGGTCGCTGGGGTCGACCGTCATGGTGACTCCCTTCCTTGCTACGAGCCTAGGAGCTGCCCCTGCGAGCCGCTACGCGATCTGTGACCGCGAACACATGAATCGTGGTGTGATCGTCTCGTAACATTGCCGCATGTCTTCGACCGAGCTGCCGGGCGTCCGCGCCGCCGCCGCCGCGGTGGCCCCCACGGTGAGCACCGTCAGGGTCGCGGAGGGCGAGGAGCTGCGCGCCGTCGCGCTGCCCGGTCTGGCGCTGACCGTCCGGACCCGGCCGCCGGAGCGGACCGGGCTGCCGCCCGCGCTCTATGTGCACGGGCTCGGCGGCTCCTCCCAGAACTGGTCGGCGCTGATGCCGCTGCTCCAGGACCTGGTGGACGGGGAGGCGGTCGACCTGCCCGGTTTCGGGGACTCGCCGCCGCCGGACGACGGCAACTACTCGGTCACCGGGCATGCCCGCGCCGTGATCCGCCTCCTCGACGCGGCGGAGCGCGGACCGGTTCATCTCTTCGGCAATTCGCTCGGCGGTGCCGTGGCCACCCGGGTCGCCGCGGTCCGTCCCGACCTGGTGCGCACCCTCACCCTCGTCTCGCCCGCACTGCCCGAGATCCGGGTGCAGCGCTCCGCCGCGCCGACCGGACTGCTCGCCGTTCCGGGTGTCGCCAAGCTGTTCGCCCGTATGACCAGGGACTGGACCGCCGAAGAACGCACGCGCGGTGTCATGGCACTCTGTTACGGCGATCCGGCGCGCGTCTCCGAGTCGGGCTTCCGCGAAGCGGTGGCCGAAATGGAACGTCGGCTGGAACTGCCGTACTTCTGGGACGCGATGGCGCGCTCGGCACGTGGCATCGTCGACGCGTACACGCTGGGCGGGCAGCACGGACTGTGGCGCCAGGCCGAGCGGGTGCTCGCACCGACCCAGCTCGTGTACGGCGGACGGGACCAGCTCGTCTCGTACCGGATGGCACGCAGGGCGTCCGCGGCCTTCCGCGATTCACGACTGCTGACACTGCCCGACGCGGGGCACGTGGCGATGATGGAGTACCCGGAGGCGGTCGCCCAGGCGTTCCGGGATCTGCTCGACGAACTCGGCGGGAGCTGATCCGGGGCGTGGGACGACACAGCCGAAAGGGCCCCGCAACCACGGGGGGCGATACCGAGGCCCTCGCGGACGCGGGCGTCGGCCGGGAAGGCGTCCGCCCGGGGCCCGGCAGCGGGCGGCGTCGGAAGTCGGCCGATGCGCCGACCGGTACGGACGGGCACGCCCCGTTCCAGCACACCGGCCATGTCCGCGGCGGCCACCCCGAACAGCGTGAACCCGGCGGCGGCTGGGGGACCGGCCCGCAGCAGACGGTGCCCCGGCGCGCTCAGCAGACGGGCGCCCGGCCGCTGGTACCCGGGCCGCGGCGCGAGTTCGTCGAGGCCTTCGACGCGCCACCCGCTCCGCCCGCGCCCCGGGGGCCTTCCGCCCCGCCCGCCCCGCCGGCCGATCCGAACGGCTCGGTCGGCGAGCGCGACGAACAGCCGTCGAGCGGTGACACCGGCGCACCGGCGTCCGCCAAGAGCGCCAGGGGCCGTACGTTCACCGGCATCGCGGCCGCCGCGGTGACCACCGTGCTCGCGGTGGTCGTGGCCGGACAGGTCGCCCATGACGACGGTGGCGCCGACACCGCGCGGTCCGCGGGCGTCGACCGGGACGGCACCGAGGGCGCATCCCGCTCGGACGACCGGTCGACCCCGAAGCCGGCGCAGGTCAAGCCCCTTTCGTACGCGGAGAAGATGGCCAAGGCCTATCCGCTCGCGCCGAAGCTCCACGGGTCCGGGAAGTTCGAGGCGGTTCCGGGCTCGGCGAAGGCGCCGGGCCGGGGGCGCAAGTACCGCTACCGCATCGATGTCGAGAAGGGCCTCGGGCTCGACGCGGGACTCTTCGCCCGAGCCGTCCAGGAGACGCTCAACGACGACCGCAGCTGGGCGCACGACGGCGCCATGACGTTCGAGCGGATCTCCTCCGGCGACCCCGATTTCGTGATCACCCTGGCCAGTCCCGGGACCACCGGGGACTGGTGCCGGAAGTCGGGCCTGGACACGACGGAGGACAACGTCTCGTGCGACTCCGCCGCGACCGAACGCGTGATGATCAACGCCTACCGCTGGGCGCAGGGGTCGTCGACGTTCGGTCCGGACAAACTCTTCGCCTACCGCCGGATGCTGATCAACCATGAGGTCGGTCATCGGCTGGGCCACAACCATGTGAGTTGCGGCACGCAGGGAGCGCTCGCTCCGGTGATGCAGCAGCAGACCAAGTCCCTGGACATCGACGGGATCAAGTGCCGGCCCAACCCCTGGGTGTACCCCGCCAGTTGAATCGGAAGGGGCAGGGCTCGGGGGCGTTTTGGGCCGTCGCCCTCGACCGGGCCGGCCGCCATGCCTTCCGCGGGACCCGGTTCACCGCACCCGAAGTCCGTCCGTATATTGAGATGGGCGTCTCATTTCGCGTTGACATCCCCTGGACGGTGATCCATATTTCTCGGCATGTCACGCAGCCCCGTCACCCCTGAGCGCGCCGCCATAGAGCTGGCGCTCATCGGCGTGACCGGGCACAGCGTCGCCGACATCGACTGTTGCTGACGCCTGCCCGAGTGCGCGTCGGCCCCCCGTCCGAGACCTGAACCGGCCTCGGGTGGCCATTCCTGACTGCCGCACTCCGGGCGTACTCCGTCCGCAGGCGCGACAGTGTCAGTGAGTTCCGGCCATCTCTTCCCATGTGCCGACCGGTTGTGTGCACTCGCTCTCGTCGCTGCCTGCGCGGAAATTCCTCGTTCATTTCTTCAGGCAGTACTCCGAGAGGTCATCTTCCGATGCGTCAACCGTCCGTCATATCGCGCCGCGTGGCAGCGGCCGCCGCAGTAATCGTCGTGGCTGCGGGTGCCGCGGCCTGCGGACCCCAGGACAGCAAGGACAGCGACGGCAACACCGGCGCGGCGGGCACGCCCCACAAGGGCGGCACACTCACCGTCCTCAACAGCAAACCGCAGTCCGACTTCGACCCCGCTCGGCTCTACACCTCCGGCGGCGGCAACGTCCCGTCCCTCGTCTTCCGTACGCTCACCACCCGTAACCGGGAGGACGGCGCGGCCGGCGCGAAGGTCGTCCCCGACCTGGCGACCGACCTGGGCAGGCCCAGCAAGAACGCCACCGTGTGGACGTACACCCTCAAGGACGGTCTGAAGTACGAGGACGGCACCGCGATCACGAGTGCCGACATCAAGTACGGCATCGAGCGCTCCTTCGCCGCCGAACTCTCCGGCGGCGCGCCCTACCTGCGGGACTGGCTGATCGGCGGGGCCGACTACCAGGGCCCGTACAAGGACAAGAAGGGCCTCGACTCGATCGAGACGCCCGACGCGAAGACGATCGTCTTCCACCTCAACAAGCCGGAGGGCGAATTCCCCTTCCTGGCCACGCAGACCCAGACGACCCCGGTGCCGAAGGCCAAGGACACGGGGACCAAGTACGAGGAGCACCCGATCTCCTCGGGGCCGTACAAGGTCGTCAGGAACGAGGGGGACGGAGAGCGCCTCGTCCTGGAGCGCAACCCGCACTGGTCGGCGGCGACCGACGAGGAGCGCAAGGCCTACCCCGACCGGATCGACGTACGCTCCGGACTGGACTCCGCCGTCATCAACCAGCGCCTGTCCGCGTCGCGGGGCGCCGACGCCGCCGCCGTCACCACCGACACCAACCTCGGCCCGTCCGAGCTCGCCAAGGTCACCGGCGACAAGAAGCTCGCCGCCCGTGTCGGCACCGGCCACTTCGGCTACACCAACTACATCGCCTTCAACCCGAAGGTGAAGCCCTTCGACGATCCGAAGGTGCGTCAGGCGATCTCGTACGCCGTCGACCGCTCCTCCGTGGTCAACGCGGCCGGCGGCTCCTCGCTCGCCGAGCCCGCCACCACCTTCCTGCCCGACCAGAAGGCCTTCGGCCACACCCCGTACGACCACTTCCCGGCAGGGAAGTCCGGCAACGCGGCCAAGGCCGTGGAGCTGCTCAAGGAGGCCGGCCACCCCGACGGGCTGACCGTCACCCTCACGCACTCCAACGACAAGGACTTCGCCACCGGCCCGGAGATCGCCACCGCGCTCCAGGAGGCGCTGAAGAAGGCGGGCATCACGGTCAGGCTCCAGGGCCTGGAGAGCAACGACTACTCCGACACGGTCTACAACGTGAAGAGCGAGCCCGGCTTCTTCCTCGGCGGCTGGGGCGCCGACTGGCCGTCCGGCGGTCCGTTCTTCGCGCCGGTCTTCGACGGGCGCCAGATCGTCAGGTCCGGCTACAACTTCAACTCCGCCCAGCTGAACGACCCCACGGTCAACAAGGAGATCGACGAGATCAACAAGCTGACCGACCTGAGCGCAGCCGCGAAGCGCTGGGGCGCGCTGGACGAGAAGGTCGGCGAGCAGGCGCTCACCGTGCCGCTGTTCCACCCGGTCTACAAGCGCCTGTACGGCGAGTCCGTCAAGAACGTCGTCATCAGTGACTGGACCGGTGTGCTCGACATCTCGCAGGTCGCGGTCAAGTGACCACGGCCGAAGCACTGCCGGCCGAGGAGGCGGGGGCCGTCGAGGCTCCCGCCTCCGGGGCCCATCCGTTCTGGCGACGGCTGCGCGCCCGGCGCTCGGCCCTCGTGGCGGCCGTCGTCGTCGCTCTGCTGGTCCTGGTCGCACTGGCCGCACCGCTGCTGGCGGCCATCGAGGGCCAGGACCCCACCACCTACCACCCGGATCTCGTCGACTCCGCCACCGGCGGGGTGCCGCTCGGCTCCTTCGGCGGGATCAGCGCCGAGCACTGGCTCGGCGTCGAACCGCTCACCGGGCGCGACCTGTTCGCTCGCGTCGTCCACGGGGCACGGGTCTCGCTCGGCGTCGCGCTGGCCGCGACCCTGCTGCAAGTGGTCATCGGGGTCGGCATCGGCTTCGCGGCCGGGCTCGGGAACCGTTTCGTCGACCAGGTGCTCAGCCGGGTCACCGACGTCGTGGTCGCGCTGCCCGTGATGGTGATCGCGCTCGGCGCGCTCGCCGTCGTCCCCAGGAGCTTCCCGCGCCCGGTCCTGATCGCCGTGATCATCGGCCTGGTCGGCTGGTCCGGCATCTCGAAGATCGTGCGCGCCCGGACGCTCGCGCTGAAATCGCTCGACCATGTCGCCGCCGCCCGGCTCAGCGGGTGGAACTCCTGGCAGATCGCCAGACGCGAACTGCTGCCCGCACTCGCCGCGCCCGTCATCACGTACGCCGTACTGCTCTTCCCGGCCGACATCGTCGTCGAAGCGGCGCTGTCCTTCCTCGGTGTCGGTATCAAACCGCCCACACCGTCCTGGGGACAGATGCTCAGCGACGCGGACACCTGGTACCAGGCCGCCCCCAGCTATCTGCTGATCCCCGCCCTGCTGCTGTTCGTCACCGTGCTGGCGCTGACCGTCCTCGGCGAGGGCGTACGCACCGCACTCGACCCGCGCGCCGAGTCCCGGCTGCGGGTCGGCACCGGACGGAAGAAGGAGGCCGACGCATGAGGTGGTTCCTGCTCAGGCGCCTTGGCGGTGCGCTCTTCGTGCTGCTCGCGCTCAGCGTCGTCGTCCACGCGGCCTTCTACGTCGCCCCGGGCGACGTCGCGCAGATCGCCTGCGGTCCGCGCTGCTCGCCCGCGCAGGTGGCGCAGGTCAGCGAACAGCTGAACCTGGGCGACCCGTTGTACGTGCAGTACGCGCACTTCCTCCAGGGGCTCTTCGTCGGACGCCACTACTCGACCGGGACCGGGGTGCTGCACTGCCAGGCCCCCTGCCTGGGGCTCTCGTACCAGAGCGACCAGCAGGTCACCGAGCTGATCCTGGCCAAGCTCCCGGCCACCGCCTCGCTCGCCCTCGGCGCGTTCGTGCTGTGGATGCTGCTCGGCGTCGGGACCGGGCTGCTCTCGGTGTGGCGGCGCGGCCGGCCGACCGAGCGCATCCTCACCGGGATCACCCTGGCCGGCATGGCGACGCCGGTCTTCGTCATCGGGCTGCTGCTGATCATCATCCTGGTCACGGCGCTCCGGATCCTGCCGTTCCCCGACTACGTGCCGCTCACCGAGAACCCGGAGCAGTGGGCCTGGAACCTGCTGCTGCCCTGGATCTCGCTGGCGCTGGTCTCCGCGGCCCCGTACGCCCGGATGACCCGTGCCTCGATGCTGGAGACCCTGGCCGAGGACCACGTGCGCACCTTCAGGGCGTACGGGGTCAGTGAGCGGGCGCTCGTGGGGCGGCACGCGCTGCGCGGTGCGCTGGCGCCGGTGATCGCGCTCGGCGCTCTGGACATCGGCTCGATGTTCGGCGGCGCCGTACTCACCGAATCGCTCTTCGGGATTCCGGGGGTCGGCCGTGAACTCGTGGACGCCGTGAAGCACGTGGACCTTCCGGTGGTCGTCGGTCTGGTGCTCGTCACCGGCTTCTTCGTCGTCCTCGCCAATGCCGTCGCGGACATTCTGCAGGCGACGGCCGACCGAAGGGTGGTGCTGGCATGAGCCTGGTCGAGGTCTCCGATCTCTCGATCTCGTTCGGTGATGTGCGGGCGGTGGAGAAACTGTCGTTCTCGCTGGAGGCCGGTGGCGCGCTCGGCGTCGTCGGCGAGTCCGGCTCCGGCAAGAGCGCCTCGGCGTACGCCCTGCTCGGACTGCACCGGGGGACCGGCGCCAGGGTCGGCGGCTCGATCCGGGTCGCCGGGGTGGACGTGACCGCGGCGGACGACACGGAACTGCGGGCCCTGCGGGGTGCGAGGGCCGCCATGGTCTTCCAGGATCCGTTGTCCTCGCTGGACCCGTACTACGCGGTGGGCGACCAGATCGCCCAGGTGTACCGGGTGCACAACCGGGTCTCCCGGCGGGCGGCGCGGGCTCGGGCCGTCGAGGTGCTGGACCGGGTCGGGATTCCCGGCGCGGCACGGCGTTCCCGTTCCCGGCCGCACGAGTTCTCCGGTGGGATGCGGCAGCGGGCGCTGATCGCCATGGCCCTGGCCTGCGAGCCCCAGCTGCTGATCGCCGACGAGCCGACGACCGCCCTGGACGTCACCGTCCAGGCACAGATCCTGGACCTGCTGCACCAGCTGCGGCACGAGACGGGCATGGGGCTGCTGCTGGTCACGCACGACGTGGGCGTGGCGGCCGAATCGGTCGACGAGGTGCTGGTCATGCAGGCGGGACGGGCGGTGGAACGGGGTCCGGTGGGCGAGGTGCTCGTGACACCGCGCGAACCGTACACACGGGCGCTGCTGGCGGCGGTGCCGAGAGTGGCTGAGCCGAGGGTCCGGCACTGCCCGGAGGCCGCCGAGGTGAGCCCGGCACCCGTGGACGGCGAGGTGCTCGTCGAAGCCGTCGACGTGCGGCAGGTGTTCGGCAGGGGCGCGTCCGCCCTCGCCGCCGTCGACGGTGTCTCGCTCACCGTCCGCCGAGGTGAGACCCTCGGCGTCGTCGGCGAGAGCGGCAGCGGGAAGACCACCCTCGGGCGGATGCTCGTCGGACTGCTGGAGCCCACCTCGGGGCTCCTCACCCGCCGGGCCCGGGTGCAGATGGTCTTCCAGGACCCCGTCTCCTCGCTCAACCCGCGCCGCTCGATCGGTGAGTCGGTCGCCGATCCGCTGCGGGCGGCCGGGGAGCGCGACGAGGCCGTGATCCGGGCACGGGTGCGGGACCTGCTGGAGCGGGTCGGGCTCGACCCCGCGCAGTACGACCGCTATCCGCACGAGTTCAGCGGCGGACAGCGACAGCGCGTCGGGATCGCGCGGGCGCTGGCCGCCGAGCCGGAGCTGATCGTCTGTGACGAGGCCGTCTCCGCGCTCGACGTCACCACCCAGGCCCAGGTGACCGCCCTGCTGGCGCAGTTGCAGCGGGAGCTCGGTCTGGCGCTGGTCTTCATCGCACACGACCTCGCCGTCGTGCGCCAGGTCAGCGACCGGGTCGCCGTCATGCGACGGGGCCGGATCGTCGAGGAGGGCGAGGTGGACCGGGTGTACCAGGATCCCCGGGACCCGTACACCAAGCAGCTCCTGGCCGCCGTTCCCGCGCTGGACCCGGCGCTCGCGGCGGTCCGCCGCGCAGCCCGCAAGGAGCTGGCCGCAGCCTGACTCCCCGTAACCGATCGCTCCCATAGCGCGACTGAACGCCGCTGGAGCGGGAAAGTTACGACGGTTCACCCCTTTCGGTGGCGGGGCGCGGCCCCCGCCCCCGCGGCCCCCCCCGCCCCCCACCGCGGGCCGGCCCCCTCAACTCCCGGAGCGCAGCGAAGGGAGTTGGCCCGGCTTT
>NZ_JBIURS010000012.1:0-141173 GCF_044740965.1 Streptomyces sp. NPDC088252 | reverse complement strand
GCGCCCGCGCCCCCGCCGGGGGGGGGGGGTGTATTGTGTCGGCGGGCCCGCCGGGGGGGGGGCCCGCCCCCCCCCCCGCCCCCCCCGCCACCGGCGTATCCGCTTACGGTCGTCCCGCTGTGAGTCGCCGTCCCGACGGCGGCCGCCACAAGGGAGATCGGGGGTGTGCTCGTGCGGATCGGACTCCTCACCGACGGTGGTTACCCGTATGCGACCGGTGAGTCCGGACTCTGGTGCGACCGTCTGGTGCGCGGGCTCGCGCAACACGAGTTCGATCTCTTCGCGCTCAGTCACTCCGCCGAACAGGAGGCACAGGGCCGGGTCCCGCTCCCGACGCAGGTCGGCCGGGTGCGCACGGCACCGCTGTGGACGGCCGACGAGGACACTCCGGGCACCCGTGTCCCCAAGGGGCTGCTCGCCCGGATGGTGACGGGCGGGGGCGGTCGCTCGTACGGGCGGCGCGAACGGCAGCGGTTCACGGCGCACTTCACGGCTCTCGTGACCGCTGTCTGCGCGGCGGGTGCGTCTGGTGCGCCGGGTGGTGACGAAGCCGCGGGCGCGACCGCGGGCGCGGCAGCGGGTTCCGGTGAACAGACCGACGAGGGGCGCGGGGCCGTCGGCGTCGCGGACTCGCGGTTCGCGGAGGGCCTGTACGGACTCGCCGAACTCGCCCGCGAACGCCGGGGGCTGCCCGCCGCACTCCGCTCCGAGACCGCCCTGCGCGTACTCGAATCCGCCTGCCGCGCCCCGGGCACCGGACGCATCGTCCAGACCGCCGCCGTCCCCGACCTCCTCGCCTTCGCCCGGGAGATCGACCGGGTGCTGCGCCCGCTCTCCCTCGACTGGTACGACGAGGAGAGCCTCGGGGCGGTCGACCTCTGCCATGCCACGTCGGGCGGGGCCGCGGCCCTGCCGGGACTGCTGGCCAAACGCTTCTTCGGGGTTCCGCTGCTGGTCACCGAGCACGGCGTGAGGCTGCGGGAGCACTACCTCGCCATCAGCGACTCGCCCCTGAGCGCGCCGGTACGCGCTCTGCTCGCCGGCTTCCACGGGCTGCTGGCCGGCGAGGTGTACCGGCAGGCCGCGATCGTCACCCCGGGCGACACCCACGCCCGCCGCTGGCAGGAACGGTGCGGTGCCGCACGCGAGAAGCTGCGTACCGTCCACGCCGGCATGGAGTCCGGCCGGTTCGCGGCGCTGGGGGAGAGCGGCGACAGCGGTCCCGACGACACGCTGGTGTGGGTCGGCCGGATCGAGCCCGCCAAGGACCTGATCGCACTGCTGCACGCCTTCGCGGAAGTGCGGAAGGCCGAACCGGATGTCCGGCTGCGGATCATCGGCGCGGCGGCGCAGGGCCCGGACGGCGCCGGATACCTCGCGCACTGCCGGGCGCTCGCCGCCCAGCTGTTCCCCGACGAGGCCCCGGACGCACACGCCGTCGGCGACAACCCGGTCTCCTTCGAGGACATCGGCGGAGCCGAGGTGCGGGATCTGCCGGAGGCCTACGCGGCGGGTGGGGTCGTCGTCCTGTCCAGTGTGGTCGAAGGCTTCCCCACCGGTCTGGTCGAGGCCATGTTCTGCGGACGGGCCACGGTGTCGACGGACGTCGGCGCGGTGGTCGAAGTCATCGGCGGTACCGGGCTGGTGGTGCCCCCGCGCAACCCCAAGGCGCTCGCGGACGCCTGCCTCGCGCTGCTGCGCGATCCCGAGCGCCGCGCACGACTCGGAGCGGCGGCGCGCGCCCGCGCGATCGAACTGTTCACCGTCGAGCAGAACCTCGCGGCATTCCGCGGCATGTACCTGGAGCTGATCTCGCGCGCCCCGGTGCACAGGGAGGCCGACGCGGTGGACGCCGACGGCGAACCGCGCCCGTTCGCCACCCCGCCGGAGGCGCAGGTCCAGGGTCCGTGGACGGCCATTGCCCCTGCCCCGGCGGCCGCGGCCGACCGCACACCCGGCTGGGCCGTCGGGCCCAGGGCCGTCTGCGCCGCTGCGCGGGGAGCGGGTGGCGGCGATGTGTGAACAGGAACAACAGGGGACGGCCGGTCCGGGCCGCGGCGGCGCACCCGGACGGTCCGGCGCAGTCGGCGACGATCACGGAGGAATCACCATGGGCCGCCCGACCGGGGTGTCCGACGCACCCCCCGCACCGGCAGCGGGCGGAAGCTGGGACCTCCGCTCCCGGGCCCTGGTCCCGGAGTCCGTTGCGCCCGATGGGACCGTCGTCGCGGAGGAAGCCGCCGGGGATGACGTCGCCGGGGATGACGTCGCCAGGGGGCCGGCCGCCGCGGCACAGTCCGTCGACGTGCCGGGCGCCGGACAACGGCCCACCGGAGAGGAGACCGAGCAGGCGGCTGGAGAGCCGGCGGCCGCCCCCCGCGCTCCCGAGATCGCGAGCGCTGCTCCGGCGCGCAGGCTCGGCGCTTCGCGTCGCGGTCCCGCCGACCCCGTGAAAACGCTGATGCACCGCCATCGCGCGCTGTGCGAGCGGGCCGTCGATCCGCTGGAGATCGCCGCCGGGCTCGAAGCCCATGGCGTCACCGACCGGGCCGCCGCCCGCTACCGGCACCGCGATGTCTTCTCGCTCGCCGAGGAGCTCTTCGCCCGGGTACCCGCCGTCACGGGGGAGTCCGCAACAGGGCTCCGCGCGCCGGAGCGTGACACCGAAACACGCGCCGTCTGGACGCTTCGCGCGTTGGTACCGGGCGCTGCCTGCCTCGCGACCGCCGGAGCGCTGAGGCTCACGGAGGGTGATCTCGGCGGCCAGGGACGGCTGGTGATCACCCTCATAGGAGCGGTTGTCGCACTCATCGGCCTCGTCCTCAGCCTGCGCAGCGGCCCCCTGCACGCCAGGAAAGGCTCCTCGGGAACCGCCCATGTCTACAGTTGCTGGCTGCTCGGCTACGTCCTCTGCGGTGACGCGCTGCTCGGCCAGGTTCTCAGCGGCGGCCCCGAAGGCCCCTGGACGATCACCCCCGCACCGCTGCTGGGGCTGGCCCTCTCCGTCGCCCCGGCCGCCTGGTGCGCGCACCTCTTCTCCGTCCACGCACACCGCAGACTCAACGGCAGTCGTGCGCTGGAGGAGTTCGCCGCAGGCGTGCGCCCCCTGCTGTTCGGGGCCGTCGTGCTCCACCTGGGCGCCCTCGCCGGGCTGTTGTACCTCGCCCGCCTGGGACACGGGGGCGGCGGCTCCTTCGTCGGGGCGGCCGCGCTCGGGGTGCTGCTCCTGCTGGCCCGGCTGCTGAGCGTCCACGGCCTCCCCGGGCACGCCGCCGCCGGACTCGCCGCCGCCTGTGCCGCAGAAGCCCTGGCCCCCGCCCTGGTGCTGGCCGGGCGGCTGCCCGCTCTGCACTTCCTCGCCCGCCCCGTCGACGTCCTCGTCGCGGCGGCGGGCACCGGAGGCGTACCCGCCGTCGCCTGTGGCGCAGCCGCGTTCGGGCTGCTGATCACCGCCACCGTCGCCCTCTCCCGGGCGTCCGTCCACACCCCAGCCCACTCCGGCGACGAAACCCGCACCACCGCGTAACCACGCGACCGGAGCCGCACCGCCCGCACACCCCGCGGAGCCGACGCCGCGGGTCCTTGTCCCCGTACCGCACCTCACTTCCTCAAGGAGACACCGGACATGACCCCCCAATCCCCCGCACCGGCAGCCGGCCGTCGGCATCAAGGGGGCGCACGATGAGGGTGCTGCTGCTCGGAGCCAACGGATTCCTCGGCCGTTTCGTGGCCGACCGCCTGCTCGCCGACCCCGCCGTGCACCTCACGGCGCTCGGCCGCGGCGACGACGCCGACGTGCGGTTCGACCTCGCCGGCGGCAGCCCCGGCGCGCTGACCCGCTTCCTGGACGCCGTCCACCCCGGAGTCGTCGTCAACTGCGCCGGTGCCACCCGGGGCGGGGCCCGCGATCTGACCCGCCACAACACCGTCGCCGTCGCCACCGTCTGCGAGGCGATGCGGCGCAGCGGCTGTACGGCCCGGCTCGTCCAGCTCGGCTGTTCCTCGGAGTACGGGCCCTCGCAGCCCGGCTCGTCGACTGCGGAGGACGCGATTCCGCGCCCCGGCGGCCCGTACGGCGTGAGCAAGCTCGCCGCCACCGAGCTCGTCCTCGGCTCCGGCCTCGACGCGGTGGTGCTGCGGGTCTTCTCCCCGGTCGGCCCCGGCACCCCGGCGGGCTCCCCACTCGGCAGGCTCGCCGAGGCGATGCGCCGGGCCATGCAGTCCGGCGACGGCGAGCTGAAGCTCAGCGGCCTCGGCGTGCAGCGCGACTTCGTCGACGTACGCGATGTCGCGCGCGCCGTGCACGCCGCCTCGCTCTCCGCCGCGCAGGGCGTCGTCAACATCGGCACCGGCCGTGCCGTGCGGCTCCGGGACGCGGCCGCCGTCCTCGCCAGGGTCGCCGGATACGCGGGCGCGCTCCACGAGCTCGACTCGCCCCCGCCCCGACTGCCCATCGGAGCCCCGCGTACCTCGACCGAGTCGGTCATCGAGCACCTCTCGGCAACCCCGTCCCCCTACCCCGACGGCTGCGGCGCCTGGCAGCAGGCCGACGTGCGCACCGCCAGGGACCGGCTCGGCTGGCGCCCCCGGATCAATCTGGAGGAGTCCCTCGCCGACATCTGGATGGAGGCGGCGTGCCGTATCTGACCCCCACCGGTACCGCCCGCCGGACCAGCGGCGCCGAACAGCTCGGCTTCGGCGTCCCCGGATACGCGCATCCGCTGCTCGCCGCGACCGAGTGGGCCGAGCTGGTCCGCCCCGGCACTCCGCTGCACTGGGCGGTCCTCAACATCGACTCCGGCCCCGGTGCCCGCCCCGACCCGCACTGTCTGGAGGCCGCGGGCCGGCTCCGCAACGCACGGGAGCGGGCGGTGCACGGCGATGCCCCGCAGGACTCCGTGCGTGCGGCGGGCGGGCGGCTGCTCGGCCATCTCGATCTGGCCTTCGGCAGCCGCCCGTTCGGGGAGCTGATCGCCGACGCGCAGTCCTTCCTCGACTGGTACCGCGTCGACGGCTTCTATCTCGGCCGGTGCCCGGCCGAGCGTGCCGGACTCCCGGCGGTCCGCCGTCTCACCAGCACACTCGCCACGCTCCTCGAACACGGCGACCGCGGCGAGGGGATCGGTCCGCTGGTGCTGGGGCTGGGCACCCACCCCCACCCGGGCTACGCCGAGGCCGCCGACCAACTGGTCACCTTCTCCGGCCCCTGGACCGACTACCGCTGGTCGCAGGTGGCGGAGTGGACCGCCGCCTACCCGCCGGAGCGGTTCGCGCACTTCGTCCACGGAGTTCCGCGCACCCACCTCGAAGAGGCCATGCGCATCGCCCGCTGGCAGGGCGCGGGCACCATCTTCTTCACGGACCGGGACGATCAACACGGGCAAACGGACCCATTCGCGGCGCTGCCCAGCTACTGGGACGAAATCGTCTCGCGGATCGGACCTGGTATCTCGGAATGAGAAGGGGCGTGGCAGTGTTACCGGAAGAACAACCGTACGTAGATGAAGTACGTAGAAACCGACCACCTGCATTGTTGAGGTTCCTGTGTCGCTGCCACCCCTGGTCGAGCCAGCTGCTGAGCTCACCGTCGACGAGGTCCGCAGGTACTCCCGCCACCTGATCATCCCGGATGTCGGGATGGACGGGCAGAAGCGGCTGAAGAACGCGAAGGTGCTCTGTGTCGGCGCCGGCGGTCTCGGTTCGCCGGCCCTGATGTACCTGGCCGCCGCCGGTGTCGGAACGCTCGGCATCGTGGAGTTCGACGAGGTCGACGAGTCGAACCTGCAGCGCCAGATCATCCACAGCCAGGCGGACATCGGCCGTTCCAAGGCCGAATCCGCCAAGGACTCGGTGCTGGGCATCAACCCGTACGTGAACGTGGTCCTGCACGAGGAGCGGCTCGAAGCCGACAACGTGATGGACATCTTCGCGCAGTACGACCTGATCGTGGACGGCACGGACAACTTCGCCACCCGCTATCTGGTCAACGACGCGGCGGTCCTGCTGAACAAGCCGTACATCTGGGGCTCGATCTACCGGTTCGACGGCCAGGCGTCCGTCTTCTGGTCCGAGCACGGCCCCTGCTACCGCTGCCTCTACCCGGAGCCGCCCCCGCCGGGCATGGTCCCCTCCTGCGCCGAGGGCGGCGTGCTCGGGGTGCTCTGCGCCTCGGTCGGCTCCATCCAGGTCACCGAGGCCATCAAGCTGCTCGCCGGCATCGGCGACCCGCTGGTCGGCCGGCTGATGATCTACGACGCCCTGGAGATGCAGTACCGCCAGGTCAAGGTCCGCAAGGACCCCGACTGCGCGGTCTGCGGCGAGAACCCGACCGTCACCGAGCTCATCGACTACGAGGCCTTCTGCGGCGTCGTGTCCGAGGAGGCCCAGGAGGCGGCGCTCGGCTCCACGATCACTCCCAAGCAGCTCAAGGAGTGGATCGACGCGGACGAGAAGATCGAGATCATCGACGTCCGTGAGCCGAACGAGTTCGAGATCGTCTCGATCCCCGGCGCCAGGCTGATCCCGAAGAACGAGTTCCTGATGGGCAACGCCCTCCAGGACCTCCCGCAGGACAAGCGCATCGTCCTGCACTGCAAGACCGGTGTCCGCAGCGCCGAGGTCCTCGCGGTCCTCAAGTCGGCGGGTTTCGCCGACGCGGTGCACGTGGGCGGCGGCGTGATCGGCTGGGTCAACCAGATCGAGCCCGAGAAGCCGGTGTACTGAACGATTGCCGTACCGGCACACACCTGCCGAAGGGGCCGGTCCGCGCGCTGCGGACCGGCCCCTTGGACGTGTACACACCGCGCGTCACGAGCAGGTCTTGCCGTCCGCCGGAACCTTCCCGTCCAGGAAGTACGCGTCCACGGTCGCCGTCACGCACGCGCTCTCGCCGTACGAGCCGTGCCCCTCGCCCTTGTTGGTGAGCATGATGCCGACGCCCTTGCCCAGCTCGTCCGCCATCCTCCGGGCGCCCTCGTAGGGCGTCGCCGGGTCGCCGGTCGTACCGACGACCAGGATCGGACCGGCACCGGGGGCGCTCGCCTCCGGATGGTCGTGCTCGCCCTTCACCGGCCACTGTGCGCACCAGCCGGCCGTGTCCCATGCCAGAAAGGGGCCGAACACCGGGGACAGTTTCCGGAACTCGGGCAGCAGGGCCCGTGCTTCGGCCGCCGTCGGCCGGAGCCTGCTGTCCGCGCAGGAGATGGCGCGCTGCGAGTGGTTCTGGGTGTCGTAGTGCCCCTTCTCGTCACGGCCGTTGTACGCGTCGGCCAGCTGCAGCAGCATGGTGCCGCTGCCGCTCTTCTCGGCCTCGTCCAGTGCCCGGGTCAGATACGGCCAGCTGCTCTTGGAGTAGAGCGGCATGACGATGCCGGTGAGGGCCAGCGACTCGTTGAGCTCACGGCCCGAGCTGGTCGGCAGCGGCTTCCTGTCGATCCGTTCCAGCAGCCGGGCGATGCGCTGCGTTCCGCTCTTCGGGTCCTGGCCGCGGTCCTTGAGGTAGTTCTCCAGTGCCCGCTGGAAACCGGTCGCCTGGTTGCGCGCGTGCCCGACCGCGTCCGCGGTCGGGTCGACGACGGCGTCCAGGACGGTCCGGCCGACGTGTTCGGGGAAGAGGTGGGCGTAGGTGCCGCCGAGTTCCGTTCCGTAGGAGATGCCGAAGTAGGTGAGCTTCTTCTCGTCCAGCACCTGACGGATCAGATCCATGTCCCGGGCCGCGTTGGCCGTACCGACGTACGGCAGTACCTTGCCGGAGCGGCGCTCGCAGCCGGCGCCGAAGTCCGCGCCGTCCTTCATGAACGCCGCCTCCTCCGCCGGCGTGTCCGGGGTCATGTCGACCTTCCGGTTGGCGTCCTCCGTCTCCTTGTCGGTACGGCAGTTCACTCCCGCGCTGGCCGCGACCCCGCGCGGATCGAAACTCACCAGGTCGTAGCGGGTGTTGAGCTTGCTGTACGAGTCGGCGAGCCGCGGTAGTATCGAGACTCCCGAACCGCCGGGGCCGCCGAAGTCGAACAGCATCGCGCCGAGGCGCCGGGCCTCGTCCCGGGCGCTCTTGCGGATCACCGCGATCCCGATGGTGTCGCCGTCCGGCTTCGCGTAGTCCAGCGGCACCTCGACCGTGGCGCACTGCCAGTCGTCACCGGGTTCGCTGCCGCCCGCAGGGGCCTTGCAGCTGTTCCAGTCCACCTGCTGGGAGGTCAGGGCCGCCGGCAGCCGGGGTGAGCCCGGCCGCCCGTCCGGCGTGGCGGACGAACCGCCGGACGGGGAGGCCGCACCGGCGTCCGTCCGGTCGGCCGGTTTGTCGTCCGTACCGCTGCCACAGCCCGCGAGCAGGCCCGTCAGCAGAAGTGCGGCGCCGGCCAGAGCCCCGGCGCGTGCGTGTCCGACCACGTGTGCGTCCTCCCCGATGTGCGGGTTCACAACGACGTACAGAAAGTGCGTCCATGCTAAGGGCTGTCCCGTAGCCCCTCGTGGGCGCGCGACGACAGCTACGGCACCTCGCCGCGTTGTCGGAACGTCCGCATACATCCGGTATGCGGACGCCTCTCCGCCTTGCGATGCACCGCATCCGACGCCGCGCGCCGATCCACCAGGGATGACGGGACGGCCCTTGGGCCGTGTGTGGTGTGGAGCCCGGACACCGCCACCACGCCGGAGGACTTCGCCTTTGATCAAGTCCTCCGCGTCGACAACGCTCGTGACCAATGCATCCAGGGCGTCTCGGGCCGGTCGCTCACCTGCAGACGGTGCCGGCCGCCGGAACCGTACCGTCCAGCAGATAGGCGCCCACGGTCCTCTGCACACAGGCGTTGCCGCTGTTGTACGCGCCGTGCCCCTGGCCCTCGTACGTCAGCTCCACCCCCACACCCTTGCCCAGCGCGTCGGCCATCGCCTTCGCTCCCTCGTACGGGGTCGCCGGGTCACCGGTGTTGCCGATGACGACGATGGGGGGTGCGCCGGGGGCGCTGACGTCCGGCGTCTCCCAGGCGCCCGCCACCGGCCAGCCGGTGCAGGTCATCAGGCCCCAGCCCAGATAGTCGCCGAAGAGCGGCGAGGCGGCCCGGAACTCCGGAAGTCTCGTCTCGGTCTGATCCGCGGTGAAGCGTTGCTTGGAGTCGGCGCAGTTGATGGCGGTGTTGGCAGCCATCGAGTTGTCGTAGCGACCGTTCTCCGAACGGCCGTTCAGCGAGTCGGCGAGGGCGAGGAGCAGCGCGCCGTTCCCGCCGTCGGCCTCGTCCACACCCTGTTCCAGCAGCGGCCAGGTCTCCTTGGAGTAGAGGGCGGCCGCGATGCCGGTGGTGGCCAGGGTCTGCGTCAGCTGCCGGGACCCGAGCCCCGGGATCGGCTTCTTCTCCAGCCTGGCGAGAAGCCCGGAGATCCCCTGCTCGACCTCCTTCCCGGTGGCGCCGGGAAGCTTGCAGGCGTCGCCGCGGGCCGCGCAGTCCTTGGTGAAGTTGTCCAGCGCGAGCTGGAACCCCCTGGCCTGGCCGAGTGAGGCCTGCTCGTAGTTCTGGGTCGGGTTCACCACCCCGTCCAGCACCGACCTGCCGACGTTCTTCGGGAACAAGTTGGCGTAGACGCCGCCCAGTTCGGTGCCGTAGGAGATGCCGAAGTAGTACAGCTTCTTGTCGCCGAGCACCTGACGCATCAGGTCCATGTCGCGGGCGGCGTTGGTGGTGCCGACGTAGGGGAGTTCCTTGCCGGAGTTCTTCTTGCAGGCCAACGCGTACATCTTGGTGTCCTTGACGAAGGAATTCACCTCGGCGACGGTGTCCGGAGTGCCGTCGTTCTCGTAGCGGACATCGAGTTGCCGGTCGGTCTCGCACTCCACGCCCGCGCTGCGGCCGACCCCGCGCGGGTCGAAGCTGACCAGGTCGTAGCGGGAGCGGAGCTTCTCGTAGTCGGTGCCGAAGGCGGGCAGGGTGGCCACACCGGAGGCGCCGGGGCCGCCGAAGTTGAAGATGAGGGAGCCGATCCGCTTGGCCGGGTTCCTGGCCCTGGCCCGGATGAGTGCCAGCTCGATGGTCTCGCCGTGCGGCTTCGCGTAGTCGCGCGGCACTCTCATGAAGGAGCACTCCCAGGGGGTCCCGCCAGGCAGCGGCGTCGGCGCGTTCCCGCTGCCCTGTGCCGGGGACGGGGCAGGGCACGGCTTCCAGGTGAGCTTCTGGGAAGCGAGGTCGCCGGAGGTGCTCGCGTCGGCGGCGTTCTCCGCGAGGGGAGAGCTCCGGGGCCCGTCCGGGCCGTCCTTGTTGCCGCTCTCCGAGCAGGCGGTGAGGGGAAGGAGCACGGTGACGGCGGCGGCGAGAGCGGCGGCACGCGGGGCGGGGGAGGTCCTCATGGCCCTATCGTGCGGCGGGAACCGGACCGGTGCACGGGGCACGGTCCAAGCGGGTGGCGGGTCTCTCGCCCGATCGGCCGACCGGTCTTGCGGATGTCGGACGCCGACCCTGCGGACGTCCGGCCGGGGTCGGGGAGGCCGGACCGGGCTCACGTCCGGCGGGGCAGGGCTTGCGGATGTCCGACCGGGCTCGCGTACGGCGGGCCGGTGCCCCGGACGAGCCGTCCGGCCGCCGAGAGGCCGTCAGAGCTCGCCCTTGCGGGTCAGATGGTTGAAGCAGAGCCAGCCGGGCAGCACCGGCAGCCACAGCGTCAGCAGCCGGTAGAGCAGAACGGCCGGTGCCGCGACCTCCTTCGGCAGGCCGACCGCGATCAGCCCCAGCGTCAGCGCGCCCTCGACCGCGCCCATTCCGCCCGGTGTGGGCGCCGCCGACCCCAGCGCGTTGCCGGCCAGGAAGACCACCGCGATGCTCGCGTAACTGAGCCGCGGCACATCCGGACCGCTGAACGCCCGGACCGACGCGTCCAGACACATCACGAACACGCCGGTCAGCAGCAGCATCCCGCCGATGCCCGTCAGCAGCTTCTGCGGGCGCTGCACCACGTCGAGCATGCGCGGCACGACACCGGCGAACAGCGACCGCACCCGTGTCACCACGAACTTCCGCAGGAACGGAACCGCCGTCACCACCAGCACCAGCACCGCGACCGTCAGCAGCCCGGCGATCACCGTCCTGGACGGGGTGAGCGAGGACGGTGTCTTCTCCGTACCGGTCAGATAGCCGAACGCGGCCAGCAGCAGAATGTGGCAGCCGAGACCGAACAGCTGCGAGGCGCCGACACTCGCCACGGCGAGCCCCGGACGCACTCCCGCACGCTGGAGGAAGCGCGTGTTCAGTGCCACGCCGCCGACCGCGGCCGGGGCGACGAGCTTCACGAAGGAGCCGGCGACCTGTGCCAGCACGGTCTTGCCGAACGGCACCCGTTCCGGGACGAAGCCCAGCAGGCTCATCGCCGCCGCGACGTAGCTGAGGGCCGAGAAGCCGACCGCGGCCGCCACCCAGCCCCACTCCGCCTGCTCGACGACCGCGCCGAAGTCGGCCTGGGTGACCTGCGAGATGAGGAAGTACGCGGCGATCGCGCCGGCGATCCAGCTGAACAGGGTGCGTGCCTTGATGCGCTCCAGCCGGACCGGTTCGACCGGTGCCTGCGGCCGTATCAGCAGCACCTGCTGTCGCATCTGGGAGAGCAGATCCTCTTCGCGCGCCTCTTCCAGGGCGTCGTCCATGGCCCGCTTCTCGGCCTGCTTCTGGTTGCGCAGCGACTTCCGGGCGGCCTTGCGCGCGGCCTTGTGGTCGGCCGCGCGGTCGGGCCCCGTACCGGCGGCGGCCGTGTCCTGGACCGCCCCGTGTTCGAGCGCCCTGGCGCGCTTGGCCGCGTCCGACGCTTCGAGCACCGCCTCGCGCTCGCGCTGCGCGCGTTCCCGGGCGAGCCTGCGCAGGGTCGCCCGGGTGGAGCGGCTCAGCGCGATCGGCTGGAGCAGCGGCAGGCAGTCCGCGACGGCATCGGGGCCGAGCACCTCCAGCGCGCCGGCGACGGCCCGCTCGGCGCCCACCCGCAGGCCGGTGGTGGTGAGCAGCTGGGCGACGTCCATCCGCAGGACCAGATCACCGGCCGCGATCTCGCCGCCGCGCAGATCGGTGACGAACACCTTGCCGGAACGGTCGACCAGGATGGCGTCCCCGGTGAGCCTGCGGTGCGCGATCCGCCGCGACTGGAGCGCCTTGACCTGGCGCCAGGCCCCGCGCACCAGCTCGTCGGTGATCTCGGAGTCCTCCAGCGCGTCCAGCGCACGGCCGCCGATGTGCTCGTACACCAGCATCACGGCGTCGGGCCCGAGTTCGGAGGTGGCGATCAGCTTGGGCGCGTTGGCCCCGGCGGCGATGGCCGCGTACGCGAGCAGCGCCTCCTGCTCCAGCGCCTGACGCAGCGACTGGATGGAGCGGCGCTGGGTGATGCCGCGCAGGGTGAGCCTGCGCCAGACCCGGTAGAAGAAGCCCTGGGCCTGTTGCTCACGGTCGACGACCGTCACATCCAGGGGCGGCCCGTCCTCCAGGGTGACCAGATAGCGGCGCCCCCGGTCGTTCTGGTCGCCGGAGTCGGGCGTGTCCTCGGCGCGCATCGCGGTGACCGGGTGGAAGCCGACATGGCGCAGTCCGGCCATCAGGTGCTGGCCGGTCGGCCGTACGTTCGGGGAGCCGACCGCGTACAGCGTGCCGTACGCCACGGTCCAGCCGATCAGCACGGTGAGGACGATCGAGAACGGGGTCGTGTAGCCGCCGACCAGCATGGCGAACGCGTCGAGCAGCAGCACCACCCACAGCACGACCCGCCAGCGCGGCCGTCTCGCCATCCCGACCGCCGTCATATAGGCGATCACGGGAGCGAGATAGCCGTGGACGGGATCGGTGAGCGCGTCACCGGGCTGCGGCTGGGTCAGGGCGTCCTGGATGGTGCCGGGTGCGGACTTGGCCACCCACAGGTCGGCGGCGAGCGTGACGCCGTGCGCGAGCACGGCGGCGAGCACGCCGTCGGCGATCCGTAGCCCGTCGCGTTTGATCAGCCGTTCGATGGCGAAGGCGACGGGAACGAGGAGCACGGCGATGCTGGAGACCAGACCGGCCATCTTGATCAGGATGTCGGGTGCCTGGCCGGTGCCCTTGTTGATGTCCTGTTCGAGGCCGGTGGTCGTGCCGTGGGCGAACGCGGCGATCGAGAACAGGACGACGATCGCCAGGACACCGATGAGGAGCCGCATGAGATCGGAGGGCCGGTGCACCCGGGCGGGGAGCAGCGGCTCGTCCCCCGAGACGCGCTCGGCCTGTTCCGCCGCGGTGGTCGAGAGCGTCGAGCCGGCCAGATGCCCGGGGAGCGCCTGCTGCCCCGCACCGGGCTTTCCCTGCCCCGCACGGGAAGTCTCCCGCTCCGCACCGGGCTCTTCGGCGGGCCCGTCGGGTGCGTCCGGGTGCGGTTCGGCGTCAGGGGCGTCCGCCGCCTTCGGTGGCTGCACGCCCTGCTCCTTCGTCGCCTCTGATTGGTCTTCGTGTTCTCGTATCACCGGTCACCGCCCGCACGATGGTGGCACGGCCCGGCGACGCAGGAGGGCATCAGGGTGCACTGCGCGGACACGCGAAGCGCAACATACGCTCCTTTGTCCGCGCACGCACGCCCCGTGAAACGACGCTCTCGGATCGCGCCGGACTGTCGGTGGAGTACGGCAGGATGGGCCGGATGAGCCAACACCGGACGAGCGGCGACGGGACGAGCGGCGACCGGACGATCCACGACCGGGCGATCGACGAAGGTGCGATCGACGACGGTGTGATCGACGGCCGGGCGGTCGACGAGTTGCCCGAGTACGCGGAGCGGGTGCTCGATGTCACCGAGCTGATCCCACCGGGCCGTGTCATGACGTATGGAGATGTCGCCGAGTGGCTGGGCGACGGGGGCCCGCGCCAGGTCGGCCGGGTCATGGCGCTGTACGGGGCCGCAGTGCCGTGGTGGCGCGTGGTGCGTGCCGACGGGGCACTGCTCCCCGGCCACGAACTGCGTGCGCTGGGCCACTACCGGGAGGAGAGCACCCCGCTGCGCGAGGCGTCGCGCAGCGCGGAGGGCCATCTGCCGCGGCTCGACATGAAGCGGGCACGGTGGGACGGCGTCACCGGCGGCGCGGGCGCGGGCAGGGACAAGGGCGGAGGTGCTCACACCTGACAGCTTCGGCCATTCGGGGGCGCAACGGGCGGCGGCGGGCCCGACACGTGATGGGGAACACGGCGCGATACGCGGCAGCACCCGCGAGGCGAAGCGTGCCGCGGGCGCCTGCGGCACGGCGCGGAGCGAGGGTTTCTGCCGCGTGCAGCGTGCCGAGGGCGCACGCGACACGGCGCGTGGCGACCGCTCCCGCGGCATGGAGCGTGCCGAGGGCGTCGGCGACGCGGAACGTGACGAGGCACGCAGCGGACTCGCCCCGCAGCGCGCCCCCGCTGGCGTAGCGTCGTCAGTTCGCGGCACGCACCGCACCCTCATCACCAGCACACCCACCAGGACCGGCGAACCACGTGAGCTCCTCCTCCTTCACCCGGCACAGTCCGTACCGTCAGGCACGGCAGAGGACCGCGGGCGCGTACCGACTGGTGCGCACCCCGCCGGGCTCCGTGGCTCCCCCTCTTCTGGACGCGGCGCAACGTGCGGTGGTTGAACACCCCGGCGGCCCGCTCCTGGTGCTGGCCGGGCCAGGCACCGGCAAGACGACCACGCTCGTCGAGGCGGTCGCCGCACGTGTGGCACGGGGCGGCGACCCGGCCCGCATCCTGGTCCTCACCTTCAGCCGCAAGGCCGCCGTGGAGCTGCGCGACCGGATGGCCGCCAGGCTCGGCGCCGCACGCGGCCCGCAGGCCACCACGTTCCACTCCTTCTGTTACGCACTGGTGCGCGCCCATCAGGACGCCGACCTCTTCGCCGAACCGATGCGGCTGCTCTCCGGACCGGAGCAGGACGTCACCGTCCGCGAGCTGCTCGCGGGTCAGCTCGAACTGGAGCAGGACGGCTTCGCGCACATCCGCTGGCCCGACGAGCTGCGGGCCTGTCTGACCACGCGCGGTTTCGCCGACGAGGTACGGGCGGTGCTCGCCCGCAGCCGCGAGCTGGGCCTGGGCCCGGACGCGCTGGCCGACTTCGCCCGCCGCACCGGCCGACCGGACTGGGGCGCCGCCGCCGAGTTCCTCGCCGAGTACCTGGACGTGCTGGACGCGCAGGGGGTGCTGGACTACGCGGAGCTGGTGCACCGGGCCGTGCTGCTCGCGGAGCGCCCCGAGGTCTCGGCGTCGCTGGCCGGGCGGTACGACGCGGTGTTCGTGGACGAGTACCAGGACACGGACCCGGCGCAGGTACGGCTGCTGCACGCGCTGGCCGACAACCGGGGGAGCGCACCGGGCGCCGGGGGCGGCCGGGACCTGGTGGCCTTCGGTGACCCGGACCAGTCGATCTACACGTTCCGGGGCGCCGATGTGAACGGCATCCTCGACTTCCCGGAGACGTTCCGGCGGGCGGACGGGACCCCGGCCCCGGTCGGCGTCCTGACCACCTCGCGACGTTCCGGCGGACAGCTGCTGGCCGCCACCCGGCTGCTCACCCGCCGGATGCCGCTGACCCGGCTGCCCTCGGCGAAGGTCCGTGCCCACCGGGAGCTCGTCGCTGTCCGCGAGGGCGGCAGCGTGGAGGCGTACACCTACCCGACCGCCTCCGCCGAGCTCGACAACATCGCCGACCTGTTGCGCCGGGCGCATCTGGAGGACGGCGTCCCGTGGAACGAGATGGCGGTGCTCGTACGGGCCGGAGGCCGCACGATCCCCTCGGTGCGCCGGGCCCTGACATCGGCGGGCGTTCCCCTGGAGATCGACGGCGACGATCTCCCCCTGCGCCACGAACCGGCTGTGGCACCGCTCCTGACAGCCCTCCGTGCCGTCGCGACAGCGGCGCTGCGCCGAGGCGCGGAAACCTCCGCGCCGGAGGCCCCTGTGGCAGACGCCCCTGTGACGGAGGTCCTTGTGACGGAGGCCCCTGTCCCGGAAAACGAGGAGGTCCGTCCTGCGGTGTCGGCGGAGGCGGAGACAGGGGTTCCCGGGCAGGACCTCGGCCGGGAACCCGATCCGGCTTTTGGCCGGGCCCCCGCCCCCGAAGCGATCTCCTGGCTGGACACCGGGACCGCCCTGACCCTCCTCACCTCTCCCCTCGGCTCCATGGACGCGGCCGATCTGCGTCGGCTCGGCCGGGCTCTGCGCGACGAGGAGAGGTCGGCCGGGAACCGCGTACCGGCGCCCTCCGGCGACCTGCTGGCCCGCGCGCTCGCCGAGCCCGAACGGCTCGTCGCGCACGATCCGGCGTACGCCCGCGGCGCCCAGCGTCTCGGCGCACTTCTGCGCAAGGCGCGTGAGCTCCTCGAAGGCGGCGGTACCGCGGAAGAGGCCCTGTGGGAGCTGTGGTCCGGGACCCCATGGCCGGGGCGGCTGGAACGTGCCGCGCTGCGCGGCGGGGCGGGCGGCCGCAACGCCGACCGCGACCTCGACGCCGTCTGCGCCCTCTTCGACACCGCCGCCCGCGCCGAGGAACGCACCGGCGGGCGCGGCGCGCTCAACTTCCTGGAGGAGGTCGACGCCCAGGACATCGCGGCCGACACCCTCTCCAGGCGCGCCGTGCGTCCCGACGCCGTTCGGCTGATGACCGCACACCGGTCCAAGGGCCTGGAGTGGCGCATGGTCGTCGTCGCGGGAGTGCAGGAGGGGCTCTGGCCGGACCTGCGCCGCCGCGGTTCGTTGCTCGAAGCGGACCGGATCGGCCGTGACGGCCTGGCCGAACCGCTCACCCCCGGCGCCCTCCTCGCAGAGGAACGCCGCCTCTTCTATGTCGCGGCGACCCGTGCCCGGGAACGTCTTGTCGTCACCGCGGTCAAGGCGCCCGCCGACGACGGCGACCAGCCGTCCCGCTTCCTCGCCGAGCTCGGCGTCGAGCCGCGCGACGTCACCGGCCGACCGCGCCGCCCTCTCGCCGTCGCCGCGCTCGTGGCCGAACTCCGTGCCACCACCGTCGACCCCGAGGCCTCCGACACCCTGCGCGAGGCAGCCGCCCGCCGCCTCGCCCGGCTCGCCGCGCTCACCGACGACGAGGGCCAGCCGCTCGTACCCGCGGCGCATCCGTATCGCTGGTGGGGCCTGTACGAGCCGACCCGCTCCACCGTTCCGCTCCGCGACCGGGACCAGCCCGTGGCCCTCTCCGGCAGCGCGCTCGACCAGCTCGCCAACACCTGCGCGCTCCAGTGGTTCCTCGGTCGCGAGGTGAAGGCGGACGCCCCCGCTACGGCCGCACAGGGTTTCGGCAACGTCGTCCACGTACTCGCTGACGAGGTGGCGTCCGGACGCACCCCCGCGGACCTGGCCGTCCTGATGGAGCGGCTGGACTCGGTCTGGGACGGACTCGCCTTCGACGCCCCCTGGAAGTCCCGGCAGGAGAAGGAACAGGCCAGGGCCGCCCTGGAACGCTTCCTGCGCTGGCATGTCATGGACCGGGCCGGCCGCACGCCCGCCGCGAGCGAGCACGACTTCGATGTGACGCTGGCGGCGGGGGAGTACGAGGTGCGCATCCGCGGCTCCATGGACCGGGTGGAAGAGGACGCCGAGGGCCGGGCGTACGTCGTGGACTTCAAGACCGGCAAACAGTCCCCGACCAAGGACGAGGTCACCCGGCACCCCCAGCTCGCCGTGTACCAGCTGGCCGTACGGGAAGGGGCGGTCGACGAGGTCTTCGACGGCCGGCGCCCCGTGCCCGGTGGCGCCGAACTCGTGCAGCTGCGCCAGGCCGCCCCCAAGAAGGAGGGCGGTGACACCCTTCCCAAGGTGCAGGCCCAGGAACCGCTCTCCGGGGAGTGGGTCTCCGATCTCCTGGCCACGGCCGCCGGCCGGGTCCTGGACGAACGCTTCACCCCCACGACCGGCCAGCACTGCACGCACTGCGCCTTCCGGGCCTCGTGCAGCGCACAGCCGGAGGGCCGCCACGTCCTGGAGTGACTCCTTCGGCGTTCCCCGGACGGCTGCGGCGACCATGACGTGGAGGTCGGTGGATGTCGATGCAGGCGGAACGGGCCTGGTGTTCGAGCCGTGCCGTGACGTGCGAGACAGTTGTGCGCGTGGCCGAATCATGGACTTTCGACGGTGACACCGTGCCAGTGGCTCCGGACGAGGCGCTCGACGTGCTCGGACTCAGGATCGCCGAGGGGAAGCTCGAGACATGGCTGACCAGTTCGTCCGGACGCCGGCTCGCTGTCGTCAGCAATGCCGAACGCGCCATGGTGATGCTCCTCGACGGCGAGGGTGACCCTGGCGAGCACGCGGTGGACCCCGGGGCCGAAGGCCGGAGCGACGGTTTCGGGCTGTCGAACGGCCAGGACGACGAGTACCCCGATGCGGACACCGTGCCGCTGGCCGAGGCACTCCGGATCGTCCGGCACCTCCTCTCGACGGGCACCCCGCCGGCCGACGCGGCCTGGACCGTCGACCGCTGACCGGACAGATCGCGGCAAGGCCTCCGGCCGGCCCGGCACATTGTCGGTGCGCCCGGTTAGCCTCGGTCGGGTGTCCTCACATATCACCGATCCCGAGCAGCTCAAGGAACTCCTCGGGATCCCGTTCACCCCGGAGCAGACGGCCTGCATCACGGCGCCGCCCGCCCCACAGGTGATCGTGGCCGGAGCCGGGTCGGGGAAGACCACGGTGATGGCGGCCCGTGTGGTGTGGCTGGTCGGGACGGGACAGGTCGCCCCCGAGCAGGTCCTCGGACTCACCTTCACCAACAAGGCGGCGGGGGAGCTCGCCGAGCGCGTCCGCAAGGCCCTGATCGCGGCAGGGGTCACCGATCCGGACGCCGTCGACCCGGACAACCCCCCGGGCGAGCCCAGCATCTCCACCTACCACGCGTTCGCCGGCCGGCTCCTCACCGAGCACGGGCTCCGCATCGGGCTCGAACCCACCACCCGCCTCCTGGCCGATGCCACCCGCTACCAGCTCGCCGCCCGCGTGCTGCGCGAGGCCCCCGGCCCGTATCCGGCCCTGACCAGGTCGTTCCCCACCCTGGTCAGCGATCTGCTGGCCCTCGACGCCGAACTGGCCGAGCATCTCGTGCGACCCGAACAGCTCGCGGAGTACGACACCGACCTGCTCCGCACGCTCGAATCGGCCCGGCTCACCAACGCCGAACTGCGCAAGATCCCCGAGACCGCGCAGGCCCGTCGTGAGCTGCTGCAGCTGACCCGGCGCTACCGCGAGGCCAAGAAGAGCCGTGACCTCCTCGACTTCGGTGACCAGATCGCGCTCTCGGCCGAGCTGGCCCTCACCCGCCCGGAGGTCGGCGCGATCCTGCGCGAAGAATTCAGGGTCGTCCTGCTCGACGAGTACCAGGACACCTCGGTCGCCCAGCGCCTGCTGCTCTCCGCACTCTTCGGCCGACGCCCCGGCTCCGGTTCCGGTTCTGGGACGGAGGCCACCCAGGCGCCGACCGGAGGGGCGGAGGCGCGGACGGCGGAGACCGCGGCCGGGGCACGGACCGCCGAAGCAGCGGGGACCGGCCACGCCGTCACCGCCGTCGGTGACCCCTGTCAGGCGATCTACGGCTGGCGCGGCGCCTCCGTGGCCAACCTGGACGACTTCCCGCTCCACTTCCCGCACGCCGACGGAACCCCCGCCACCCGCTACTCCCTCGGCGAGAACCGTCGCAGCGGCGGCCGGCTCCTCCACCTCGCCAACGGTCTGGCCGCACCCCTGCGTGCCATGCACGAGGGCGTCGAGGCGCTGCGTCCCGCCCCCGGTGCCGAACGGGACGGCACCGTCCGCTGCGCCCTCCTGCGTACCCACACCGAGGAGCTCGACTGGCTCGCCGACTCGATCGCCCACCTCGTCAGGACCGGAAAGGCGCCCGGTGAGATCGCCGTCCTGTGCCGCACCGCGGGCGACTTCCCGGAGATCCAGGCCGCGCTGGTGGCCCGTGACATTCCGGTCGAGGTCGTCGGCCTGTCCGGGCTGCTGCACCTGCCCGAGGTCGCCGACCTCGTCGCGGTCTGCGAGGTGCTCCAGGACCCCGGCGCCAATGCCTCCCTGGTCCGGCTGCTCACCGGCCCGCGCTGGCGGATCGGCCCCCGCGACCTGGCACTCCTCGGCCGTCGCGCCCGCCTCCTCGTCCACCGCGCGGCCCACGGCGACGAGGACGGCTTCGACCCCGACCGCCGCCTCGCCGAGGCAGTCGAAGGCATCGATCCCGCCGAGGTGATCTCGCTCGCCGACGCACTGGACACCTTTCTCGAATCGGGCGGAGGAGAGGACGACGGCCTTCCGTTCTCCACCGAGGCCCGCATCCGCTTCGCCCGCCTGGCCGCCGAACTGCGCGACCTGCGCCGCTCGCTGGCCGACCCCCTCATGGACGTGCTGCACCGCGTCCTCGCCACCACCGGCCTCGAGGTCGAGCTCTCCGCGTCGCCGCACGCCCTGGCCGCCCGCCGCCGAGAGACCCTCGCCAACTTCCTGGACGTCGCGGCCCGCTTCGCCGCCGTCGACGGGGAGGCCACCCTCCTCGCGTTCCTGGGCTTCCTGCGGACCGCCGTCCAGTACGAGAAGGGCCTGGACAACGCCCTGCCCGGCGGGGAGAACACCGTCAAGGTCCTCACCGCCCACAAGTCCAAGGGCCTGGAGTGGGATGTCGTCGCGGTGCCGGGACTGGTCACCGGCCAGTTCCCCAGCAGCCAGTCCCGCGACGCCTGGACGTCCCAGTCCAAGGTCCTTCCGCACGCGCTGCGCGGGGACAGTGCCACCCTTCCCGTCATCCACTCCTGGGACGCCAAGGGGCTCAAGGGGTTCAAGGAGGAGATGAAGGAGCACCAGCACACCGAGGAGCTCCGCCTGGGATACGTCACCTTCACCAGGCCCCGCGGTCTGCTGCTCGGCTCCGGCCACTGGTGGGGCCCGACCCAGAAGAAGCCGCGCGGCCCGTCCGACTTCCTGCACGCGCTGTACGAGCACTGCGCGGCCGGACACGGCGAGATCGAGGCCTGGGCGGACGAACCGGCCGAGGACGAGGAGAACCCGGCGCTCGCCGAGAAGGAGGCCGACCGGGCGTGGCCGCTTCCGCTTGACGGCATCGCGCTGACCCGCCGCCGGGCCGCCGCGGACACGGTGATGGCACATCTGGAGGCACTGGCCGCGTCGGGGGGCGTGCCGGACGCGTACGAGGCGTCGCCCGACGTCCCGGGTCCGTATGACGGCCCTTACGACGACGAGGCGTTCCCCGACGACGCCCCGTTTCCCGACAGCGAGGCGTTCCCCGACGACGCCGACGACTGGGACGCACTGTCGACGGAGCCCCCACGGACCGCTGCCCCGCCGTTCCCCGCCCCCGTTCGTCTCCCCATTCCCACCCCCGCCCAGCCCCCCGCCCCCGCATCACACGTCCCGGCCGCCCGCGCCCCCGAGCCCGCCGAGGACAGCCGCCTCACCCCCGAGGAGTCCCGCACGCTCGCCTCCTGGGACCGCGACCTCGACGCACTCACCGGCGAACTGCGCCGCGCCCGCGCCACCGTGCGCGACGTCCTCGTACCCGCGTCCCTCTCCGCCACGCAGCTGCTGCGCCTGGCCGACGACCCCGACGGCTTCGCCCAGGAACTGGCCCGGCCCATGCCCCGGCCCCCGCAGCCCGCGGCCCGCCGCGGCACCCGCTTCCATGCCTGGGTGGAGTCCCGTTTCGAGGAGCTGCCACTGCCCATGCTCGGGCCGGACGAACTTCCGGGCGGAGACGAGAGCGATGCCGAGATCGCCGACGAGCGCGACCTCGCCGCACTCAAGGAGGCCTTCGAGCGCACCCCCTACGCCCGCCGCACCCCGTACCGCGTGGAGACGCCGTTCCAGATCACCCTGGCCGGCCGGGTGATCCGGGGCCGTATCGACGCGGTGTACCGCACCGGGGACACCTACGAGATCGTCGACTGGAAGACCACCCGCGCCCATACCGCCGACCCCCTCCAGCTCGCGGTCTACCGCCTGGCCTGGGCGGAACTGCACAACCTCCCGCTCACCGATGTCACCGCCACGTTCCTGTACGTACGCAGCGGGGAGACCGTCCGCCCCGTCCGTCTCCCGGGCCGGGCGGAGCTGGAGCGGATCCTGCTGGACGAGCCGCCTCCCACGGGGTAGGCCGGGTCACCGCGGGCGGGCGGACCCCGCTGGGCGAGGCACTAGGCTCAAGGCCATGAGCGACACCCCGGACAGCGCCGTCCGTACGTACACCGAGCAGCACCGCACAGCCTTCCTCGACGACCTCGCCGACTGGCTGCGCATCCCGTCCGTATCCGCCCAGCCGGTCCACGACGGGGACGTGCGACGCAGCGCCGAGTGGCTGTCCGCCAAGCTCAAGGAGACAGGCTTCCCGGTCAGCGAGATCTGGGAGACGCCCGGCGCACCCGCGGTCTTCGCCGAGTGGCCGTCCGAAGACCCGGACGCCCCGACCGTTCTCGTCTACGGGCACCACGACGTGCAGCCCGCCGCACGTGAGGACGGCTGGGACACCGACCCGTTCGAGCCGGTGATCCGCGACGGCCGCATGTACGGGCGGGGCGCCGCCGACGACAAGGGGCAGGTGTTCTTCCACACCCTCGGTGTGCGGGCCCACCTTGCCACCACCGGTCGCACCACCCCCGCCGTCAATCTCAAGCTGCTGATCGAGGGCGAGGAGGAGTCAGGCTCCCCGAACTTCCGCGCGCTGGTCGAAGAACGGGCCGCCCGGCTCACCGCCGACGCGGTGATCGTCTCCGACACCGGCATGTGGGACGAGAGGACCCCTACGGTCTGCACGGGCATGCGCGGCCTCGCCGAGTGCGAGATCGAGCTGCACGGCCCCGAGCAGGACATCCACTCCGGTTCGTTCGGCGGCGCCGTCCCCAACCCGGCGACCGCCGTGGCCCGGCTCGTCGCCGCCCTGCACGACGCGGACGGCCGGGTCGCGATCCCCGGTTTCTACGACGGCGTGACGGAACTCAGCGACACCGAGCGCGCGCTCTTCGCCGAACTGCCCTTCGACGAGGCCACCTGGCTGCGTACCGCCAGGTCTCGGGCGGCGTCGGGCGAGGCCGGCTACTCCACGCTGGAACGCGTCTGGGCCCGCCCCACCGCCGAGGTCAACGGCATCGGCGGCGGCTACCAGGGCGCCGGCAGCAAGACGATCATCCCCTCCTCCGCCCTCGTGAAGATCAGCTTCCGGCTGGTCGCCGGCCAGGACCCCGATCACGTCCAGCAGGTCGTACGAGCCTGGGCCGAGGCACAGGTCCCGGCCGGTGTCCGTCACCGGATCACCTTCGCGCCCGCCACCCGCCCCTGTCTGACACCGCTGGACCACCCGGCCCTGCGGGCCGTGGCCCGCGCCATGGGACGGGCCTTCGGCCAGAAGATCCTCTTCACCCGCGAAGGAGGCTCCGGGCCCGCCGCCGACCTGCAGGACGTGCTCGGCGCTCCCGTCCTCTTCCTGGGTATCTCCGTACCGTCCGACGGCTGGCACGCTCCCAACGAGAAGGTCGAACTCGACCTTCTGCTCAAGGGCGTGCGGACAACCGCCCACCTCTGGGGCGAGCTGGCCGTCGCACTCCGCTGAATCCTCTGAACACCCGATCCATCCCGGGGGAGTAGGAAGCACCTGTGAGCACCTTCGACAACGCCACCGCAGACCGGCCCATCGGTCTCACCGCGCCCAGCGGCATCGACCGCGCGGCGCACCACCGTCTCGACGAGGCGTGGCTGTCCGCCGCCTGGAGCCACCCGACCACCCGTGTGTTCGTCGTCTCCGGTGGGCAGGTGCTGATCGACGACACGGCCGACGGCGGTACGGAGATCGTCATGACCCCGGCCTTCGAGGCCCCGGTCACCGAGACCCACCGCTACTTCCTCGGCACCGACGAGGACGGCGTCAGCTACTTCGCGCTCCAGAAGGACTCCCTGCCCGGTCGCATGGACCAGCCGGCCCGCCCGGCGGGTCTGCGCGAGGCCGGACTGCTGCTCGGCCCCCGCGACGCGGGCCTGATGGTGCACGCGGTGGCCCTGGAGAACTGGCAGCGCCTGCACCGCTTCTGCTCCCGCTGCGGCGAGCGCACGGTCATCGCGGCGGCCGGCCACATCCGGCGCTGTCCGGCCTGCGGCGCCGAGCACTACCCGCGGACGGACCCCGCGGTCATCATGCTGGTGACGGACGAGCAGGACCGCGCCCTGCTGGGCCGCCAGGTGCACTGGCCCGAGGGCCGTTTCTCGACGCTCGCGGGCTTCGTCGAGCCGGGGGAGTCGATCGAGCAGTCCGTGGCCCGCGAGGTCTTCGAGGAAGCGGGCGTCACGGTCGGCGAGGTCGAGTACATCGCCAGCCAGCCCTGGCCGTTCCCGTCCAGCCTGATGCTGGGCTTCATGGCGCGGGCGACCTCCTCCGAGATCAATGTCGACGGCGAGGAGATCGAGGAGGCCCGCTGGTTCTCCCGCGAGGACCTGACGGCGGCCTTCGAGTCGGGCGAGATCATGCCCCCGTACGGCATCTCGATCGCGGCCCGCCTGATCGAACTCTGGTACGGCAAGCCGCTCCCGAAGCCGGGCGCCGTCGGCTGACGCGCCGGTCGGCATCGGCCGACGGACGGCTCACGAGATACGGGAACGCCCTCTCCGGTACTGCTCGACCGGAGAGGGCGTTCCCGTACCGCGGAGCGGGTCAGGCGGCCAGCGCCTGCTTGACCTGGGCCAGGGACGGGTTCGTCATGACGGCCTCGACGCCCGTGGAGCCGACCACCAGGACGGTGGGAACCGTCTGGTTGCCCCCGTTGGCCTTCTCGACGAAAGCGGCGGACTCCGGGTCCTGCTCGATGTTGATCTCGTTGTAGGCGATGCCCTCGCGGTCCATCTGCCCCTTGAGCCGACGGCAGTAGCCGCACCACGTGGTGCTGTACATCGTCACAGTGCCCGGCATGCTTCGCGCTCCCTTGTCTCATCGGTCTTCTCAGACCTGTCGTCTGACTCATCCATCTCATCCGTCACGCGGAGAAGCTGGAAAGTGCGTCGCCGCACGGAAAGGGAACGTACGCGAGCCGACCACCATTCCCGCTGCCGCCCCTCTGTCGCACGGCGGACCGGCCCCTGGCATCGAACCGCCACCTTCGTGTCGAGGACCACAACCCCCGTGTCCGGGGCCGCCGCCTTCGTATCCCGCACCGCGGCCCTCGTACCGCACAGCCACTCTCCTGCTCGGGACTGCCACCCCCGTACGGGACCCTCGTTCCCGCAGGGGACCGCCACTCCCGCATTACGGCCTGGTGCACGATGGCGAGCGGGCTCCCGGCGTCATGCGACTTCGCCTCCGGCGTGGTCGTCGGTCGACGACGCTCCGCGTCGCCTCCCTCCGCCGCCTCGGATCCGAAGCCGCATGACGCCGCTCGCTGATCCACTCTCCATCGTGCGCCAGGCCGTTGGTACGACAGACGCTGCCCCCCTGTGGACAACCTTCGCACCGGCCTCTTGCGACCTGGCAGCATGGCGGGGTGACAGCAGCAACGCATTCCTCCCTCTTCCCACAGGTCCCCGAGTCGGCCGACGCCGTGCTCGACGGCCTGGACCCCGAGCAGCGCGAGGTCGCCATGGCCCTGCACGGCCCGGTGTGTGTGCTGGCCGGAGCCGGTACGGGCAAGACGCGTGCGATCACCCATCGCATCGCCTACGGAGTGCGCGCCGGAATACTTCAGCCGACGAGCGTGCTCGCCGTCACGTTCACCAACCGGGCCGCGGGCGAGATGCGGGGACGGCTGCGCCAGCTCGGCGCGGGCGGGGTGCAGGCGCGGACGTTCCACTCCGCCGCCCTGCGCCAGCTCCAGTACTTCTGGCCGAAGGCGGTCGGTGGCGACCTGCCCCGGCTGCTGGAGCGCAAGGTCCAGCTGGTCGCCGAGGCCGCGGCCCGCTGCCGCATCCGGCTCGACCGCAACGAGCTGCGCGATGTCACCAGCGAGATCGAGTGGTCCAAAGTCACGCAGACCGTGCCCGCGGACTATCCGGCCGTGGTCGCCAAGGTCCAGCGGGACGCCCCGCGCGACCCGGCCGAGATCTCCCAGATCTACGCGATGTACGAGCAGCTGAAGCGCGACCGCTCGGTGATCGACTTCGAGGACGTGCTGCTGCTGACCGTCGCCATCCTTCAGGACCGCCACGACATCGCGGATCACGTCCGCCGTCAGTACCAGCACTTCGTCGTCGACGAGTACCAGGACGTCAGTCCTCTCCAGCAGCGGCTGCTCGACCTCTGGCTCGGCGACCGGGACACCCTGTGCGTCGTGGGTGACGCCAGCCAGACGATCTACTCCTTCACCGGAGCAACCCCCGACCACCTGCTGAACTTCCGCACCCGCCACCCCAACGCGACGGTGGTCAAGCTGGTCCGGGACTACCGCTCCACCCCCCAGGTCGTCCATCTGGCCAACGGACTCCTCGGCCAGGCCCGCGGCCGGGCCGCCGACCACCGGCTGGAACTGGTCTCGCAGCGCGAACCCGGCCCCGAACCCGTCTACACGGAGTACGCGGACGAGCCCGCGGAGGCGGAGGGCACCGCGCGCCGCATCCGCGATCTGATCGCCGCGGGAGTCCCGGCCGGCGAGATCGCCGTGCTCTACCGGGTCAACTCCCAGTCCGAGGTCTACGAACAGGCCCTGGCCGACGCGGGCGTGCCGTACCAGCTGCGCGGAGCGGAGCGCTTCTTCGAACGGGCGGAGGTGCGCGAAGCGGGCGTCGCCCTGCGCGGCGCGGCCCGCGCAGGGGGCAACGACTCCCTGCTCGACGACGCGGAGGGGCTGCCGGCGGAGGTCCGCGCGGTGCTCTCCACCAAGGGGTGGACCACGGAGCCGCCTGCGGGATCCGGGGCGGTGCGGGACCGCTGGGAGTCCCTGGCCGCGCTGGTCCGCCTCGCCGAGGACTTCGAACGGGCCAAGCCGGGCGCGACGCTCTCCGATCTGGTGGCGGAGCTGGACGAGCGCGCCGCCGCCCAGCACGCCCCCACGGTCCAGGGGGTCACTCTCGCCTCGCTGCACTCGGCGAAGGGCCTGGAATGGGACGCGGTCTTTCTGGTCGGGCTGACCGAGGGCATGATGCCGATCACCTACGCCAAGACCGACGAGCAGATCGAGGAGGAGCGCCGACTGCTGTACGTCGGCGTCACACGCGCCCGCTTCCACCTCTCGCTGTCATGGTCGCTGTCCCGCTCGCCCGGCGGCCGCGCCGGAAGGCGCCCGAGCCGGTTCCTCAGCGGACTGCGCCCCGGCTCCGTGCCGCTCGGTGCGCGAGGCACGGCTGGTGGCGGCGGAATCGAACGGGGCCCCGGCCCGGTCGCCAAGCGCGGTCGGCGTGGCCCTGCCCGGTGCCGGGTCTGCGGCAAGACCCTGACCGACGCGGGCGAGATGAAGCTGATGCGTTGCGACGACTGCCCCTCCGACATGGACGAGGCGCTGTACGAGCGACTGCGCGACTGGCGGGCGGTCCGGGCGAAGGAGATCGGTCAGCCCGCGTACTGCGTGTTCACGGACAAGACACTGATGGCGATCGCCGAGGCGGTGCCGGGCAGCGCGGGTGAGCTGGCCGGTATCTCCGGCGTCGGCGCGCGGAAGCTGGGCCGCTTCGGAACCGCGGTACTCGCCATTTGCGCAGGTGAGACGGTGGATGACGAGCTCGCGGACGACGTTGACGAGGTGTGAGAAAAACTCGTCGAAAAAATAGTTTGCGCCCGCCCCAGTCATCACCATAGGTTCTTAACCACGGGAACAGCGACTTCTCTGAAGCCCTGGCCCTGTGCTGTACTTATCCGAATACGTAGGATCGGCCCGCCGGTCCCCCGAGACGCCGAGAGGAGGCGATTGAAGTGATCAGCATCATCAAGACCAACAAAATGACCGATCTCTCGGTCGTCTCCGCCTGCTCGCTCGGCCTCGCCTGCTCTTCGAAGTCCTCGCTGCGTGGCACCGGTATGTCCGGCATTTCCGCCGTCAGCCCGCTGTCCCTGTCGAGCCTCCCCGTGCAGGAGCGCAATGAGCGACCGACCCAGGCACCGGCAGCAGCAGTAGCGAAGGGACAGGCCCAGGCCTATGCCTTTGCGGCCGTCGGTGCAGGAGCGGAATCCGGCGCCAAGAAGCAGATGACGCACCACACGATGTGGGCCTTCCGTGGGCCTGAACCCTGGAGTGATCCAGCCTGATTTGTCATCAGGCCGGCGCCTTCAGGGCCGCGGAACCCCACTCGGGATCCGCGGCCCTTTTGTTTTGTCCAAACGGACGAGACGGCGAGAAGGAGCCTCGGGACAAGCAACACCCGGTACCAGCCGCCCCCCGGCCAACAGGCCGGAACGACCAGACGAGGACACCACCCACCGTGCAACTCGAAGCGCACGCCCCGTCCGTACCGCCTTCCGACACGATCCCGCCGCCCGGCCTCACGGAGGACTCCGCCTTGACCCCCCTCACCGCGCTCACCGCGCTCACCGCGCTCGACGACGCCATCGAGAACCTCGGCGTGCCCGTGCCCTGCCGCTCCTACGACCCGGAGGTCTTCTTCGCCGAGTCGCCGGCCGACGTCGAGTACGCCAAGTCCCTCTGCCGCACCTGCCCGCTCGTCGAGGCGTGCCTCGCCGGCGCCAAGGAGCGCCGGGAGCCCTGGGGCGTCTGGGGCGGTGAGCTCTTCATCCAGGGCGTCGTCGTCGCTCGCAAGCGGCCGCGTGGTCGTCCGCGCAAGAACCCGGTCGCGGCGTGATCGCCGGACTGGGGGCCACGGCCCCCAAACCCATGAAGCGCGTCGGAACCATCGACCGTCCCCACACCCACGATCCCCGAAACCAGGCCCCGATGTCCGTCCCCACGAATGAGCCCGTCGGCTCCGCAACACCGAACGCCACCATCATCGGCGCGAACGACTCGCGTCAGAACAGGACCCGCGAGATGCAACTCATCCCAGAAGCCCTGGCGCGTGCGCATATGCACGACCGCCTGCGGGAAGCCGACACGCAACGCCAGGCCGTACGCCTGGTCGCCGCGCGCCGGATGCAGCGCCGGGCTGAGCGCGCCTCGATGCGCGCCCGCCGTGCGCTGGCCATGGCGGTCATGCACTAGTCAGGCCGAACTCCAGCAGCACCCGTTGCCGGGCAGCCGCTCTGCCCGGCAGCAGACAGTACCCACAGTCAGTACCCCTTCCGCGGGGCCGGTCCGGACGGACCGGCCCCGCGGTCGTGCTGTGTGGTGCCGCGCGGCACAGCGGCGACGGAGTTATCGTCACGAGGTGGACGAGGAGACTCATCACCGGATTCAGCAAGTCGCGCGCAGGGACGCAGCAGAGATCACGTGTGCTCTGTGCGACACCTCCACCGACAGCGAGACCGCACCGCCGACCTGGATCTGCTCCGTGGAGAACGGCAGGCGCCAGTACTTCTGCGAGAAGTGTGCCCGCACCCACATCAGAGCCATCGAGAGCCGTCTCGACTCCGCCTGGTGGTGACGCCGGGTGGTGACAGCCGAAGGGGTGCCGCTCAGGGACGGGACCGCCGGGGCGGCACAGCCGGGGCAAGACCCCGAATCAGTCATGCGACGGCGTGATGCCCCGGGCTCCGCGCCAGATGCCGACCGCCTACGCGCCGACCGCCCCGTCGCCCGCCAACTCCTCGATCACGGACTCTTGCTGATTTTCGATCAGGAACCCCGGGAGCCAGGATTCGAGTTCGTCGCGCAGCCGTACCGTCGCACCCAGCTGGCACAGCACCCCGATCGTGCTCAGCGTCACCCGATGTATCAGCAGATAGGCGGGCGGCAGATTCAGCTGTTTGCCCAACTGGTGTGCGGGGGAGCGGGGGTCTGCGATCCGCGCCGCCTGATTGCGCATCCAGCTCCGGGTGAAGGTGAACTCCTCGACCTGAGCGGGCTCGATGATCGGGAGGAGATAGTCGAGCACCGCATCCGGGTCGAGGTCGATCGAGTCCTTGACGAATCCCTCCCCGCGCAGGAGCTCGTACACCGTCACCGCCTCACCCGCCAGCGTCAGCCGCAGAGAGTTCCCGATGGTCTGCGGCAGGCCGCCCGGCAGCCGGTCCACCGTGCCGAAGTCCATCACTCCGAGCCTCCACTGCCCGTCCTCGCCGGCCTCCTCGTCCGGAGGCAGCAGCCGGAAGTTGCCCGGATGCGGGTCCGCGTGGAGCAGACCGGTGCGCGCGGGCCCCGAGAAGAGAAAGCGCGCCAGCAACTGACCGGCCCGGTCCCGCTGCTCGGGCGTGCCGTCCGCGATCACGTCGGCCAGCGGAACACCGTCCATCCACTCCGTCACCAGCACCTGATCGGACTGGTGCACCACACCGGGGATCACGACATCCGGGTCGGCGGCGAACTCCTCGGCATGGTGACGCTGTGACCGTGCCTCCTGTTCGTAGTCCAGTTCCTCCGCGACCCGGTCGCGCAGCTCCGTGATGAGCGGCTTGATGTCCATACCGGGGACCAACGGGCCGAGCAGCCGTGCGAACCTGCTGAGTTGAGTCAGATCCGAGAGCAGCGCCTCTCCGGCGCCCGGATACTGCACCTTCACCGCCACGTCCCGACCGTCGTGCCACACCGCCCGGTGCACCTGACCGATCGAGGCGGCGGCCGACGGCTTGTCCTCGAATTCGAGGAACAGTTCCCGCCAGTCCTCGCCGAGCCGTTCCTCCAGTACCGCGTGCACCGTGGCGCTGGGCAGGGGCGGCGCGGCTTCCTGCAGTTTCGTGAGCGCCGCCCGGTAAGGTCCGGCGACCTCCTCCGGCAGCGCCGACTCGAAGACGGACAGGGCCTGACCCAGTTTCATCGCCCCGCCCTTCAACTCGCCCAGGACCTTGAAGAGCTGATCCGCGGTGCGCTGCTGCACCTCCCGGGCGACCAGCTCCGCCGACTTCCCACCGATCCGCTTGCCCAGACCCCACGTGGCGCGCCCGGCGAAGCCCAGTGGCAGGGCGGCCAATTTGGCGGTACGGGTGACCGCTTTCCGGGGAAGATCAGACATGAGCCCCTCCAAATCCCAGACTGCCGTACCGCGTGCGGCGGTTACCCGGCCATTGTGTCGTGCGCCGCGTCGACCACGGAGGCGCGCTCCCTCTCAGTGTGCCCAGCCGCTGCTCCGCAGGAGCAGTCGAGGTGCGCCGGGATCCGCTCGGACCGCCAGTCCAACAGCGGCAGCGCCGCTTCCCACCGGGTGCCCGTACTGGCGGGCAGCTCCCCGTCCAGAAACGACAGCGCATGCGCGGCCGCGAGGCCTGCCACCGCCGTCGCCAGCGCCAGATCACAGGCCTGCACGGCGGTGCGCCGCCCGGACTGCCACTGGGACAGCATCCTGGTCCACTGCTCGTCCCCGTCCGCACGATCCAGCGCCAGACAGCCCGCGCATGCCGTACCACCGGGCAGGACCAGGGGCCCGACCACTCCCGTCGCCTCCATCACTCCGGCATAGAGATGGGGTGTTCCCGAAGTGATCCAGGGTTCGGCCGTGCGCGGGTCGGGGACGTACACCCCGAGCCCGTCGCGAGGGGCGACCACGATCAGCGAGAGTCCCGGCTCGCCACCCGCGGAGGAAGCCGCCGCCTCCGCTTCCCGAGGAGCCGAACCGGCGGCGGCCCTGCGCACCAGTTGCCGGGCGGCGGTGTCCCTGCGTTCCCCGACCGCTGCCGGTGGCAGCCCGCCGGGTGAGACGTCCCACGGCTCCGTGTGCCCGCCGTCCAGCACCTCCACCCGGCCCACTCCGGAACCGGACAGCACCGCCGCGATCGCGGCACCGACCCGCCCGGCGCCCCGCACCTGGACCCGCATCGCCCGGCGGGCGGCCAGCCGCCGCATCCCGCCGCCCGGCTCCGGATGGACGACGGAGAGCGACGCCAGATCGGGGCGGTGCCGCTCCAGGACACCGGACCGCTTCCGCAGCGCATCGATCTCGGGGCCGGCGGACCGCACGTCGTCGATCAGGCCGGCGGCCGTCAAGCGCTGCACCAACGTGTCCATTTGATGGTCAGACATGTTCAGTGCCCGCGCTTCTTCGCGTAGCAGCGGAAGACCGCGCGTACCGTCGAGCAGTTCCAGAAAACAGCCCGTGGCGATATCCATCGGACCGAGCTTGACCGCATGAGCGGGTGTCACCCCGAATTGCACGGTGCCTCGGCCGCGCCAGGCACGGCGCAGTGCGGGCTTCAACATCGGATACACGGCTTCCCCCGGTCTGTGTTCCTTGATCTCTGTGCGTGGGCTGTGTCCGGATCATCGCGAGATCCGTTGTCAGAATGCAGGCAGCCGTCGAAACGTGCAGAAAGTTATCCACAGGTGTGGGGTATTAGTCGTTCAAATGGTGCATGCCGCGGAGCGGATCACGCGCGAACCGTCCCGGAGGCGGGACTTCCCCCACTGACACCGGGTAACGTCGTGGCGTGCCCGCCGACCCGTCACCCGGAATCGCCGGGGAGTCCCGCGCGCGCAGCGCCGGAACCCATCAGCGCAGCGCGGCAGACCGTCCGCCCCGCGCCTCGGCAACGAGCGCGGTCGAGGTCCGCAGGAGCGACCGCCGCAGCAGAACGGTCTCCGCGTACAGGGAGGGGAACCGCACCATCGTGCTCATCCCCGCCCGGATGTCGGCGGCCGAGGAGCAGCGGTGGGTGAACGTGATGCTCGACAAACTCGCGGCCCAGGAGAGCAAACGCGTCCTCGGCGACAGCGAACTCGCCGAGCGGGCCGAGCGGTTGTCCGCCCAGTATTTCGAGGGCCGGGCCAGACCCGTGTCGGTGCGCTGGGTGACCAATCAGAACACCCGGTGGGGATCCTGTACCCCGGCGGAGGGCAGCATCCGGCTGTCGCACCGGCTGCAGGGCATGCCCGAGTACGTCGTCGACTACGTACTGGTCCATGAACTGGCCCATCTGCTCGTCCCCGGCCACGGTCCACGCTTCTGGCGGCTGCTGGAGGCGTATCCGCGCACCGAACGCGCCCGCGGCTACCTGGAGGGCGTGGTGGCGGCCGACCGGCTGCCGCATCTGCCCGCCGCACGCGGGGAGTGACGTTCGGCGATTCTGTACCGGGTGTGTACCGGCTTGGCCCAAGGCCGGAGATTGCGGTTAGCCTGGCGCGACGCATTCACATTCGGGATGGGGGACGGTCGTTACGCATGGCCAGGGAATTCCAACGCGGCCACAAGGCCAAGATCAGCGATCTCACGCCGGGGACGGACCTGTACGTAGGTGTGCAGATCGCCGGCCCGGGACTGACCTTTGACATCAGCTGCTTCGGGCTGGATGCCAATGAGCAGCTCTCCGACGACCGGTATTTCATCTTCTTCAATCAGCCTAAATCGCCCGAGGAGTCCATTCAGCTCCTCGGAGCCCAGGCCGGTGACACCGAGTCGTTCCGCGTCACCCTGGACCGCATTCCGGCGAACATCCACAAGCTGTCGTTCACCGCCACGGTCGACGGCGCCGGCCAGATGTCCCAGGTCGGTCCCGGATACATCCGAATCGTCGCGGGCGGCGAAGAGGTCGTCAGGTACGCCTTCACCGGTTCGGAGTTCACCACCGAGCGCGCGGTGATGCTGGGCGACTTCTATCTGAAGGACGTCTGGCGGTTCGCCGCCGTCGGGCAGGGTTTCGACGGTGGTCTGGAAGCGCTGCTGAAGAACTTCGGTGGCGAGGTCGCCGAGGAGGAGCCGGCCGCACCTCAGCCGCCGGCCGCCGTCCCGTCGTTCGCGCCGCCCACCCAGACCGCCGCACCGGCGCCCGCCCCGTCCTTCGGTGTCCCCGCCGCACCGCAGGCGCCCCAAGCTCCGCAGCCGGCCCCGTCCTTCGGCGCCCCCGCACCCGCGCCCGTCCCGCAGCAACAGATCCACAACGCGCCGACGATGGCGGCGCCGATGGCCCCCATGGCACCGCAGGGCGGCACCGTTCCGCCGCCCGCACCCGCGCCCGCGCCGTACGGACGACCGGGCGGGCAACCGCAGTTCGGTCAGGGTCCCGGCCAGCCCGCGCCCGCCCCGTACGGCCAGCCGGCGCCCGCGCCCTACGGCCGGTCGGCTCCGGCTCCGTACGGGCAGCAGCCCCCCGGCATGGCCCCGGGGGTTCCGCAAGGTGTGCCGCAGTCCGGTGGCGGACTTCAAGCGGCCGCCAACCTCTACAAGGAGGTGCCGACGGGCCGGCGCTGGACGGCGCAGAACAAGCAACTGGTGCGTGTCGATCTCGGGGAGGACGGCGCCCCCGTCCTGGCCCGTCAGGGCAGCATGGTCATGTACCAGGGCAAGGTCGACTTCGGCTACAAGGGAGCGGGCTTCGCCGGTCGGATCGTCGGGAACGCCACGGGCCAGGAGATGCAGCTCATGCGCTGCACCGGCCGCGGCCAGATCTTCCTCGCGGAGGACAGCGCCCATCTGCACCCCATCGAGCTGCAGGGCGACAGCATCTGCGTCTCCGCCGAGCGTGTCCTCGCCTTCGACGAGTCCCTTCAGTACGAGGTGCGGAGGATCGAAGGGCACGGCATCCCGGGCGGCGCGCTGTTCACGATGCTCTTCCAGGGAACCGGCACGGTCGTGGTGATGACGCACGGCACTCCGGTCGTTCTGCCCGTGACGCCCACGACCTTCGCCGACAGCGACGCGATCGTGGCCTGGTCCGCCGCGTCGCAGGTCATCGTCTCCAGCCAGGTGCGGCTGCGCTACAACGCCTACCCGGGACACAGCGGGGAGTCGGTGAACCTTCAGTTCCGGGGCGCCCCGGGCAACTTCATCGTCGTCCAGCCGTACGAGGTCTGAGGAAGCCGAGGAATGAACCAGCAGCTCGCGGGGTACGCCCCCGCACCCGTCACAGCCCGTATGGAGAATCACGGCAGCGCCATGCTGAAGGTGGCCATGGCCACGGGTCAGGACCTTCTCGCCCGGGTGGGCTCGATGGTCGCGTACGAGGGATTCATCCAGTACGAACCGAATCCGCCCGCCGTACGTCAGATCGCCCGTGACTGGATCACCGGTGAGGGTGCCCCGCTCATGAAGTGCAGCGGGGACGGACTGCTGTACCTGGCCGACTACGGTGCCCATGTCGTGGTGGTTCACCTCGACAATGAGGCGCTGTCGGTCAACGGCACGAACGTCCTCGCCTTCGACGCCCAGCTCCAGTGGGGCGTCGAGCGCGTCAAGGGGATGGCCAAGTTCGCCGGCCAGGGCCTGTGGAACGTGTCCGTCTCGGGCACCGGCTGGGTCGCCCTGACCTCGCGCGGAACCCCTGTCGTCGTCAACTGCGGCAGCGGCGAGGACGAGACGTATGTCGACCCCGACGCGCTGGTGGCCTGGTCCCCGAACCTCAAGGTGAAGGGCAAGCGCAGCTTCAAGGCGGCCTCCTTGATCGGCCGCGGCAGCGGCGAGGCATTTCAGATGGCTTTCTCCGGTCAGGGCATCGTCGTCGTACAGCCGAGCGAGGACAGCACCGACCGCCTGCGGGCCCGGGGCTGAGGGGAGCGAGAAGACACCATGCAGAGTCCGCTTTTCCACCACACCGAACAGCAGTCCGCGGACCGCTACGTCCTGCAGAACGAGCAGATGCTCCGGGTGACGCTGGGCGGTCACGACGACATCCTGGCCCGCAAGGGCAGCATGGTCGCGTACCAGGGACTGGTCGAGTTCGACGGGGAGTACCAGTCACGGGGCCAGAGCCACTCCCGCGCCCACACCGGTGAAGGCCTCGATCTCATGCGGTGCTCCGGCCAGGGCACCGTCTTCCTCGCCAACCTCGCGCAGTACGTGCACGTGGTGGACGTCGACCACGACGGGCTGACCGTCGACAGCGACTATGTGCTCGCACTGGACTCGGGGCTGCATCACGAGGTCATCGCGGTGGACAGCCAGTACGGCATCGCCGGCACCGGCAAGTACCAGCTCAACATCTCCGGGACCGGCAAGGTCGCCCTGATGACCTCCGGTCAGCCGCTGATGATGCAGGTCACGCCGGACAAGTACGTCAACGCCGACGCCGACGCGATCGTCGCCTGGTCCAGTTCTCTGCGGGTGCAGATGCAGGCCCAGACGCACTCCTCGGGCGTCTGGCGGCGGCGCGGAAACACCGGCGAGGGCTGGGAGCTCAGCTTCCTCGGCCAGGGCTTCGCCCTGGTCCAGCCGAGCGAGGTGCTGCCCCCGCAGAACGCCCAGATCGGCCAGGGAATCCGTGCGCAGTACGGGATGGGCCAGCAGGGCGCCCACGGCCAGAACCAGAACAACGCCTGGAACTGACCACGACGCACCGGTACGGGCCAGGGGCGGTCTCCGTGGAGAGAGCCCCTCGCCCGTACCGCATGTCGCGGCTACCGGCGCTGCTCCAGCGCGGCGCGGGCCCGCGTCATCAGCCGTACGACCGAGGTGTCGGCCACCGACGCGACCTCGTCGTACGCGAACCAGCGCAGGTCCAGCGACTCGTCGCTGATCTGCTCCGTCGCACCCGCCGGCGCCAGCGCCGCGTACTGCACGTCCAGATGCCAGTGGCAGGGCGCGGGGATCCGATGGCGGTCCAGCGTCACCGGGCCGCCCGCCAGCAGGGTCAGGCCGCTGATACCGGACTCCTCGGTGGCCTCGCGCAGCGCCGCGGCGGCCAGCGTGGTGTCCTGTCGTTCGCAGTGGCCGCCCATCTGCAGCCACATCCTCAGCTTGCGGTGCAGGGTGAGCAGCACGCGCCCGCGCTCCGGGTCGACGACCAGTGCGCTGGCTGTCAGATGTCCGGCTCCGCAGGCCTTCCACATGCCGTCGGGATGCTCTGCCAGATGGTCCAGATAGACCTGGCGCAGTGCCTCCTGGGCCGGATCCAGCGGGTTCTCGTACTCCTTCAGTACGAGAACGGCGTCGTCGTACAGGCTCACCGGTCGCTGTCGCCCTTGCCTTCGCTCCCGTGGTCGCCGGTTCCCTCGGAGCCGGCCCCGTCCGTGTCGGCCCCGGGCTTCTGCGGGCCCTTCGCGGCCTCGCCGAGCATCTTGTCCAGCTCGGAGAAGTCCAGCTGCTCGTGGTGCACAAACCCGTCCGGATCGTCCAGGTCCTGGGCGGTCGGCAGCATGTCGGGGTGCTCCCACAAGGCGTCGCGCCCGTCGAGACCGCGGGCGTCCGTGAGCGACGCCCACAGGCGCGAGGCGTCCCGCAGCCGCCGCGGACGCAGCTGAAGGCCGATGAGCGTGGCGAACGTCTGCTCGGCGGGCCCACCGGAGGCGCGGCGCCTGCGCATGGTCTCGCGCAGCGCGTCCGCCGAGGTCAGACGGGACTTCGCGGCCTCGTGCACCACAGCGTCCACCCAGCCCTCCACCAGTGCGAGCGCCGTCTCCAGCCTGGCCAGGGCGGCCTTCTGCTCCGGTGTGTCCTCCGGCTGGAACATGCCCTGCTGGAGGGCATCCTGCAGCTGCTCGGGCTGCGACGGGTCGAACTGGCCGACCACGTCCTCCAGCTTGCTCGTGTCGACCTTGATACCGCGGGCGTACCCCTCGACGGCGCCGAACAGATGGGAGCGCAGCCACGGAACATGAGCGAAGAGCCGCTGGTGGGCGGCCTCGCGCAGGGCGAGATACAGCCGCACCTCGTCCTGCGGCACGCTGAGGTCCTTGCCGAACCTCTCGACGTTCAACGGAAGGAGCGCGGCCTTGCCCGCCGGGCCCAGCGGCAGCCCGATGTCGGTCGAACCGACCACCTCGCCCGCGAGCACACCGACGGCCTGCCCGATCTGCTGGCCGAACATCGCGCCGCCCATCGACCGCATCATGCCGATCAGCGGGCCCGCCATCGCCTGCATCTCCTCGGGCAGCACATCGCCCATGGCCAGACCGACGCGCTCGGCCACCGGGTCGACCAGCTTCTGCCAGGCGGGGAGCGACGCCTCGACCCACTCCGCGCGGCTCCACGCCACGGTGGAGACGGAACCGGAGGGCAGCGACGTCACACCGTCCAGCCAGAGGTCGGCCAGCCGCAGCGCCTCGTCGACCGCGGACCGCTCCGACGGGCCCACGCTCGCGTCCTTGGTGCCGTCCGACGTGCCCTGCGAGACCGTCTGGCGGGCGATCTGCTTGGCCATGTCCCAGTTCACGGGACCGCCCTCGTAGCTCAGCATCTGGCCGAGCTGCTGGAAGGCCGCCCCCAGGTCGTTGGGGTTCATCGTGCCGAACATCGCCGCGAACGGGTTCTCCCCGCCCGCGCCCGGACCGAAGCCGAACGGGTTCGCCGGCCCGCCCGAACCCTGCCCACCTCCGGTGGGGTCCTTCTTCTTGCCCTCGTCGCCGTGCTCCGGCTCCTCCGGCGGAAGGCCGAATCCGAATGGGGTGTCACTCACGGGTTTCCTCGGCTCGTAGGGCCGCCGGCTCGAACCGACGGCGACTGCCCGACATCACCATCCAGCGTAGACACCAAAAGTCCGCTCGGGGCCTCAGTGCTCCGCCGGCTCCCGGCCTGCGGCAGGATGGACGCCACCTGGTACGTACGCGTCATTCGGGTACGTACTGAAGACAACCGCTGGAGACGCCCGGTGAGTTCCCCAGATCCTCAGGTTCGCGCAGCGCGAAACCTGTCCGACCCCTCGACCGCGGACGAGCCCGCAAAAAGCCGCTCCAGGAACCGTGGCCCCGTCGTCGCGGTCACCGGTGCCGCGAGCGGCGTCGGTGAACTGCTCACCGCCCGCCTCGCGGCATCCGAGGAGATCAAGCAGGTCATCGCCATCGATGAACGTCGCGGAGACGTCTCCGAGGCGACCTGGCACATCCTCGACGTCCGGGACCCCGCGATCGCGGAGAAGCTGCGTGGCGCAGATGTCGTGGTGCATCTGGCACTCGATCTGGACCTGGAGACCGACCCCGCGGCCCGTACCGCCTACAACGTCCGCGGCACCCAGACCGTGCTGACGGCCGCCGCGGCCGTGGGCGTCCACCGGGTCGTGCTGTGCACCTCGGCGATGGTCTACGGGGCGCTGCCCGACAATGACATCCCGCTCGCCGAGGACGCCGAGCTGCGCGCCACGGCCGAGGCCACGGGCGTGGGCGACCTCCTGGAGATCGAACGGCTCGGCCGCCGCGCGCCCCGTGCCCACCCGGGGCTCAACGTGACCGTGGTCCGGCCGACCGTCCTGGTCGGCGGCACGGACACGGCGCTGACCCGCTACTTCGAGTCGCCACGCCTCCTGGTCGTCGCCGGATCCCGGCCCACCTGGCAGTTCTGCCACGTCGACGACCTGGTCACGGCCCTGGAGTACGCGGCGCTGGAGAAGATCGACGGCGAGTTCGCGGTCGGCTGCGACGGCTGGCTGGAACAGGAGGAGGTCGAGGAGCTCAGCGGCGTCCGTCGGATGGAGCTTCCCTCCGCCGTGGCCCTCGGCGCCGCGGCCCGGTTGCACAGGATCGGCCTCACCCCGTCCCCGGCGGGTGATCTGGCATACACCATGCACCCCTGGGTGGTGAGCGTGAGCCGGCTGCACGACGCGGGCTGGCGCCCGAGCTGGACCAACGAGGAGGTGCTCGCCGCGCTCCTCGAGGAGGTCGAGGGCCGGCACACCGTTGCTGGGCGCCGTCTCGGCCGCAAGGACGCCACGGCGGCGGGTGCCGCCGGGGCGACCGTGGCGCTGCTCGGCACCGCCGCCCTGGTCCGCCGCGCCCGCAAGGCCCGCCGCCGCATCTGACGCCGTCCCACGATCCCTGAGGGATCGGCCCGCGGAGCCGGATGCCGTGCGGCACAATGCGCAGGAGCGTCCTCCTGCCGGGCGCGGCCGGACGGCCCGACGCCTCGACGGGCTGCCGCGGCCGTCGTCGTGTGCCCGCCGGAGATCAGGGACGGCCCCGGCGGGAGTTCGGGCCGTCTGTAGAAGGCTCCAAGGTCAGGGGCGGTCCGCCGGTGGAAAACGCTATTCCGGGATGTCGGTGCGGTACGGCACCATGGGCCCCATGGCTCCCACCCACGACCACCGCGGCGAGCAGGCGGCGATCGACCCCGTCCGGCTGCTGGCGATCCGCGACACGCCGTTGTCGGTCGACGAGATCTTCCGGGCCGTCGGGGACGACGCCGCGGGCGGCACCGCGCTCTTCGTCGGCACGGTGCGCAACCACGACGGTGGTCAGGACGTCGGTGCGCTCGGCTACTCCTGCCATCCCTCGGCGCAGGACGAGATGCGCCGGGTGGCCGAGAAGGTGGTAGCGGAATTCCCGGTCCGGGCGCTGGCCGCCGTCCACCGAGTGGGTGACCTCCAAGTGGGCGATCTCGCCGTGGTCGTCGCCGTCTCCTGCCCGCACCGCGCGGAGGCGTTCGAGGCGTGCCGCAAGCTCATCGACGACCTCAAGCACGAGGTGCCGATCTGGAAGCACCAGCGTTTTTCGGACGGCACCGAGGAGTGGGTCGGAGCCTGCTGAGTGCAAGCCGATCGGGTGGTCATCCGCCCCGATTTGCGTAACCGCCCCCCTGCCGTGAGCGTTGATCCTGCAGATGGTTAATCTGCTGATCGGTCAGTTGCGGTCGCTCATGGGGTAGGGAGGTCGTAATGGCAGCACTCGCCTGGTTGCTGATTCCGCTTTTCGCTGCGCTCGGTGCCGCGATATGGGGAAGCTGGGCCGCCCGTAATCGCACGGCCGGTGATGGTTCGGAACTCGCCGGGTATGCCCGGTTCCGTGAGGCGATGGAGAAGTCGCGCTCCGGTTCCGATGTTGTCTGACCCTCCTTCGAACGTACGCAGTCGCCAATCCGCAACGCGCCGCTGATTGCCGACGCCCCCGGCACGGCTCCGGGTCCTCCTTCCCGCCTCGCGTGGACGGGCCCCGACGGTGCACTTACGTACCCTTCCCGTACTGTCGTTCCATGCCACGCCGCACCGCGACGATGCTCGCCTCCACCCTGATCCTCATCGCGCTGCTCTGCGCAGGCGTGCTGATCAAAGTGCCGTATTCGGAGATGTCTCCCGGGCCGACCGTGAACACCCTCGGCAAGGTCGACGGTGAACCCGTCCTGCAGATTTCCGGGCACAAGACGTATCCGACGTCCGGCAATCTCAATATGACGACGGTCAGAGTCACCGGGGCCGACTACCGGATGAATCTCGTCGAGGCCGTCTACGGCTGGCTGGCCCACGACAGCGTCGTCGTACCGCACGACACCCTTTACCCCGACGGCAAGACCGAGCAGCAGTCGACGCAGGAGAACGCCGAGGAGTTCAGCCAGTCCCAGGAGAGCGCCAAGGTCGCCGCTCTGAACGAGATGGGGATCACGGTGCCGTCGCGCGTCGTGGTCTCCACGGTCGTCAAGGGCAGTCCGGCCCAGGGCAAGCTGCACGCAGGCGACGTGATCAAGCAGGTCGACGGTACGGCGGTCAAGCAGCCCGAGGACGTCGCGAAGCTCGTCACCCGCCACACGCCCGGCGAGGAGGTCACGTTCACGATCATCCCGGCGAAGACGGCGCAGGCGGCGGAGAAGGCCGGCAAGGAGCCGGAGGGCACCCGGAAGATCGCCATCACCACCGCGAAGGCGCCCAAGGAGAACCGGGCGATCGTCGGCATCCAGGCCGGGACGGACCACACGTTCCCGTTCCGGATCGACATCAAGCTCGCCGACGTCGGCGGTCCGAGCGCCGGACTGATGTTCTCCCTGGGCATCATCGACAAGCTGACGCCCACCGACCTCACGGGCGGCAAGTTCATCGCGGGCACCGGCACGATCGACGACAAGGGCAAGGTCGGCCCGATCGGCGGCATCAACATGAAGCTGGTCGGCGCACGCGACGCTGGCGCCCGCTACTTCCTGACGCCGGCCGAGAACTGCAAGGCCGCCGCCTCCGACACCCCGGGCGGACTGAAGCTGGTGAAGGTCGGGACGATCGACGACGCGAAGAAGTCGCTGGAGAAGATCCGGGCGGGGGACACGGCCGGCCTGCCGAGCTGCTCGGCAGGCTGACCGCGTCTCCCGTGGGGTGTGGCGGGAGTCAGGCCTCGAAGGTCGCGGCCAGAGCGTCGGCCAGGCCGGGTACCAGACCGGCGCCCGTCCGCACCTCGCTCGGGGAGTCCTTCCCGCGGAGCCGTACGGCCGCCTCGCGCGTACCGTCCCGGAGGACGGCCACGGTCATCCGCACCTCCTGGCGCTCCGGGTGCTTGGCGACCCACTTCGTCAGCTGGGTGTCGCTGAGCCCCTCCGGCACGGAGGCCTCGGCGGACGGCGGCAGCATCAGCCGCTCCACCGTCATCGCACACCCGATCACCGCGTCGGGCCAGGCGATCGTGGCGAGGAACTCGTCCAGGGCGGTGCCCGGCGGCAGCTCCTCCTGCTCGATGGGGGTGAGTGAGGCGGTCGGGGAGTCTGCGCTGTCGAGACCGAGCTGGGCGGCGAGGCCGGGTTCCTGGGCGCGCAGCCTGGCGGTGTCGACGAGAGCGAAGAGCCGGGCCGGCTGGTCCCAGCCGAGGCCGGAGATGTATTCGTCGATTTCGAGGACGGCGACGGTGAGAGGGCTCGCGGCCATCGGGGGGCCTGAGGGGGAAACGTTGGGCATGGCCAATATCCTGCCTCCTTCCGCCCCGGGAGCGGGAACTAGGTAAAGCCTCAGTAAGTTGCATAGGTGGGCCCTACGATCGCTGGGCCCGCTCCACACGACCCGCGAACTTCGAGGTGCGCACGTTGGCTTTCCAGATGCCGGACCGCGGCGGAGGCCCGACCGGGCCACGGATCAGAGTCGGCCGCCCGTCCCGGCGCGCCCGTACCCTGCTCATGACACTGGGCGTCCTGGCGGTCCTCGCCATGGCGTTCGTCATGTTCGCCGGGTTCTGGACGGACTGGCTCTGGTACCGGTCGGTCGCGTATTCGTCCGTCTTCACCACCACTCTGTGGACCAAGATCGGGCTGTTTCTCGTCTTCGGACTGCTGATGGCGATCGCCGTCGGTCTGAACATCTGGCTCGCGTACCGGCTCCGGCCGCCGCTGAGCGCGATGTCGCTGGAACAGCAGAGCCTGGACCGCTACCGGATGAGTCTCGCCCCGTACAAGAAGTGGGTGCTGCTCGCGATCACCGCGCTCGTCGGACTGATCGCCGGAGCATCCGCCTCCGGCCAGTGGCGTACCTGGCTGATGTATGTGAACGGCGTGGCGTTCCACCAGAAGGACCCCCAGTTCCACCTGGACGTCTCCTTCTACGCGTTCGACCTGCCCTGGTACCGCTTCCTGCTGGGCTTCGGGTTCGCGGCAACGGTGCTCTCGCTGATCGCCGCCGCGCTGACCCACTACCTGTACGGCGGACTCCGCATCACCAGCCCCGGTGCGCGGGCGACCGGCGCGGCCACCGGCCATCTGTCGGTGCTGCTCGGTGTCTTCGTCTCGCTGAAGGCCGTGGCGTACTGGCTGGACCGCTACGGTCTGGCCGTGAAGTCCAGCGACTTCAAGGCCACGGACAACTGGACGGGCCTGCGGTACGTCGACGCCAACGCCTACCTTCCGGCGAAGACCATTCTGTTCTGCATCGCCGCGATCTGTGCCGTGCTCTTCTTCGCGACGCTCTGGCGCCGCACCTGGCAGCTCCCGATGATCGGCTTCGGCCTGATGGTGCTCTCGGCGATCCTGATCGGTGGGCTGTACCCGGCGATCGTGCAGAAGTTCCAGGTCCAGCCGAACGAGCAGGCCAAGGAAGCCCCGTTCATCCGGAAGAACATCGAAGCGACGCGTGACGCGTACGACATCGACAACGCCCAGGTGCACGACTACTCGGGCAAGAGCACGACGGACGACGACGCCAAGCTGCGCGCGAGCGCGGACGACGCCGCCAGTTACCGGGTGATGGACCCCAACGTCGTCTCCCCGGCCTTCCAGCAGCTCCAGCAGAAGAGGAACTACTACCAGTTCCCCAAGACCCTGGACGTGGACCGCTACAAGGACGCCGACGGCAAGGACCAGGACACGGTCATCGGTCTGCGTGAGCTCAACCTCGACGGCATCCCCAAGCGCAACTGGATCAACGACCACTTCACCTACACCCACGGCTACGGGGCCATCGCGGCCCGGGGCACGACGACAGGCAAGAACCCGAAGGGTTCCCCGGACTTCACCGAGGCCGGTCTGCCCACCACGGGTGATCTGGGCAAGTACGAGCAACAGATCTACTACGGCGAGAAGACCGAGCAGTACTCCATCGTCGGTGGGCCCCAGAAGGAGCTCGACTACGAGGAGGACGGCGAGAAGACCACCAGCTATCAGGGCAACAGCGGGGTCAGTCTCTCCAACGCCTTCAACCGCGCCGCCTACGCGGTCGCGTTCAGCGAGCCGCAGATCCTCTACTCGGGGGCCATCGGCGACGGCTCCCGGATCCTCTACAACCGCACGCCCAAGGAGCGCGTCGAGGCGGTCGCTCCGTGGCTGACCATCGACGGCGATGCCTACCCGGCCGTGGTGAACCACCGCATCCAGTGGGTCGTCGACGCGTACACCACCACCAACGGCTACCCGTACGCCTCGCGTACGACGCTCGGCGACACCACGGCCGACTCGCTGACCACCAACCAGCGTGCGGTCGTCGCCCAGCAGAACCAGGTCAACTACATCCGCAACTCGGTGAAGGCCACCGTCGACGCGTACGACGGCACGGTCAAGCTCTACGAGTGGGACACCAAGGACCCGGTCCTCAAGACCTGGCGCAAGGCGTTCCCGGGGACCGTGCAGCCCAGGGCGGACATTCCGCAGCAGCTCATGGACCACCTGCGGTACCCGCAGGACCTGTTCAAGGTGCAGCGCGAGCTGCTCACCCGTTACCACGTCACGAACCCCGCCCAGTTCTACAGCGGCAGTGACGCGTGGCAGGTCCCGGACGACCCGACCAACAAGGAGTCCGGCGCCGTCCCGCCGTACTACCTGAGCATAAAGATGCCGGACCAGCCGGCCCAGAAGTTCTCGCTGACCACGACGTTCACCCCAAAGGGGCGGCCCGACCTCGGCGCGTTCATGGCGGTGGACGCGGACGCGGCGAGCAAGGACTACGGCACGATAAGGCTGTTGAGAGTCACCACCACGGTGAAGGGTCCCGGCCAGGTACAGAGTGAGCTCAACGGCAACGACGACGTGGCCGAGTTCGTGAGGAACCTCAAGGGGACCGACTCCGACATCGAGTACGGCAACCTGCTCACCGTGCCGCTCGAAGGGGGCTTCCTCTACATCGAGCCGGTGTACACGCGCGGTGGCACGCAGAACTATCCGCTGCTGCGCAAGGTCGCCGCCTCGTACGGGTCGAAGACCGTCTTCGAGAACAGTCTCGGGGAGGCGCTCAACTCGGTCTTCGGCGTGACGGGCCCGGGCACCACCCAGCCACCCGCGGAGACCACCCGGCCACCGGGCACCACGCAGCCACCGGCCACTGGTGACGCGGCGCTGAAGAAGGCGATCGCGGACGCGCAGAAGGCCTACGCGGAAGGCGAGGCAGCCCTGAAGAAGCAGGACTGGACCGCCTACGGCAAGGCCCAGGCGGATCTGCAGGACGCGCTGCAGCGTGCGGCGGCCGCCCAGCCCAAGCCGGGCTCCACGAGCGATGCAGGCAATTCCGGCAAAACGGATAAATCATCCGGGGCTGGTGATGGCTGAGTGACTCGGTAAGGGCCCACCCCCGTGTCGTGGTACGGTTTCACCACAACGACGCGGGGTGGAGCAGCTCGGTAGCTCGCTGGGCTCATAACCCAGAGGTCGCAGGTTCAAATCCTGTCCCCGCTACTGAAAGACGAAGGCCCGGATCCTTTCGAGGATCCGGGCCTTCGTCATGTTCTCGCGACTTTCTTGTGCGGAGTGCGTGAAGGGCGGTTCGCGGGGCACGAGTTGGGTCCGGGCGTGTTTGACTTATCTCTCTGTGGGCATGTCGACAAAACGCTGAAGTGACCTCACTGGCCGCGGTATACGAGCTGTACGCGGGTTGCAGGTGGTGCGACGATGGTATTTATGGGGGACAGGGCAACTCTGTTGGAGACAGGGCGGTTTGTGCAGCGTCGCGTTCATCGGCCGGATAGCGTGATGAATGAGGCTTTTGGTGTTGCCGCCGGGGAGAACAGCGAGACCGCCGAGAACACTGGGATCATCGGGACGACCGAGACCGCCGAGACTGCGGGGTGTGCCGCGACCGTCGAGAGCACAGAAAGCACCGAGAGCGCGGAGGGCGCGGAGGGCGCGGGGAGCGCCGGGTCCATCGGGGCCGGGGAGGGCCCCGGGGTCCAGGAGACTTCCGAGAGCCCGGAGAGCGCCGAGAGCGAGGAGCGCCACCGTCGCGCAGCCGACGCGGGGGACACCACGTCGATGAGCGTCCTCGGTGCCCTGCTGCTGCGCCGCGGCGATCTGGACGGGGCCGAACCGTATCTGCGCGGGGCCACCGCCGACGGCGACCGGGCCGCGGCCAACAACCTGGGCGTCCTCCTCCACCAGCGCGGATACACCGACGACGCGGCCGGGTGGTGGCGTATCGCGGCCGTCGCCGGTTCCGCCGCCGCCGCGCATGCCCTCGGCCGCCACTACCGGGAGCGCGGTGACGAGCCCGGTGCCGAGTACTGGCTGCGGCAGTCCGCCGAACAGGGCCACGCGCTGGGCGCCTACGCCCTCGCCGATCTGCTGGAACACCGCAGCGACGTCGGCGCCGAGCGGTGGCTGCGTGCCGCCGCCGAACAGGGACACCGCGAGGCCGCCTACCGCCTCGCGCGCATGCTGGACCGCAACGCGGCCGACGACCCGCACGACGCCTTCGGCCGCCCGGGGCTCAGCCCCGGCCCCGGCGCGGGCACCGAGCGCCCGGGTGCGGTCGGCCGGTCCGGGGCGCGCAAGGACGACGGCCCCGTGGCGGGTCCGGCGACCGGGCGCGTGGGCGAGGCCGAGCAGTGGTACCGGCAGGCCGCCGCGCGCGGCCACCGGCGGGCCGCCCTGCACCTCGGCGCCATCCTCGAACAGCGCGGCGAGCCCAAGGAGGCCGGCCGCTGGTACCTGATCTCCGCGAAGGCCGGGGAGGCGCGGGCCGCCTGCGCGCTCGGATTCCTGCTGCGCGACGCCGGTGACGAGGAGAGCGCCGCCGTGTGGTGGCTGCGTGCCGCCCAGGACGGTGACGGGAACGCGGCCAACGCCCTGGGCGCCCTGCACGCCGCCCGCGGTGAGCAGCAGACCGCCGAGCGCTGGTACCGCGCCGCCATGGACGCGGGCGACGTCAACGGCGCCTACAACCTGGGGCTGCTCTGCGCGGCGCAGGACCGTACGCCGCAGGCCGAGCAGTGGTACCGCCGCGCCGCATACGCGGGTCACCGCGAGGCCGCCAACGCGCTCGCCGTGCTCCTGCTCCAGGCGGGCGACGCGACCGGCGCCGAGCCCTGGTTCTCCAAGGCCGCCGAGGCGGGCAGCGTCGACGCGGCCTTCAACCTCGGCATCCTGTACGCCGGGCGGGACGAGGACCGTACGGCACTGGTCTGGTACGAGCGCGCCGCGGCCGCGGGCCACACCGAGGCCGCGCTCCAGGTCGGCATGGCCCTGCTGCACCACGGCGAGGAGCAGGAGGCCGAGCGCCATCTGCGCTGCGCGGCGGGCGGCGGCAGCGCCGAGGCGGCCTTCCGGCTGGCCGGGGTGCTGGACTCGCGGCAGCCGCCGCCCGGCCCTCCGGCGCTCGGCGAGCCGATGCCGGAGAAGACCGAGTGCGAGGAGTGGTACGAGCGGGCCGCCGAGCAGGGGCACCGGCGTGCCCAGGTGCGCGTCGGGATGCTCGCGGCGGCCCGCGGCGACGTGGACAGCGCGGCCCGCTGGTACCGCGAGGCCGCCGAGTCGGGCAGCCGCAACGGTGCCTTCAACCTCGGGCTGCTGCTCGCCCGTGAGGGCAGTGAGCGGGAGGCCGCGCTGTGGTGGAGCCGCGCCGCGAACGACGGGCACGGGCGGGCCGCCCTGCGCCTCGCGCTGCTGGCCGCCCGCCGCGGCGAGCTCACCGAGGGGCAGCGCTGGTGCGCGCGGGCGGTCGAGCTGGGTCCGGCGGAGGTCGCCGAGCGGGCCGCCCGGCTGCGGGAGGCGCTGCACCAGGAACTCACCGCGTAGGCGGGGCGTCGTTGTAGCGGCCCCGGCCCCGGCCCCGGCCCCGGCCCCGGCGCCTGGCGCCCGCGCGCAGGGCCCCGGAACCGATTTGCGCTGGTCCGGAGCGGTGACGTACGGTGGGGAACACAACGACGCGGGGTGGAGCAGCTCGGTAGCTCGCTGGGCTCATAACCCAGAGGTCGCAGGTTCAAATCCTGTCCCCGCTACTGAAGACGGAAGGCCGGATCCTTTGAAGGATCCGGCCTTCCGTGCATCATCCGACCCGGCCCCGTGCTCAGAGCCTGTGACCCACCGCCTCCGAGTACATCGCCCGGTCGACGGCCTTCGCCTCCGGCACCGCGGCACCCTTGAAGACCCCTGCGTCCGCGTACGCCTTCTGCAACCGGTCCGTCGTACCTCTGCGTATCTCCCAGTCCATCCGCATCGACGGCGTCGCCCGCAGTGTGGCCTCGTCGGTCTTCATCAGCCTCGCCAGCTCGGCGACGAACGCGGGGTCCGCCTTGTAGTCGCCGGCGAAGTAGGTGTTCAAGGTCCGGATGTAGGCCCGGAGGAGGGCGACGCCCGCGTCCGGGTCCTTGTTCAGCAGCGTCGGGCCGAAGAGCAGACCGCCGAGCGGCTCACCGAGCGGCTGGCCGCCGAGGAACGCGTACTTCCGGTCGCCGTCCACCTTGCGCCAGACCGGGTCGAGCAGCCAGGCCGAGTCCACGCCGCCGTTCCGCAGCGCGGTCAGCACGTCCGCGGAACCGAGCTGCTGGAAGCTGATCCTGTCGAGGCCACCGCCGTGCTTCTTCAGGGAGGTGCCCATCGGGTACGCGATGACCGAGCCCTTGCCGATCATCGTGCCCATCTTCCGGCCCGCCATCTCGACGTGATCGGCGCTCTCGCCGTTCTTGAGCCGCACCCACAGGCCGCTCTTGGAGGTGGGGTCGGGGGAGAAGTTCCCCGCCACCCACTTGATGTCGAAGCCGCCGTTGATGCCGTTCATCACGGCCGCCTCGGGTGCCGCCCACTGGGCGTCCACATCGCCCCTGGCGAGCAGTGGCAGGGCGTCCGGGGTGGGCAGCACCTTCAGTTCGACGTCCAGCCCCTCCTTCGCGAACTCGCCCTTCGCCACCGCGACCTGGAGCGGAGCGACATACTCCGCGCTCAGGGTGCCGGTGGCGACGGTGATCTTCCGTTTCTTCGCCAGGGGGCGGGGGCCCGGCGCACCGCTGTCGCAACGGGCCGGTTTCCGGTCGGGGGCGAGGTCGGCCGGGTCGGTCCAGCCGGCGGAGCCGCAGCCCGCGACGGGCTTGACGGTCCGCGGCGCGGCAGGGGCGTCGCGGTCGCCGGCGGAGTTCTTCCCGGCACAGCCCGCCGCGCCGAACAGGGATGCGGTGACGAGTACGACGGTGCGGGTGAAAAGGGTACGTGTACGCACAGTGCCTCCGTACGAGGAACGAGGGGAGTCGTTCAGGACCGGCCGCGGCCGCGATCGCGCGGGGCCCACGGTGTGAGCAACCGCCCGGCGACGCGTACCACTTCGGAGAAGACGACGCCCAGGACCGCGACACACACGATGCCGACGAACATCACGTCGTTCTGGAACAGCGCCCGGGAGTCGAAGATCAGATGCCCGAGTCCGTCGGCCGCCGCGATCTGTTCCGAGGCGACGATGACCAGCACGGCCACTCCTGCCGCGATCCGCGCCCCGACCAGGACAGCGGGCAGCGACGCCGGCAGCAGCACATGGCGGAACATCTGCCACGGAGAGGCGCCGAAGACCTCACCGGCGTCCCGGTGGCCGGTCGGGACGGCGAGCACGGCCGCCATGGTGGAGATCCAGACGAAGAAGAAGACGGTCGCCGCGACCAGGGCGATCTGCGGCCCCTCGCCGAGACCGAACATATTGAGGAAGACCGGCAGCAGGGCCAGCTTCGGTACGACGTACAGGGCGTCGAGCAATGGCTCCAGCGCAGCCCGTACGAGAGGGAGTGAGCCCATCAGCAGTCCGAGCGCGTATCCGGCGACGGTGCCGATCGCATAGCCGCCGAGGACCCGCTTGAGCGTGGCCCACACATCCGGCCAGAGCTCACCGGCGCCCGCCCGGTCCCAGCCGTCCGCCAGGATGGTGGAGGGAGCGGGGTAGACCCGGTCGTCGATCCAGGACCGCTCGGCGGCCAGTTGCCAGAGCAGCACGAGCACCAGCGGTACGGCGAGGGCGAGCGAGAGTTCCAGGGCGCGCCGCCCGCGGTGGGTGCGCACCGGACGCAGTTCCTGCGGACCGGGCCTGCGGACCAGTACACCCTCGTCGGGTTTCGTGGCGTTCACGGTGGGGCTCATGCCGGGACCACTCCCCTTCGCACCTCGCCGCGCAGCAGCTCCCACAACTCGCTCTTCAACGCGGTGAACTCGGGTGCCGACCGGACCTCGTCGCCGGTGCGAGGCCGGGCGAACGGCGGACGGCGCTCGGCGATGATCCGGCCCGGTCCGGCGGACATCACCAGCACCCTGTCCCCGAGCACGATCGCCTCTTCGAGGCTGTGGGTGATGAAGAGGGTGGTGGTACGGGTGGTCTGGGTGAGATCGAGCAGCTCGTCCTGGAGGATCGTGCGCAGTTGGGCGTCCAGTGCCGCGAACGGCTCGTCCATCAGCAGCATCTCGGGTTCGACGGCGAGGGCGCGGGCGATGGCGACCCGTTGCCGCATCCCGCCGGAGAGAGCGGCCGGATACGCCCCCGCGAAGTCCGAGAGCCCCATCCGGGCCAGCCAGTCGCGAGCCCTGGCGTCGGCCTCCTTGCGTGGTACGCGCTGGATGTCGAGGCCGAAGCGGACATTGGCGAGTACGGTCTTCCAGTCGTGGATCCCGTAGTCCTGGAAGATCATCGCCGCCGGGCGGGACGAGGCCGTACGGATGGAGAGCTCGCCCGAGCTGGGGCGGAGCAGCCCGGCGGCGATCCGTAGCAGCGTGGACTTGCCGCAGCCGGACGGGCCGACGATGCAGGTGAACTCACCCGGTGCGACGGAGAGATCGACCGGACCGAGGGCGGGAAGGGCCTTGGCGCCGCGTCCGAACGAACGGGTGAGCGCGTCGGCGCGGAGTTTGGGACGGGTGGCTGGGGCAGTGGGTGTGGGTGTGGTCGGGTGCGGAACTCCCACGGGTCTCTCCTCGCGCGTATCGAGGTGCGGATCCGCCGCGGGGCGGACGTGATCGCCGCCGACGATATGACGGTCCGTCAGATCAGGGAAGGGGGTGCGCGCGTGGCCGGATCGAGGGTGCGGGGGTGTGACGGGTCCGCCCGGTGTCCGTTCCGTCCTCGACCGCGGGCGGGGCGGCCGGGGTGGCCCGAGGCGCTCGGCGCCTCGGCGGCGACCGCTCCGCGCGTTTTGCCGGTCGGCTCACGGGCGTGTGGTCCGCGCGTCCGGCAGGCATGCGAAGGGCCCCGGTGGGCAGGATGCTCGCACCGGGGCCCTTCGTGGTGGGACTCAGCTCGTCGCGGCGCAGTTCGGGCAGATGCCGCGGTAGGTGACCTCGACGCCGGAGACCGTGAATCCGAACCGCTCGTTGCTCGGCAGGTCCGCCAGCGGGTCGCCCGCCGGGTGCACGTCGCGGATGATGCCGCAGTTCGCGCAGACGAGGTGGTGATGGGGGCGGTGTGCGTTCGGGTCGTAGCGCTTGGCCCGGCGGTCCGTGGAGACCTCGATGACCTCGCCGAGCGTCACCATCTCGCCCAAGGTGTTGTAGACGGTGGCGCGGGAGATCTCGGGCAGCTTGGTGACGGCCCGGGCGTGGACCTCGTCGGCCGTCAGGTGCACATGGTCCCCGTCGAGGACCTCGGCCACGACGCGCCGCTGCGCAGTCATGCGCCAGCCGCGTCCGCGAAGTCGTTCCAACAGGTCACTCATAAGAACAAGCCTAACAGTGAGGGGACCAGGTCCCGAACAGGTGTGACTTTGGATGGTCACTTGACTTGGACAATGTCCATTGTAGGATCGAGACCGGCATAAGCCAAGGGACAGGCTGTGCAGGACATGACGAATGTGCAGGAACGACGCAGGAGGCGCACGTGACGCAGGGACCGCTCACCACGGAGGCCGGCGCGCCGGTCGCCGACAACCAGAACAGCCAGACCGCGGGCGTCGGCGGGCCTGTGCTGGTGCAGGACCAGTCGCTGCTGGAGAAGCTCGCGCACTTCAACCGTGAGCGCATCCCGGAGCGGATCGTGCACGCCCGCGGCGCCGGTGCGTACGGCACGTTCACGCTCACCCGTGACGTCTCCCGGTGGACGCGGGCGAAGTTCCTCTCCGAGGTCGGCAAGCAGACCGAGACGTTCCTCCGCTTCTCGACCGTCGCGGGCAACCTCGGTTCGGCCGACGCGGTGCGCGACCCCCGCGGCTTCGCGTTGAAGTTCTACACCGAAGAGGGCAACTACGACCTCGTCGGCAACAACACCCCGGTGTTCTTCATCAAGGACGCCATCAAGTTCCCCGACTTCATCCACACCCAGAAGCGCGACCCGTACACCGGCTCGCAGGAGGCGGACAACGTCTGGGACTTCTGGGGTCTGTCGCCCGAGTCCACCCATCAAGTGACCTGGCTCTTCGGTGACCGCGGCATCCCGGCCACACTGCGTCACATGAACGGGTACGGCTCGCACACGTACCAGTGGAGCAACGAGGCCGGCGAGGTCTTCTGGGTCAAGTACCACTTCAAGACCGACCAGGGCATCAAGAATCTCACCCAGGACGAGGCCAACAAGCTCGCCGGTGAGGACCCCGACAGCCACCAGCGTGATCTGCGCGAGGCGATCGAGCGCGGTGACTTCCCGTCCTGGACGGTGCAGGTCCAGATCATGCCGGCGGCCGAGGCGGCCACATACCGCTTCAACCCGTTTGACCTCACCAAGGTATGGCCGCACGAGGACTACCCGCCGATCGAGATCGGGAAGCTGGAGCTCAACCGCAACCCGGAGAACATCTTCGCCGAGGTCGAGCAGTCGATCTTCAGCCCCGCGCACTTCGTGCCGGGCATCGGTCCGTCCCCCGACAAGATGCTCCAGGGCCGTCTCTTCGCGTACGGCGACGCCCACCGCTACCGCGTCGGCATCAACGCCGACCACCTGCCGGTCAACCGCCCGCACGCCACCGAGGCGCGCACCAACAGCCGTGACGGCTACCTGTACGACGGCCGTCACAAGGGCGCGAAGAACTACGAGCCGAACAGCTTCGGCGGCCCGGCCCAGACGGACCGGCCGCTGTGGGAGGCCACCCCGGTCGCGGGCGAGATCGGTACGCACGAGGCCCCGAGCCACGCCGAGGACAACGACTTCGTGCAGGCCGGAAACCTCTACCGGCTCTTCTCCGAGGACGAGAAGGTCCGGCTGATCGACAACCTCGCCGGGTTCATCGCCAAGGTGTCGCGCGACGACATCGCCGAGCGCGCGATCAACAACTTCCGCCAGGCGGACGGCGACTTCGGCAAGCGTCTGGAGGCCGCGGTCCAGGCCCTTCGCGGCTGAACCGACGCCTGTCGTCGACGGTGGGCCGGTTCCCTCTTCGGAGGGGACCGGCCCACCGGTCGTTCCCGGGGCTCAGCCGACGAGTTCCGCGTGGTGGCGGCGCCTGATGGGCGCCCAGCAGCGCAGGATGTCGCGGACCGAGACGATGCCGACGGGTCCGTGGTCGTCCAGCACGATCAGATGACGGAATCCGCCGTGCGTCATGGCCTCCGCGGCCTCTTCCAGGGTCCAGGTGGGCGCGGCGAAGACCACATCGGTGGTGGTGTGGGTGGAGGCCGTCTCGACATCGGGGTTCTTGCCGGAGCCGACCGCGTCGAGGATGTCGCGCTCGGTGAGAATGCCGAGTCCGCTGGTGTCCTGGTCGAGGACGACCGCGGCCCCGACGCGGCGGACCGACATCAGCCGGGCGGCCTGGCGGAGCGTGTGGGTCGGTCCGATGGTGAGGACCAGCGTGCTCATGGCGTCACGGACGAGCATGAAGGGAGCCACCTCCTTCGTGAAGCGACCATGTGAGTCGGTTCACAAGTTCACAAGCGGGGGGACTCTCAGAGTTGCACCGATGCGGAACCGGAACAAGGGGCGGCGGGAGCGTCCGAGGGGCGTGCGGTGGTGCGCGACGCCCCTCGGGGGCGCGATCCGGATCAGTAGCGCTGATTCAGATAGCCCAGCAGTTCGTGGTGGAGCAGTCCGTTCGAGGCCGCCGCGTTGCCGCCGCCGGGGCCGGAGACCCCGTCCAGGCTGGTGAACCTCCCGCCGGCCTCCTGGACGATGATCGCGTTCGCGGCCATGTCCCAGAGCGAGAGCTCGGGCTCCGCGCAGATGTCGACCGACCCCTCGGCGACCATCATGTACGGCCAGAAGTCCCCGTAGCCACGAGTGCGCCAGCAGGCCCTGGTCAGATCCAGGAACCCGTCGAGCCGGCCCTGCTCCTCCCAGCCGCTCAGCGACGCGTACGCGAACGAGGCGTCCGCGATCCGCTCCACCTTCGACACCTGCAGCCGGGTCGCCGAGGTCAGACTGCGGCCGGAGAACGCGCCCGCGCCCTTCGCCGCCCACCAGCGCCGGTTCAGGGCGGGGGCCGAGACCACGCCGACCACCGGCTGGAACCCCTCCTCACCGGCCTCCATCAGGGAGATCAGAGTCGCCCAGACCGGCACGCCCCGGACGTAGTTCTTGGTGCCGTCGATCGGGTCGACGACCCAGCGCCGCGGACCGGTGCCCTCGATCCCGAACTCCTCGCCCAGAATCGCGTCGCGCGGGCGTGCCCGATGGAGGTGGCCCCGGATCAGCTCCTCGGCGGCCTTGTCGGCCTCACTCACCGGCGTCATGTCCGGCTTGGTCTCGACCTTGAGGTCCAGAGCCTTGAACCGGTCCATCGTCACCGCGTCGGCGGCATCCGCCAGCACATGGGCGAGGCGCAGATCATCGTGGTAATCGGGCATGCCGTCACAGTATCGACCGCAGGTGAACGGAGCCACAGGGGTCCGCGGCGGCCCGGACCATTGACAGTCCCCGGCGGCACGTCAACTCTGGAACGCAGGCCCCATGGCGCGGGAGGCGACGATGCCCACGGCGCGAGACGCATTGCTGGACGCCGCACTCTCGGCGCTGGCCACGCTGCCCTGGTCGTCGGTGCGCATGGTCGATGTCGCGTCCGCCGCCGGGGTCTCCCGGCAGACCCTCTACAACGAGTTCGGCGGCAAGGAGGGCCTGGCCCGTGCCCTGGTCCGAGGTGCCGCGGACGGCTACCTGGCAGGCGTCGACCGGGCGCTGCGATCGGTCGCCGACCCGAGGGACGGGCCGGCCGCCACCGCCGCCTGGACCGTCCGTGCCGTACGGACGAACGCCCTCGTCCGAGGGTTGCTCACGGGCTGCTGGGGTGAGCGATTACCCCGTCCCGCACGCCCGGCGGTGCCGACCTCGTCGCCCGTCCCCGCCCAGCGGTGGGCCGATGCCGGAACGCCGACACCCGCCGAACTGCTCGGCCAGGTCAGGGACCGCATGGTGGCCGCCCTCGCCGGGGGCCGGCCGCCGCACGACCCGGAGCCACTGGCCGCGACCTGCGAGATCGTGCTGCGGCTCGCGCTGAGCTACGCGCTGGTGCCGGCTTCCCCGGGCGAGACGGCACCGCTGGTGCGCACGGTGGTGGAGGGACGGTCGACCGGATGAGGACCGGGCCCGCCGCTGCTGGTCACGGTGTGAGCCCGCCGGGCGGTCAGTGCGACGAGCCCGAGAGCTGCAGACCGATCACGCCGAGGATCACCAGGGAGATCGAGATCAGCTTGAGGGTGGAGACCAGGTCGTCGAGGAAGACCATGCCGTAGATCGCGGTGCCCGCCGCGCCGATGCCGGTCCACACGGCGTAGGCGGGCCCGACGTCGAGCTTCTTCAGTGACAGCGTCAGCAGACCGAAGCTGCCGAGGGCGAAGATGCAGAACGCGATGGTCGGCCAGAGCCGGGTGAATCCGTGCGAGAGCTTCAGACAGACGGCGAAGCCTGTCTCCAGCAGCCCCGCGACCACGACCAGCAGCCACGCCATCGTCAGTGCCCTCCCACTTCGGTGACCGCCTTGCCTCGCTGGGTGTGATTATGCACTTACCGACGACGGCGGATCGCAAACGTCGCCCGGGTCAGTCGCCCTCGCGCCGCTCCCGCGTGGACAGCAGCCGCCGCAGCGAATCCAGTCGCGCCGGATCGGCGTGGCCGTCCGCCACCCAGGCGTCCAGGGCGCACTCCGGCTGGTTGCCGTCATGGGTGCAGCCGCGCGGGCAGTCCTCGGTACCGGGCTCCAGGTCCGGGAACGCGTGGATCACCCGGGACGGATCGATGTGGTGGAGCCCGAAGGAGCGCACGCCGGGGGTGTCGATCACCCAGCCGCGGTAGTCGGGCAGGGGGAGCGCCAGCGCCGATGTGGTGGTGTGCCTGCCCCGGCCGGTGACCGCGTTGACGACGCCGGTGGTACGCCGCCGGTCCTTCGGCACGAGCGCGTTGACCAGGGTCGTCTTCCCCACACCGGAGTGGCCGACGAAGGCGGTGACCCGGTCGTTCAGCTGCTCGCGGACCCGCTCGGCCGCGTCGCCGTTCTCCAGTTCCTCGCGGCTGGTGACGATGAAGGGGACGCCCAGCGGGGTGTACGCCTCCAGCAGTTTGTCCGGGGAGGCGAGGTCCGACTTGGTGAGCACGAGGAGCGGGGAGAGTCCACCGTCGTACGCGGCGACCAGACAGCGGTCGATCATCCGCGGCCGGGGTTCCGGATCGGCCAGCGCGGTGACGATCGCCAGCTGGTCGGCGTTGGCGACGACGACCCGCTCGTACGGATCGTCGTCGTCCGCGGTACGGCGGAGCACCGAGCGGCGTTCACCGATGCGGACGATGCGGGCGAGAGTGTCCTTGTCGCCGGACAGATCGCCGACGATGGAGACGGTGTCGCCCACCACGGCGGCCTTCCGGCCCAGCTCACGGGCCTTCATCGCCATGACCGTGCGGCCGTCCACGAGACAGGTGAGGCGGCCCCGGTCGACGGTGAGGACCATGCCGTCCTCGGCGTCCTCGTGCTTCGGTCGGGTATGGGTACGGGGCCGGTTGCCCTTCGGGTTGGGGCGGAACCGGATGTCGTCCTCGTCGGGGTTCTTGCCGTAGCGGCGCATGTCTCAGGCCCCGAGCATTCCGGTCCACATCTGCGGGAAGTCCGGCAGGGTCTTGGCGGTGGTCGCCACGTTCTCGATCTCCACTCCGGGGACGGCGAGGCCGATGATCGACCCCGCGGTGGCCATCCGGTGGTCGTCATACGTATGGAAGGTACCGCCGTGCAGCGGCCTGGGCCGGATGTGCAGCCCGTCGGCGGTCTCGGTGACGTCGCCGCCGAGCTCGTTGATCTCCTTGGTGAGCGCGGCGAGCCGGTCCGTCTCGTGCAGCCGCAGGTGGGCGACGCCGCTCAGGGTGGACGGGCCGTCCGCGAGGGCCGCGACGGCCGCGATGCCCGGGGTGAGCTCGCCGACCTCGCCGAGGTCGACGTCGATGCCGTGGATACGGCCCGAACCGGTGAAGGTGAGTCCGTGCTCGGTCAGCTCGCAACTGCCGCCCATCGCGGTGAAGATCTCCCGCAGCGCGTCGCCCGGCTGGGTGGTGTACTCGGGCCAGTCGGGGATGGTGACCCGGCCGCCGGTGACCAGCGCGGCGGCGAGGAACGGCTGGGCATTCGAGAGATCGGGCTCGACGATGATATCACGGCCGAGCAGGGCGGAGGGCGAGACCCGCCAGACGTTCGGCTCACCGCCCGTCTCCGGCTCGTCGACCTGGGCGCCGACGGCCCGGAGCATGTCGACGGTCATCCGGATGTGCGGCATGGAGGGGAGCCGGGCGCCGGTGTGACGGACCTCCACCCCTTGGTTGTAGCGCGGCGCCGACAGCAGCAGCGCCGAGACGAACTGCGAGGACGAGGAGGCGTCGATCTCCACCGCGCCGCCGTCCAGGGCGCCGCTGCCGTGCACCGTCAGGGGCAGCGCGCCGCGCCCGTCGTCGTCGATCCGGGCGCCCAGCACCCGCAGCGCGTCGATCACGCCGTTCAGCGGGCGTTCGTACGAACGGGGGTCGCCGTCGAAGTGGATCGGGCCGTCGGCCAGCGCCGCGACCGGCGGCAGGAAGCGCATGACCGTGCCGGCGTTGCCGACGTCGATCGTGGTGGGGCCGTGCAGCCCGGCCGGGATGACCCGCCAGGCCTCACCGGCGGCGTCCGGGCCGTCCGCGACGGAGGAGCTGGACGACACCGTCTCCTCGATGCCGACGCCCATCGCACGCAGTGCCTCGGCCATCAGCAGGGTGTCGCGGGAGCGCAGCGGGCGGCGCAGCCAGCCGGGCTCGGCGGCGAGAGAGGCGAGGACCAGCGCGCGATTGGTGACCGATTTCGATCCGGGCACGGTGACGGTCGCATCGACGGCTCCGGTCGCATGCGGGGCGGGCCAGAGGGCGGGGTGCACGGAACGTTCGGTCATGGACCTCACTTTAGTGGCTCACCGCAAACCCGAATCTCGATCAAATGAGTCGAAACGGGTGCGTAACGCATGTGTGGTAGGCGGCGCCGTGCGGGACCGGCCCTCAGATGCCGAGCAGCCAGCGCCCGCCGCCGATCAGCGAGCAGAGCGACATCGCGTGGAAGAGGAACAGCCACAGCGCGGCCGGCACATCGGTCAGCCGCGACAACTGGTCCGCGTCCGAGTCCGGCGCGCCGCCGTGCCGCCGCTTCGACTGGAGCTCGAAGGCCGGGCGTACGCCGCCGAGCAGCAGGAACCAGACCACGGTGTACGCGAACAGCGACTGCACGGCGGGTGAGGCCAGCCAGGACACCAGCAGGAACGCCGACCCCGTGAAGATCACCGCCAGTGCCCCGTACACGTTGCGGATCATCACCAGCATCACCGCGAGCAGCGCGGTGGCCAGCCACAGCAGCAACGTGATCCTGCCGCTGACCAGCAGCCACGCCCCGCCCAGGCCCAGCAGCGGCGGGGCGGTGTAGCCGGCCGCCGCCGTCAGGATCATTCCGATGCCGGTCGGCCTGCCGCGGCTGACGGTCAGCCCGCTGGTGTCCGAGTGCAGCCGGATGCCGGACAGCTGCCGCCCGGTGCACAGCGCGATCAGCCCGTGCCCGCCCTCGTGCGCGATGGTGATCGCGTTGCGGGTCAGCCGCCATATCGGGTTCGGCACGACGGCGATCAGCGCGAGCGTGCCGGTCACCACCACCAGCCACTGCTCGGGTGCGGGCTGGGTGCCGAACACGCGGTCCCACAGATTGCCCAGGTCGGTGCTGTCCATGGTGCGGGCGGCTCCTTGCGGTATCGGCGTCCTGTCGGCGCGGCGGTCGTGGCAGTCTGGCACTTATGTGCGGACGGTATGCAGCGAGTCGGCGGCCCGAGGACCTGACCGGACTCTTCCGGGTCGAGAAGTGGGAACCGGAGGAGACCCTGGCGCCCGATTGGAACGTGGCGCCGACCAAGGAGGTCTACGCCGTACTGGAACGTCCATTGAAAGACGCAGACGATCAGCGTCCGGTTCGCCAGTTGCGTGCTCTGAAGTGGGGACTCGTGCCGTCCTGGGCGAAGTCCCCCGAGGGGGCGGCACGCATGATCAACGCCCGCGCGGAGACCGTCCACGAGAAGCCGTCCTTCCGCCGCCCCTTCGTCTCCCGGCGCTGCATTCTGCCCGCCGACGGCTACTACGAGTGGGTCACCGGCGCCGATGAGCGGCAGCTGGAGGAGAAGGGGAAGAAGAAGCGGCCGCGCAAGCAGCCCTACTTCGTGACACCCGCCGACGGATCGGTCTTCGCGATGGCCGGACTGTACGAGTTCTGGCGCGACCGGACCCTGCCGGACGACCACCCGATGGCCTGGTGGGTGACCTGCTCGGTGATCACGACCGAGGCGGAGACCACTCCGCTCGCCGTCGCCCCCGCCGAGGGACCGGCCACGCTCGCCGACATCCACCCCAGGATGCCGCTCATGCTGACCCCTGACCGGTGGGATGCCTGGCTCGATCCGTCACACACCGACGCCGAGGAGCTGCGGGCGCTGCTCGCGCCGCCGCCGGGCGGGCTGATGCGCGCCTATCCGGTGGCCACGGCCGTCAGCAATGTGCGCAACAACGGTCCCGAACTGCTGGAGGAGCTGGCCGCGCCGGAGGTGAGCACGCTGTTCTGACCCCGTTCCGAGCAGGCAGGATGGGGCATGTGAGTACCGCTGAGACAGGCCGCAGGACCGAGACGGTCGACACGGACGCCGGGCCGGCCAGGATCACCTGGCTGCCCGCGAAGAGCCCTGGGGAGCTGAAGGACCCGAAAGGCCCGAAGGGCCCTGAGGGCCCGGGGAACGCACGCCTGGTGCTCGCCGTCGGCCATGGCGCGGGCGGCGGCATCGAGACCCGTGACCTGCGGGCCCTGGCCGCCGTGCTGCCCGCCCACGGGGTGGCCGTCGCGCTCGTGGAGCAGCCGTGGCGGGTCGCCGGCAAGAGGATCGCGCCCGCCCCGAAGACCCTGGACACCGGATGGCGGGGCCTGTGGCCCGCGCTCACCGTCCCGGGGCTGCCCGTCGTCGCCGGCGGGCGCAGCGCCGGGGCCCGGGTGGCGTGCCGGACGGCGACGGAGCTCGGCGCCCACGCCGTCCTCGCGCTGAGTTTCCCGCTGCATCCTCCGGGGAAGCCGGAGAGGTCCCGCGCGGACGAGCTCCTCGGGGCCGGCGTACCCACGCTCGTCGTGCAGGGCGGCAACGACCCGTTCGGGCGGCCCGCCGAATTCCCTCCGGGGGAGTACGGGATCGCCGAGGTGCCGTACGGGGACCACGGGTTCGCCGTTCCGAAGAAGTCCGGCCTGACCGAGGATCAGGCGATGGAGATCCTGACCACCGCCGTGACCGCGTGGCTGTCGGCCCTCGTGTGAGCTTCGTCCCTCCGGGGAGGGTGCCGGTCGCACCGTGCAGGCGGCCGGGCGCACCCCGGGAATGTTGAGCCGGGGGCCACTGTTGTCGGTGTCATCGGTACATCAACGTCGTACGTGGAGAGGGAGTCCGTCGCATGGGTTCGACCATCTGCCCGCGCCGCTCGAACGCCGCTGACCTGGAGTGGACGGTCCTGCATGCGGCCAAGACCACTCCCGAGCGGGTACTGAGCGGATCGGATCGACAGCCCGTATCGAAGCAAGGTCGACTATTCTCCGATTCGAGCGGGTCCGGTTTCGGCTCCGCCACAGCGTTGGAGGAGGTGGGTCCGGTCACTGGGACCGACACAGGGACCGACGACGGCCGCGCGCAGGAGACGACTGCCGAGCGCAACGCGCGCTTCGAGCGGGACGCTCTCGGTTTCCTCGACCAGATGTACTCGGCCGCGCTGCGCATGACGCGCAACCCCGCAGACGCCGAGGACCTGGTCCAGGAGACGTATGCCAAGGCCTACGGCTCCTTCCACCAGTTCCGTGAGGGCACCAACCTCAAGGCGTGGATGTACCGCATCCTCACCAATACGTTCATCAACTCGTACCGCAAGAAGCAGCGCGAACCTCAGCGCAGCGCCGCCGAGGAGATCGAGGACTGGCAGCTGGCGCGCGCCGAGTCGCACATGTCGACCGGCCTGCGCTCCGCCGAGTCGCAGGCTCTCGACCACCTGCCCGACTCGGATGTGAAGTCCGCCCTGCAGGCGATCCCCGAAGAGTTCCGCATCGCCGTGTATCTCGCCGATGTAGAGGGCTTTGCCTACAAGGAGATCGCGGACATCATGGGGACTCCCATCGGTACGGTGATGTCCCGACTGCACCGGGGCCGCCGCCAGCTGCGCGGCATGCTGGAGGACTACGCCCGTGAGCGCGGGCTCGTCCCGGCCGGTGCCGGAGAGTCGGACGATCGGAAAGGCTCGGGCTCATGAGCTGCGGAGAGCCGCACGAGACGGACTGCTCAGAGGTCCTCGATCATCTCTATGAGTTCCTCGACCACGAGATGCCCGACAGCGACTGCACCAAGTTCGAGGTCCACTTCGAGGAGTGCTCCCCGTGCCTGGAGAAGTACGGCCTGGAACAGGCCGTGAAGAAGCTGGTGAAACGCTGCTGCGGCCAGGACGACGTGCCGACCGACCTGCGCTCCAAGGTGATGGGCCGGATCGATCTGATCCGCTCGGGACAGGCCGTGCCCGAGCAGGACGTGACGGCGTCGGAGACCGGACAGCCGACCGCCGCCACGGAATGAAGCCGTAGCCCGGCGGCCGTCCCGCCGGGGCCCGGCCCGCCCGCGCATCGTCCGCGTTCGCACCACATCACCCGAATGTGCTAATCGGGCTCATCGGGGCTCGGTGGGAAACACAACTCGCTAGCCTGGCGCCTCCATTGACCATGTTGGGGGGCGGGCCGGGCGGGTGGGAGCGACACACGGGGCAGCGCGCGCGTACGTCCTGGTGGCCGCGGCCGGTGCCCTGCTCTGTGTGCTGCCCGCGCTGCGCACGGGCGCCGGGACCCCCTGGGCCACCGTCGGACTGCTGACCGCGCTCTATCTGGCCTGTGAACTCCCCGGGCGCTGCCCCTTCTTCGGCAGCTCCGTGCCGATCGGAGCCGGATCGTTCTTCCCGCTGCTGCTCGCCGCCGCCTTTCTGCTGCCTCCCGCCGCGGCCGGCCTGGTCGCGATCCCCGGATCGCTCGCCGGCCGGGTGGAGAACCGGCCCGCCGCCGCACGGCGGGTCTGGCGAGCCGCGCAGCTCGCCGTCACCGTCGGGGCCGCCTCGTTGGTCCACGGGCTGCTGGGCGGCGCGGCCACGCTCGGCGGGTCCGGCACCGACCGGCTCCCCGACCTCCCCTACGCCCTGCTGCCCGCCTGCGCGGCCGCCCTGGCCTTCAGCCTCGTCCTGGCCGCTCTGGACGGCTCCATCCTGGTCGCGGCCGAACGGCTGCCCGTACGGCGCGCCTGGGACGGGCTGCTGTCCCGCTCGCTGGGACCGCACCTGGTGCACGGACTCGCCGGACTGATGATGGCCGTGCTGTGGCGCGGTCCGTACGGTCCGGTGTCCGCGCTCATCGTCCTGCTGCCGATGTACATCTCCTGCTGGGTCTTCGCCCAGTACCACCGCGAGCACGCCGCCCACCGCGCCACCATCAGGGCACTGGTGCAGGCCGTCGACATCAAGGACGCGTACACCCGGGGGCACAGCGAACGGGTCGGACAGGCCTCCGTGCTCATCGCCCGTGAACTGGGCATGGAGCAGGGCCGCCTGGAGGTCCTCCGGTTCGCCGGCATCCTGCACGACGTGGGCAAGCTCGGCGTCCCGACCCGGGTGCTCCGCAAGGACGGACCGCTCACCCCGGAGGAACGGCGGGTGATCGAACTGCATCCGGAGTACGGCCACGAGATCGTCCGCGGCATCGGCTTCCTCGGCGAGGCCCGGGACGCGATCCTGCATCACCACGAACGGCTCGACGGCAGCGGCTACCCGTACGGGCTCAGCGGCCGGGCGATCCCCGAGTTCGCCCGGGTCGTCGCGGTGGCGGACGCCTTCGACGCGATGACGTCGACCCGGTCGTACCGCAGGGGGCGGCCGGTGCCCGCGGCGCTGGACGAACTGAAGCGGTGCTCGGGCACGCAGTTCGATCCGCAGATGGTGCGGGCTCTGGTGCGCGGAGTGGAACGGCACGGGTGGTCGCCGTCGACCGCGGTGACGGCGGACGAGGCGATTCCGCGGCCACGGAGCGGGGAGGGGCCGGTGTCCCCGACACCGGCCCGTCCACTGCGGCCGGACCCGTTCGACACGGCGCCCGGTCCTCCGACGCCCGCCGACGGCCTCGGGGCGGCCCCCGGTCCGCAGCTGTCCGCGGACCGGCCCGGATGAGCCCGGCCCGCACCCGGCGAAAGGCGCTGCCCCCGGCCGTCCTCGCCGTACGCGGCGCCGCCGCCGCGCTCGCCGCCGCCGGGCTCGGCCACACCCTCTGGGACGGTGTCCACCAACCCGGCCACGCCCTCGCCTTCGGGGTCCTCATCACCGTCGGTGAACTGGCCCGCTGGGGCGCGCTGCCCGGCGAACGCGAGCCCGCGCCGCTCGGGGCCGCGGGAGCGCTCGCGTACGCCCTGCTCGGCCGCAGCGGCGGCTCGCCCACCGGCCACGGTGTCCTCCAGGTGGTGGCCGTACTCGTCGCGGCACAGCTCGTCGCCTGTGTGCCGCACGTGGCCCGGGGCAGCGGACCCTCGCTCGACCGGGTGGCCCGCCGCATCCTGACCGTCGCCTTCGCCGCCGCGTGCTTCCAGCCGCTGTACAACTCCGGCCGCGTCGCGAGCCGGCTCGGCGAAGGCCCGTACTACGTGCTCTTCCCGCTCCTGCTCCTCGTTCTGACCGCGCTGTGCGACGCCGTGCTCGCCGCGCTGCTGCTGCGCTCGCGCACCCGCCACCCGTACGGGCCGCTGCTCCACGACGAGCTGCGCGCCCTCATCGGCATCGGGTCAGCGGTCGGCGCGACCGGGGTCGTGATGGCACTCGGGGTGGCCGTCGCCGGGCTGTGGGCGCTGCCCGTCCTGTGCGTACCGCTGCTGCTCACCCAGGTCTCGTTCCGCCGGTTCGTCGCCGTGCGCACCACCTACCGGCAGACGATCACCTCGCTCGCCCGGTCCACCGAGATCGCCGGGTACACCCCGCACGGCCATGCCCGCAGGGTCGCGACGCTCTGCACCGCCGTCGGCCGCGAGCTGGGGCTCTCCGGACACGAGCTGACCGTGCTGGAGTACGCGGCCCTGATGCACGACATCGGCCAGCTCTCCCTGGTCGATCCGGTCCCGGACGGGGCGACGGCCACCCTGCCCCCCGCCGAGCAGCGCCGCATCGCGCTGCTGGGCGGGGCCGTGGTCCGGCAGACCGGGGTGGACACCGGGGTCGCGGTCGTGGTGGAACGACAGGCGGACCCCTTCCGCGAGCAGCCGCTTTCCGCCAGGATCGTCAGGGCCGTCAACGCATACGACGACCTCTCCGGGGAAAGTCTCATCGGGCCGCTGGGCGCGCTGGAACAACTCAGGCTCGGGACCGGTCACGACTATCAGCCCGAGGTCGTGGAATCCCTGGCCCGGGTCCTGGCACGGGACGGTCCGACCCCCGTCCCGCCCGGGTAACCCATGGGTAATGAGCGGGCGTCCGGCCGGGCATGGTTGGATGCGAAGAGGAGCGGAAAACGAGGGTGTCCAGTCGGGACGGGCGGGAATCGTGAGGATCTTCGGGAAGGTACGGCATCGGCCCTCCGCCTCTTGGCGGCAGGCCACGGACCGCGCGTTCACGCTGATCGGCGACGGCCGGTACGAGGACGCGGGCGCACTGCTGACACGTGCGGCGGACCTGGAACCCTGGCTCTCGGAGTCATGGTTCAACCTGGCGCTGCTGCACAAGTTCCGGCATGACTGGGAACAGGCGAGAGCCGCAGGCCTCAGGGCCGTCGCGCTGCTCGACAAGGAGTCCGGCGCTCCCGACTGGTGGAACGTCGGGATCGCCGCCACCGCGCTGCAGGACTGGCCGCTGGCGCGCCGCGCCTGGCAGGCGTACGGCCTGAAGGTGCCGGGCGCCGGGCAGCACACCTCGGCGGCCAACAGCGAGCCCGTCGGCATGGAGCTCGGCAGCGCCGCGGTACGGCTGTCGCCGGAGGGCGAGGCCGAGGTCGTCTGGGGCCGCAGGCTCGATCCGGCCCGGATGGAGGTGCTCTCCATCCCGCTGCCGTCGTCCGGCCGGCGCTGGGGAGAGGTCGTCCTGCACGACGGGGTGCCGCACGGCGAGCGGGTCACCGCGGCCGGCCCGGCGTACCCCGTCTTCGACGAGATCGAGCTGTGGGCGCCGTCCCCCGTTCCCACCTGGGTGGTGTTGCTCGAAGCGGCCACCGAGGCGGACCGGGACGCGCTGGAACAGCTGGCCTCCGACGCGGGGTTCGCCGCCGAGGACTGGTCGTCCTCCGTGCGGCTGCTCTGCCGGGCCTGCTCGGAGAGCAGGATGGAGAGCGACGAGGGCGACGGCGAGCACCTGGACCCGCACGACCACAGCGAGCCGGGGCATCCGGGCCCGCTGGGGCACCGCACCGCCGGTGAGCTGTGGGTGCCCGAGCGCGAGTGCGGGATAGCGGCGCCGGCCGGGCTGGTGCGCGGACTGCTGGACGGCTGGGTGGCGGACAGCCCGGACAGCCGTGAGTGGCGAGATCTCGAAGAAGTCTGCTGACCGGTGCCCGTAGGCTGTACGGGCACCGGTCGCGGTGCTCGGGTACCCGGCCCCGGACCTTCGGATGCCCGGGTTTCAGGTTTTGAGGAAGGCGTACGGCGGACATGGCGCAGCAGGAGACGGACGAGCAGATCACCCTCGACGACGAAGGTTTCGTCGTGGACACGGAGGACTGCGAGGCGCGCGAAGCGGCACATCGCGAGCGCGGTACCTCCCGTCCGATCACGGTCGTGGGCAACCCGGTGCTGCACAAGGAGTGCCGGGACGTCACCGAGTTCGACGACGAGCTGGCCCGGCTGATCGACGACATGTTCGCCAGCCAGCGGACGGCGGAGGGTGTCGGCCTGGCCGCCAACCAGATCGGCGTCGACCTGAAGGTCTTCGTCTACGACTGCCCGGACGACGACGGCGTACGGCACGTGGGGGCCGTCTGCAACCCGGTGCTCGAAGAGCTGGCGCCCGAGGACCGGGTCCTGGACGACTCCAACGAGGGCTGCCTCTCGGTCCCGACGGCGTACGCCTCGCTGGCCCGCCCGGACTACGCGGTGGTCCGCGGACAGGACGCCAAGGGCAACCCGGTCAGGATCCGTGGCAACGGCTACTTCGCCCGCTGCCTCCAGCACGAGACGGACCACCTGTACGGACACCTGTACATCGACCGGCTCTCGAAGCGGGACCGCAAGGACGCCCTGCGGCAGATGGCGGAGAACACGCCGCGCTACGAGATCGTGCCGAACGACTGACGTCCGGCCGTCACCGACGGGCCCGGCATCCCCTGAGCGGGAGGCCGGGCCCGTCGTTCCCGCTCCTCTGATCGACCGTCAACCGCCGTTTGCTCATGGGCGGTTGACGCGCGTCGACTCGTCCGACAAGCTCGCTCACCACATCCCCGTCGTGATAGGGAGCCTCCTCATGCTCGGACGAACCGCACGACTTCTGCTCGGTCTTGTCATGACCATGGCCTTCGCCTTGGGTGGGGCCGTGGTCACCGCCGGCACCGCACAGGCCGACGGCTGCTACACGTGGACCCGCACCCTGTCCCCCGGCGCCACCGGCAATGACGTGGTCCAGCTCCAGATACGGGTGGCCGGCTACCCGGGCTACAACTCCGTGCTCGCCGTCGACGGTTCCTACGGACCGGCCACCACCGCCGCCGTCAAGCGTTTCCAGGCCGCCTACGGTCTCGCCGCGGACGGCATCGCGGGTCCGGCCACCCAGGCCAAGATCTATGAGCTCCAGGACAACGACTGCACCCCGGCCCACTTCACGTACGCCGAACACAACCAGTGCAACACGACCTGGGCGGGTGGTGCCGTCGCGGCGGGCACGGCGAAGGCCAACGCCCTGAGCACCATGTGGAAACTGGAGGCGCTGCGGCACGCGCTCGGCGACCAGTCGATCCGGATCACCAGCGGATTCCGCTCCACCTCCTGCAACAGCGCGGTCGGCGGCGCGTCCAACAGCCGTCATCTGTACGGGGACGCGGCCGACCTCGGCGCCGGACCGCACGCGCTGTGCACCCTTGCCAAGGAGGCCCGCAACCACGGCTTCAACGGGATCCTCGGCCCCGGCTACCCGGACCACGGCGACCACGTCCACGTCAACCAGGGGCCCAGCCACTTCTGGTCGGCGCCGAACTGCGGCATCTGACACGGCGAGGGCCCCGTACGCCGGTCCGTCCGAACCGGCGTACGGGGCCCTTCTCCGTGTGCCGCCCGTGTCAGAAGGTCCTTGCCGTCAGCCGCGTCGCGCCCGTCGTCTGGACCGCGGCGTCGTCCGAAGCCCGCTCCGTCAGACGGAGCTGGGAGATGGCGTTGCGCAGGGTCAGCCCCCCGGCCGCGGTGTCCGGCTGCCAGCGCTGCGTACGCGCCGTCGCCGAACAGGCCCCGAGCGAGAGCTCCGCCCCCATCTCCAGCGGGGCGCCCAGATACTTCTTTCCGCGCACCGCGTCCAGGCACTGACCGGTCTCGGACGACCGCACCGTGTAGTACCCGTCGGCGGTGGCCGTCAGCGTCCAGGAGGCGGCACCGGCACCCACCAGGGAGACACCCGCGTCCGCGGCGGGGGAGAGCGCCCGGTCGCCCGCGGTCAGCCGGTACGTACCGTCGGCGAGCGGGGTGCGGTCGGTGTTCGACCAGCCCGGCGCGTGGCCGATCCGCCGGGCCAGCGCCTCGAAACCGGCGTACGTCTCACTGGGTTTCGGGCCGCCCCAGGTGGCCTGTGCGAGGAAGCGCAGCGGCATGAAGGTCTTCGCCTCCACCTCGTTCTCGGTCTCGGCCGCCGCACTGTCCGGCCACAGGCTGATCTTGGCGCCGGTGAGGTTCGCGGCCGTTGCGGGCAGCGTCTCGCCCTCGAAGCGCAGCGGCGTCCAGTCGCTCTCGTAGAGTTGTCGCGTCTGCGTCGTGTAGCCGCCGCGCACGAGGTAGAGCGCGTACGCCGAGTTCATGACCTGCCGGCCCTCGGCGAGCAGCGCGGACGGCTTCTGGATGGCGCCGCCGCCCAGCCAGTGCTCCACGGTGATGTCACGGTTCAGCGGGACGACGCCGTTGCGGCCCGCCAGGCCGTCGTTCCAGATCCGCAGCGAACGGCCCCCGGCCTTCACCTGCGCGTCGACCTGATCGATGAAGTCGACGAAGAGGTCGTCGGGGGTCGCGCTCGCGCCGAACTTCGCGGTCGCCGCGGTCTGCAGCTGCGGGTGGTTCGGGTAGGACGAGCCGATCATGTACTCGTCGGCGCCCATGTGCCAGGTGCGGGTGTCCCACACCTTCAGGGCCTCGTCGACCATCGAGGTGTAGTACGTCAGCGCCTCGGGCCGGGAGATGTCGAGCCGGGGCGGGGAGGCGACGCCGTTCTTGTCCTTGAGCTGGAGCTCCGGGTGGTTCTCCAGGTAGGTGTCCATGTGGCCGGGGGAGTTGATCTCCGGCACCAGCTCGATGTGGTACTTCTTCGCCAGCGCGACCAGGGAGCGGACCTGCGGCTTCGTGTAGTAGCCCCAGAACGCCGACGCCGGGTCGGTGTCGCTCCTGACCTTGGCCTCGATCCACAGCTGGTTGAGCTTCTGGGACGCCATGTCCTTCATCAGCCGCTCGAACCACGGGATCGAGACGTTGATGTAGCAGGCGCACACCCCGACCCCGCGCTCACGGTACGCGGGCACGTCGGTCGCCGAACCGCGCGCGGCGCGGCCGTCGTCGTTCAGCAGCTGGAGGACGGTCCGCGAACCGTAGAAGACGCCGGTGGAGGTCGCGGCCGTGACCGTGACCCGGTCGCCGACGTCGAGCCGATAGCCCTCCGCGCCCAGCGATTTCTTCAGGGACGGGTCCTGTCGCAGCACGATGTCGCCGCTGCGGGCCGCCGCCGCGCCCCGCGACACCGAAGCCTTCCTGGTCAGTTCACCCGCGAAGCGGCGTGCGTCGTCGGCCGTGCGGCTGTCCCGCACCCCGTCCAGCACGATCCGCGCCCGCTGGGCCAGCGTGAACTCGCCCGCACCGGCCTGCCATTGGCGCAGAGAGGGCAGCACCTCGGGCGGTGGTGCGGCGGTTGCGACCGACCCTCTTGGGTCGCCCGGGCCGTGGTCCATGGACAGGTGTGGTCAACGGTTGGACGAATGATCCGACGTCAGATCTATTAGGTATCAGGCGACTTCGGTCATTGCGCCCGGGCCGCGGAAAGTGCGGCGGTAGGCGTTCGGCGTAGTGCCCAACGACCGTACGAACTGATGGCGCAGTGCGGCGGCTGTTCCGAAGCCGGTGCGCCCGGCGATCGTGTCCACCGTTTCATCGGATGTCTCCAGGAGGTGCTGTGCCAGCAGCACCCGCTGACGGAGCAGCCAGCGGTACGGAGTGGTGCCCGTCTCCTGCTGGAAGCGGCGGGCGAAGGTGCGCGGGGACATGTGCGCCTGGGCGGCGAGCTGTTCGACGGTCACCTCCTGGTCGAGGTGGCGCTCCATCCAGGCCAGGGTCCCGCCGACCGTGTCGCACCGCGTGCGGGGCAGCGGCCGCTTGATGTACTGCGCCTGCCCGCCGTCGCGGTGCGGCGGCACCACCATGCGGCGGGCGATGGCGTTGGCGGCGTCGGGGCCGTACGCCTGCCGGACCAGATGCAGACAGGCGTCGATCCCGGCCGCCGTGCCCGCCGAGGTGATGACCGGGCCCTCGTCCACGTACAGCACATCGGGTTCGACGACCGCCCGCGGGAAGCGGCGGGCCAGTTCGTCGGCATGACGCCAGTGGGTGGTGCAGCGGCGGCCGTCCAGCAGCCCGGCCGCCCCGAGCACATAGGCCCCGGAGCAGACGCTCATCACCCGGGCGCCCCGGTCCACGGCCCGGCGCAGGGCGTCGAGGATCTCCTCGGGGTAGTCCCGTGCGACGAAGTGGCTGCCGGCCGGTACGGCGATGAGGTCGGCCTCCTCCAGACGGTCGAGGCCGTGCGGCGTACTGATGGTGAATCCGGCGTGGGTCCGCAGCACCGGGCCCTCGGCGGAGACCACGGCGAAGTCGTGGACCGGCAGGCCCTCGTCGCTGCGATCGAGCCCGAAGACCTCGCACAGCACACCCAGCTCGAAGGGATGGACCTCGTCGAGCAGCAGGGCGGCGACATTCTTCAGCATGACACCAGTGTGGCAGTAATTCGATGGTCCATGACAGTCCTGCCACTGCCGCCATCCGTCCGCGCGGACGAGAGTAGAGCCATGAACACATTCCTGAACGTCCTGGGCACAGCCGCACTTTTCGCTCTCGTCCTGCTGCCCGCCCTGGCCGGACTCGCCCGGGAGCGCCGCATCGACCGCGAGCTGCGCGCCGCGGAACGGGCACGGAGCGACGGACCCCCGGAAACGACGGACGCCGCGCAACCGGTCGCGGCCGCGCGGCGTCCCTACGTCAGAAGCTGGGCGAGGATCTAGGAGTAGCTCGTCCGGATCGCGCCGGGCTCGCCGATCCGGCCCGATCCGACCGGAAGACCTAGAAGTCGTCGTCGAACGCGACCGATCCCTCCACCGCCACCTGGTACGCGGACGGTCGGCGCTCGAAGAAGTTCGTCAGCTCCTGCACGCCCTGCAGCTCCATGAACGAGAACGGGTTCTCGGAGCCGTAGACCGCCGGGAAGCCCAGCCGGGTGAGCCGCTGGTCGGCCACGCACTCCAGGTACTGCCGCATCGACTCCGTGTTCATGCCCGGCAGACCGTCACCGCACAGATCGCGGCCGAACTGCAGCTCCGCCGCCACGGCCTCCTTCAGCATGTCGGTGACCTGCTGCTGGAGCTCGTCGTCGAAGAGGTCGGGCTCCTCCTTGCGGACGGTGTCCACGACCTCGAACGCGAAGTTCATGTGCATCGTCTCGTCACGGAAGACCCAGTTGGTACCCGTGGCGAGACCGTGCAGCAGACCCCGCGAGCGGAACCAGTAGACGTACGCGAACGCGCCGTAGAAGAACAGCCCCTCGATGCACGCCGCGAAGCAGATCAGGTTCAACAGGAAGCGGCGGCGGTCGGCCTTCGTCTCCAGCCGCTCGATCTTCTCGACCGAATCCATCCACTTGAAGCAGAACTGCGCCTTCTCACGGATCGAGGGGATCTCCTCGACCGCGTCGAACGCGGCGGCACGGTCGTCCGGGTCGGGCAGATAGGTGTCCAGCAGCGTCAGATAGAACTGGACGTGCACGGCCTCCTCGAAGAGCTGTCGCGACAGATAAAGCCGCGCCTCGGGGGAGTTGATGTGCTTGTACAGCGTCAGTACGAGGTTGTTGGAGACGATCGAGTCACCCGTCGCGAAGAACGCGACGAGCCGGCCGATCATGTGCTGCTCGCCGGGGGAGAGCTTCGCGAGGTCGGCGACGTCGGAGTGGAGGTCGACCTCCTCCACCGTCCAGGTGTTCTTGATCGCGTCGCGGTAGCGCTCGTAGAAGTCCGGGTAGCGCATGGGCCGCAGGGTCAGCTCGAAGCCCGGGTCGAGCAGGTTCTTCTCGGAGTCGGTGGAGCTCATTACTGGCAGGCCTCGCAGGACTCGGGGTTTTCCAGGGAGCAGGCGATCGCGTCGGCGTCGGGCGTCGAAGCCTGCTGTACGGGGATGGGGGCGGTGGCCGCGGCCCGGCCGGAGGCCGCACGGGCGATCCGGGTCGCCGGGCGTGAGCGCAGGTAGTACGTCGTCTTCAGCCCCTGCTTCCAGGCGTACGCGTACATCGAGGAGAGCTTGCCGATCGTCGGCGTCTCCATGAAGAGGTTCAGCGACTGGCTCTGGTCGAGGAACGGCGTACGGGCCGCCGCCATGTCGATCAGTCCGCGCTGCGGGATCTCCCACGCCGTGCGGTACAGCGCCCGCACGTCCTCGGGGATCCAGGCGAAGCCCTGCACGGAGCCGCTCGCCTCGCGCAGTGCCTCACGGGTCCGTGCGTCCCACACGCCGAGCCGCTTCAGCTCCTCCACCAGATACGCGTTGACCTGGAGGAACTCACCGCTGAGCGTCTCGCGCTTGAAGAGGTTGGAGACCTGGGGCTCGATGCACTCGTACACACCTGCGATCGAGGCGATCGTCGCCGTGGGCGCGATGGCGAGCAGCAGCGAGTTGCGCATGCCGCTCCTGGCGACGCGGGCGCGCAGCGCGTCCCAGCGCTCCGGCCAGTTCAGCTCGGTGTCGTAGTGGTCGGGGTGCAGCACCCCGCGCGCGGCCCGCGTCTCGGCCCAGGCGGGCAGCGGGCCCGACCGCTCGGCGAGCTCGCAGGACGCCTCGTACGCCGCGAGCATGATCCGCTCGGAGATCTTGGTGGAGAGCGCGCGCGCCTCGGGGGAGTCGAACGGCAGCCGCAGCTGGAAGAAGACGTCCTGCAGACCCATCGCGCCCAGGCCGACCGGGCGCCACTTCGCGTTGGAGCGGCCGGCCTGCTCGGTCGGGTAGAAGTTGATGTCGACGACCCGGTCGAGGAAGGTCACGGCGGTCCGGACGGTGGCGTCCAGCCGCTCCCAGTCGATGGTGCCGTCGGCGACGAACGCGCCGAGGTTGACCGAACCCAGGTTGCAGACGGCCGTCTCGCCGTCATCGGTGACTTCGAGGATCTCGGTGCACAGATTCGAGGAGTGGACGACGCGGCCCGGCTCGGCGGTCTGGTTCGCGGTGCGGTTGGAGGCGTCCTTGAACGTCATCCAGCCCTGGCCGGTCTGCGCGAGGGTACGCATCATCCGGCCGTACAGCTCGCGGGCCGGCATCGACTTGCGGGCCAGTCCCTCGGCCTCGGCGGCCCGGTACGCGGCGTCGAAGTCGTCGCCCCACAGGTCGACCAGCTCGGGCACGTCCGCGGGCGAGAACAGCGACCAGTCGCCGTCCGCGTCGACCCGGCGCATGAACTCGTCCGGGATCCAGTGCGCCAGGTTGAGGTTGTGCGTACGCCGCTGGTCCTCGCCCGTGTTGTCGCGCAGCTCCAGGAACTCCTCGATGTCCGCGTGCCAGGTCTCCAGGTAGACGGCGGCGGCGCCCTTGCGGCGACCGCCCTGGTTGACCGCGGCGACGGAGGCGTCGAGCGTCTTCAGGAACGGCACGATGCCGTTGGAGTGCCCGTTGGTGCCTCGGATCAGCGAACCGCGGGCGCGGATGCGGGAGTACGAGAGCCCGATGCCGCCCGCGTGCTTCGAGAGCCGCGCCACCTGGTGGTAGCGGTCGTAGATCGAGTCGAGCTCGTCGAGCGGGGAGTCCAGCAGATAGCAGGAGGACATCTGCGGGTGCCGCGTACCGGAGTTGAACAGGGTCGGCGAGGAGGGCAGATAGTCGAGCCGGCTCATCAGCCCGTACAGCGCGGCCACTTCGTCCAGGGCGCGCTGCGAATCGTCCTCGGCGAGACCGGACGCGACCCGCAGCATGAAGTGCTGGGGCGTCTCGACGACCTGGCGGGTGTGCGGGTGGCGCAGCAGATAGCGGCTGTGCAGGGTCCGCAGCCCGAAGTAACCGAACCGGTCGTCGGCGCCGTCGGCGAGCGAGCGTGCCACCAGCGCGTCGAGGGCGTCCGCGTGCAGCGCGACGAACTCGGCGGTACGGTCCGCGATCAGGCCCTCGCGGTGCCCGACGGCGACGGAGGCGGAGAAGGAGACCGCGCCCTGACCGACCGCCTCGTCCGCGATGGTGCGGGTCAGGAGCCTGGCGGCGAGCCGGGAGTAGGCGGGGTCCTCGGAGATCAGCCCCGCGGCGGCCTCGGTGGCCAGCGAGCGCAGCTCGGCCTCGTCGGACCGGGCGCTGCGGCCGCGCAGCGCGGCGGCGGCGACACGACCGGGGTCGGTGTCGGGCAGATCGACGGTGAGGTCGGTCAGGGTCCGCAGCAGTGCGGTCCCCGGTCCGTCGTGTGCGGTCCCCTCGGACTCGGCCGCTTCGGACACGGCGACTGAAGCCGGATCGGCTGGCGCGATGGTCACGTGGTGCTCTCCCTCGCTCGGCTCGGGGCCGGCGGGGAACGGGGCAGCCGGGCAGAGGCGGGCCCGAGCGGGGCAGCACTCCGTACGGCGTCCACCGGCCCATCCGCGAGGCCCGGACGTCTGGCATCCGGTTCGGTCGAGCCGGATGCGCTGTCGGCAGGTCCTCGGACTTACTCGGGGGTGCGCAAAAGCGCACCGAACACACCGTTGCGGGACAGTTCCGGATTCGCACCGGATTCCCCTGCGGCGACAGCGAGCATGAGCATACATGTGGGGGCCGCCCGATGAGGCAGCCCCCACATGTTGTGTCGTACAAGGTGGGCCGGGCCCGCAGAACGAGCTGTACGGCCCTGTTCGGAGCCCGGGGCCCCCGACCATGCGGACGGCCCGCCGAACCCCGCAGGAGGGGGCTCGGCGGGCCGTCGGCCGGTGTCGGAGCGCTTGTCAGTGACCGCCGCCCGGAGCTCCGGCCGTGGCCGGCGGGAGCTCGACCTGGACGCCCGGGTCGCCCGCGTCGGCCGTGTAGTCGCCCGGGGCGGTCTCGTCGATTCCGACGGGCGCCTTCACGGCGTTCAGGACGAAGGTGAGCACCACCGTCACGACCACGTTCAGCACGAACGCCGTCAGGCCGATGTATCCGATCTCGCCGATACCGGGAATCTCCTTGGACGAACCGCCGAAGTGCGCCTGGGTCGGGCTGGCGACCCCGTACGCGGCCGCCGTGCCGTACACCATGCCCACCGCCCAGCCCGCGAGCAGCGCCCAGCGGTGGAACCAGCGGGTGAACAGGCCGCCGACCAGGGCCGGCATCGTCTGGAGGATCCAGATCCCGCCGAGCAGCTGGAAGTTGATCGCGACCGTCTTGTCCATGGTCAGGACGAAGGCGAGCGCACCGACCTTCACCAGCAGGGACACCAGCTTGGAGACCTTGGTCTCCTGCTCCGGGGTGGCGTCCGGCTTCAGGAAGTCCTTGTAGATGTTGCGGGTGAAGAGGTTCGCGGCGGCGATCGACATGATCGCGGCGGGCACCAGAGCGCCGATGCCGATGGCCGCGAACGCGACCCCCGCGAACCAGTCGGGGAACATGTCCTCGAACAGCTGGGGAATGGCCAACTGCCCGTTGTCCACCTTGATCCCGGCGGCGATCGCCATGAAGCCGAGCAGCGCGAGCAGGCCCAGCATCAGCGAGTACAGCGGCAGGATCGTGGTGTTGCGCCGGATCACGTTGCGGCTGCGGCTGGAGAGCGTCGCCGTGATCGAGTGCGGATACATGAAGAGCGCGAGCGCCGAGCCCAACGCCAGGGTGGCGTAACCCCATTGGCCCGCCTCGCCGGGTGCGAGCGCGCCGCGCGGCTTGCCGGTCGCCGGGTTGGTCTGCGAGAACGCCTCGTTCGCCTTGGCGAAGATGTCGTGGAACCCGCCCAGTTTGATCGGGATGTAGATGATCGCCACCGCGATGACCAGGTAGATCAGCCCGTCCTTGACGAACGCGATCAGCGCCGGTGCCCGCAGGCCGGACGAGTAGGTGTAGGCGGCCAGCACGGCGAACGCGATCAGCAGCGGCAGGTCCTTGACGAACCAGTGGGTGTTCTCGCCGCCACCGACACCCATCACGTCCAGCACCGCCTGGATGCCGACGAGCTGGAGCGCGATGTACGGCATCGTGGCGAGGATGCCGGTGACGGCGACCGCCAGCGAGAGGCCCTTCGAGCCGAAGCGTCCGCGGACGAAGTCCGAGGTGGTGACGTACCCGTGCTTGTGCGAGACGGACCACAGCCGTGGCAGGAAGGTGAAGATCAGCGGGTACACGAGGATGGTGTACGGCACGGCGAAGAAGCCGGCCGCGCCCGCCGCGTAGATAGCCGCGGGCACGGCGACGAAGGTGTACGCGGTGTACAGGTCGCCGCCGAGCAGGAACCAGGTGACCCAGGTGCCGAACGACCGTCCACCCAGGCCCCATTCGTCGAGGCTGGCCTCGTTCTCGGCCTTGCGCCAGCGCGCCGCCAGGAAGCCCATGACCGTGACGGCCAGGAAGAAGAAGATGAAGACGCCGAGCGCGACGCCGTTCACGCCGTCCTTCATGCCGACGCACCCCCCTTGCGGGAGCGCTGGTCACGCTGCCACAGCTTGTACGCGACCATCGTGAGCGCGGTGGAGATCAGCACCCAGAGCATCTGGTACCAGTAGAAGAACGGGATGCCGATGAAGGTGGGGTCCACCTTCGCGTACGAACTCACCCAGAGCATCGCCACGAACGGTGCGACGAGGCAGAGGGCGATGACCACCCGAACGGGCGTGATGGTGGGCGGTTTTCCTTCAGGGTCTGCTGCCATGCGGCGACTCCGTCCCCTCGCTGATCACCTGGTGTAATGCGCAGGAAATCTAGGGGAGGCTTCCGGTCACCGTCACCCCCTGTCCGCATTGCGGTCCGACAACGGTCCCGTGAACGGGATCGAATGTTCGGAATGTTGTCAAACGTGCGAGAGCCGGCCCGCGCGGAGGCAGGCGAACGGCCCCCGTGGAGTGACGCGTTCCAAGGGGGCCGTCGACGGTCGTGTGCGGGGACGCAAGGGCCGAAACCGGTCGGCCGCCACGTCCGGGGTCAGTCCGTCGGCCGCTTCAGGCGTGCCACGAACTTGTACCGGTCGCCGCGGTAGACCGAGCGCACCCACTCCACCGGCTCGCCCTGCCCGTCCAGCGAGTGCCGGGACAGCATCAGCATCGGCAGGCCCACATCCGTACCGAGCAGTCCGGCCTCGCGCGGGGTGGCGAGCGAGGTCTCGATGGTCTCCTCGGCCTCGGCCAGCCGGACGTCGTACACCTCGGCCAGCGCGGTGTAGAGCGAGGTGTACTTCACCAGCGAACGGCGCAGCGCGGGAAAGCGTTTGGCCGAGAGATGCGTGGTCTCGATCGCCATCGGCTCCCCGCTGGCGAGCCGCAGCCGCTCGATCCGCAGCACGCGGCCACCGGCCGTGATGTCGAGCAGCCCGGCGAGCGTGTCGTCGGCCGTGACATAGCCGATGTCCAGCAACTGGGACGTCGGTTCCAGCCCCTGGGCGCGCATGTCCTCCGTGTACGAGGTGAGTTGCAGGGCTTGCGAGACCTTCGGCTTGGCGACGAAGGTGCCCTTGCCCTGGATGCGCTCCAGCCGGCCCTCGACGACCAGCTCCTGGAGCGCCTGGCGCACGGTGGTGCGCGAGGTGTCGAACTCGGCGGCCAGGGTCCGTTCCGGTGGCACGGGTGTGCCGGGCGGCATGGTGTCCGTCATGTCGAGGAGATGTCGCTTCAGCCGGTAGTACTTCGGGACGCGTGCCGTCCGCGTGGCCGCGCCCGTCTCGTTCTCCGTACTGCCCCCGTCGGCACCCATGGCCCGCCTTCCCGACTGCTGCGTTGCTGCCGTCACCGGCTCCTCCGTCTGTCGCGGCTCACATGGTGGCACGGTCCGGTCACGGCTCGTCGCCCTCCCTTAGGTGTCGGTCCTATAACGGACGCGAGTGCACTTCTTATACACCCTTGACACCCCAAAAGGTCTAGGCCAAGCTCCCGGTACTGGTCTAAACCATTAAAGACCAGGTCCAGCCCCAGCAGTACTCGTCGAATGTCTTCGCGGTGGGCGGGGTTGCAGTTTCCCTGAGGAGGGTTTGGCGTGAAGCGCAAGCTCATCGCGGCGATCGGCGTCGCAGGCATGTTGGTTTCGATCGCAGCATGTGGTTCGGACGACGACAAGGCCTCGTCGAAGGACCCGAAGGACCGCAAGGAATCGCTCACCGTCTGGCTCATGTCGGACGCGCAGAGCACCTGGCCCGAACTGGTCAAGGACGTCAACAGCCAGTTCAGGGCGAAGTACCCCAACGTCAAGGTCAACGTTCAGTACCAGACCTGGGCGGACAAGGCCAAGAAGCTCGACGCCGCCCTGGCCGGTGACAAGTTCCCGGACGTGGTGGAGCTCGGTAACACCGAGACCATGACGTACATCCTCAACGGGGCACTCGGCGAGATCGACCCGAAGAAGTACGAGAACTCGGACACCTGGATCAAGGGTCTGAAGGACACCTGCTCCTTCGAGGGCAAGCAGTACTGCGTGCCTTACTACGCGGGCGCCCGCGTCGCCATTTACAACAAGGACATGTTCAAGGCCGGTACCGGCAAGGACACCCTGCCCGCCACGCAGGACGAGCTGTTCACCGCGCTGGACAAGATCGGCGACAAGTACGGCAAGGACAAGGCGTTCTCGCCGCTGTACCTGCCGGGTCGTTACTGGTACGCCGCGATGTCCTACGTGGCTGCCGAGGGCGGCCGGATCGCCAAGTACGACGAGGGCAAGAAGGAGTGGAAGTCCACCCTCTCCACCCCCGAGGCCCAGAAGGGCATCACGGACTTCGTCGAGCTGGTCAAGAAGTACAACCACGGGGACAAGACGAAGGACGAGGCGGACCACGCCAACGTCATGGCCAACGAGAAGACCGCGCTTCTCTACGGCAACGGCTGGGAAGCCGGCAGCGTCGTCGACTCCAAGGCGAACGGCAACCCGAAGCTGGAAGGCAAGATCGCCACGGCGGGTATGCCCGGCCCGAACGGCAAGGCCCTCCCCTCCTTCATCGGCGGTTCCGACCTCGCCACCATCTCCAAGTCGAAGGTCCAGGACCTCGGCGAGGAGTGGATCTCGATGTTCACCAGTGGCAAGTCCGAGGAAGTCCTCGCCTCCAAGAACATCCTTCCGAACAACACCAAGCAGCTTGAGCCGCTGAAGGCCAAGCCGGAGACCGCGGCCATCGCCAACGCCGTGCCGGACGCCTGGTTCACGCCGATCGCCCCGGGCTGGACGGCGATCGAGAAGAAGGAAACGCTGGAGATCATGCTGCTCGACATCATCAAGGGCAAGTCGGTCGCGGACGCCACCAAGGCGGCCGACGCGGAGATCGACTCGATGATCAACAAGGACTCCTGAGCCCCGAGCCCACGGAGTCCGGGCCGGTGAGTCTATGAGCCACCGACTCGACTGATCATCTGCGGGGGTGGCGGTCCGGAAACGGGCTGCCACCCCCGCCCTCCGGTACCCGGTCCGAAACGGAAGGCAAGCACAATGAGTGCCGCCGACATGAAAGCAGCCGACCCGCCGGTGTCCGTCCCGCGGGCTCCTGAGGGTGAGGATCCTCAGCCCTCGAACGGTGTGACCCGTAAACCGCGGAAGGCCGGCGCTCTGCTGCCGTACCTCCTGATAGCCCCGGCGTTCATCGCCATCGCCGCAGTCTTCGTCTGGCCCTTCATCAAGACGGTCATCATGTCCTTCCAGGACGTGGGCCGCCGCGAGCTGTGGTCCGGATCGGCTGCCCCCTGGGTGGGCTTCGACCAGTTCACCAACATCCTGGGAGACGCCGAGTTCTGGAACGTCGTCTGGCGGACCATCATCTTCATGCTCGTCTGCGTCGCCGCCACGATGGGCGCCGGCCTGGGCCTCTCCATGCTCATGCAGCGCATGTCCACCTGGGTGCGGCTGCTCCTGACCGCCGCGCTGATCGCGGCCTGGTCGATGCCTCTGCTGGTTGCCACTTCCATCTTCCGGTGGTTCGCGGACTCCGACTACGGCGTCCTCAACATGGTGCTGACCAAGTACTTCGGGATCGACGCGCAGGGACACAACTGGTTCCTCGACCCCAAGCAGGGCTTCGTCATCATCGGCGCGGTCGTCGTCTGGGGAGCCCTTCCCTTCGTCTCGGTGACGCTGTACGCCGCGCTGACGCAGGTTCCCAGGGAGCTCGAAGAGGCCGCGGCGCTCGACGGCGCCGGCACGGCCGGCATCTTCCGATACGTCACCTGGCCGGTCATCAAGCCCGTCTTCCAGATGGTCGCGACTCTGTCCGTGCTGTGGGACTTCAACGTATTCGGCCAGATCTTCCTGATGCGGGGCAACAAGCCGGAGCCGGAGTACTCGGTCCTCGGCATCTACTCGTTCGAGAAGGCATTCGAGTCCAACTCGTTCAGCCAGGGCGCTGCCATCTCGCTGATCACGGTCCTGCTGCTGTCCGGCGTCGCCGTGTACTACCTGCGTCAGCTGCTCAAGATCGGAGAGGTCGAGTGAGCGCCTCCACCCCCCAGGTTCTCCGCCCGGACCGCAAGAAGAGCCGGCTCGGCTACAACATCGCGGGCCTCATCGCCTTCGTACTGATGGCGTTCCCGGTCTACTGGCTGGTCGTCAGTTCCCTGCGGCCGAACGCCGAGATCCGCAGCTACGACCAGACGCTCTGGCCGTCGTCGATCACCTTCGACAACTTCTCCCGGGCCATCAAGCAGCCGAACTTCGGTACGGCCATCGAGTCCAGCCTCATCGTGTGCGGCGTCGCCGTTCTCGGCGGCATGCTGCTCGCCACGATCGCGGCCTTCGCCATCGGCCGGTTCCAGTTCCGCGGACGCAAGTTCTTCATGATCGTGCTGCTCGTGGTGCAGCTGCTGCCCCCGACGGCCATGCTGATCCCCATCTACATCCAGCTCAACGACCTCGGCGGGCTGAACGAGTACTGGGGCGTCATCGTCATCTACCTCGTCTCCACGCTGCCGTTCGCCACGTGGATGATCCGCGGATTCGTGATCAACATTCCGCCGGAGCTGGAGGAATCGGCCATGGTCGACGGCTGCAGCCGGATGGGAGCCTTCTGGCGGGTCACCTTCCCGCTCCTGGCTCCCGGGCTCGCGGCCGCCGCGATCTTCTCGCTGATCACCGCGTGGAACGAGTACCTCCTCGCGTACGTCGTCCTCCAGGACAACGACAAGTACACCCTCAATGTCTGGCTGATGAACTTCACCACCTCGCGAGGCATCGACTACGGCGCGCTGATGGCGGCTTCGACGCTGATCGCCATCCCGGTAGTGGCCTTCTTCCTGCTGGTGCAGAAGTACATGGCAACCGGTCTCACCTCCGGCGCCGTGAAGGGATAACGCTGCCTCATGACCACCCTGATATCCACCACGGACACCGTCACCCGCGACGCCCTCGCCGTACTGCAACCCGGATTCACCGGCACCACCGCCCCGGACTGGGTGCTGCGCAGGGTCGACGAAGGACTCGCCTCCGTCGCCCTCTTCGGCCGCAACATCCGTACGGCCGAGCAGGTCTCCGCGCTCACCGCCCAGCTCAGGGCCGTGCGTGACGATGTCCTCGTGGCCATCGACGAGGAGGGCGGCGACGTCACCCGCCTCGAAGTGCGCACCGGCTCCTCCTTCCCCGGCAACCTCGCGCTCGGCCATGTCGACGACGTGGAGCTGACCCGTGCGGTCGCCCAGGAGCTGGGCCGCCGGCTCGCCGAGTGCGGCGTCAACCTCAACTGGGCGCCGTCCGCGGACGTCAACTCCAACCCGGGCAATCCGATCATCGGCGTGCGGTCCTTCGGTGCCGACACCCAGCTGGTGGCCCGGCACACCGCCGCGTACATCGAAGGCCTCCAGGCCGCCGGAGTCGCCGCCTGCACCAAGCACTTCCCCGGTCACGGCGACACCGCGGTCGACTCGCACCACGCGCTGCCGCGCATCGACGTGGACCTGGAGACCCTGCACGCCCGTGAACTGGTGCCCTTCGGGGCGGCCGTCGCCGCGGGTTCCAAGTGCGTGATGAGCGCGCACATCCTGCTGCCGGCGCTCGACCCGGACCGCCCCGGAACCGTGAGCCCGCGGATCCTCACCGGTCTGCTGCGCGAGGAGATGGGCTACGACGGCCTGATCGTCACCGACGCCGTGGAGATGCAGGCCATCGCCGGGACGTACGGCATCGAGCGCGGCTCCGTCCTCGCCATCGCCGCCGGAGCCGACGCGCTGTGCGTCGGTGGCGGTCTCCAGGACGACGGCACGGTGCAGCGGCTGCGCGACGCGCTGGTCGCGGCGGTACGCAGCGGTGAACTCGCGGAGGAGCGTCTCGCGGACGCGGCCGCACGGGTACGTGCCCTCGCGTCGTGGACGCGGGGGGCCCGGGACAGGACCGGTTCCGAGCCGGGTGCGGCAGTGCAGGAGGGGACCGCGCCCGGCACCGGAATCCGTTCCGACATCGGCCTGGTCGCCGCCCGCCGCGCGGTGCGGGTGACCGGTTCCGCCGAGCCGCTGACCGGGGCCGCGTACGTCGCGGCGTTCACCTCCGCTGCGAACATCGCGGTCGGCGACGAGACCCCGTGGGGCGTCGCCGCGGAGCTGGGCCGGCTGCTGCCGGGCACGGAGACCGACACGTACAGTAGCGAGACCGAGGAGCCCGTGGCCGCTGTGCTGCGGGCCGCGGGGGAGCGGCGCGTCGTCGTGGTCGTCCGCGACGCCCACCGTCACGCGTGGATGACGGAGGCCCTCGACGCCCTGGTGGCGGAGCGCCCCGACACGGTGGTGGTCGAGATGGGCGTCCCGCAGGCGGCCCCGAGGGGCGCCCTGCACATCGCCACCCACGGCGCGGCCCGCGTCTGCGGACTGGCGGCCGCGGAGATCATCACCGCCGGTACGGGCCACCCCCGGGCCTGAGTACGGGCGTGATGCGGGGCGAGGGGCGGCATCACGCCTCTCCGCCGGGCCGCATCACGCCTCCCCGCCGGGCCGGATCGAGCCCGCCCGGCGGGGAGGGCGCCTGTTCCCACGGCCGCGCTTCCCCGTACCGCGAGGGCGATGGCCGAGGACGTCCAACAGGACACGCGTCGGCATACGAGAGGGCCGGGGCGCACCCGTCAGGGATGCGTCCCGGCCCTCTCCCGCGTCAGCTGCGGCCAGGGTCCTGCGTCTCCGGATCACGCCGGACCCCGCGAGCCCGGCATGATCCGGACGGGAGGCCCTAAATGCCCTGCCACAGCGGCTTCGACGCGTACGTGGCGCGGAAGTAGTCCGCCAGCTTCAGCTTCGACGCCGCGGCCTCGTCCACCACCACCGTCGCGTGCGGGTGCAGTTGCAGCGCGGAGGCGGGCACGATCGAGGCGACCGGACCCTCGACCGTCTGCGCCACGGCGTCGGCCTTGCCCTCGCCGGTGGCGAGCAGGATCGGGTGCCGGGACTCCAGGATGGTGCCTATGCCCTGGGTGATCACGTGGTGCGGCACCTGCGTGATGTCGTTGTCGAAGAAGCGCGCGTTGTCGATCCGGGTCTGCTCGGTGAGCGTCTTGATCCGGGTACGGGAGGCGAGCGAGGAGCACGGCTCGTTGAAGCCGATGTGCCCGTCCGTGCCGATACCGAGGAGCTGCAGGTCCACCCCGCCGGCCTCGGTCAGCGCCCGGTCGTACGCCTGGCAGGCCGCCGGGATGTCCTCGGCGGAGCCGTCGGGACCCATGAAGGACGCCTCCGACAGACCGAGCGGTTCGACGACCTCGCGCAGCACCACGGAGCGGTAGGACTCGGGGTGGCCCGCCGGCAGCCCGACGTACTCGTCCAGCTGGCAGATCCGGGCGCGCGAGGCGTCCACGGCGCCGGAACGGACCTTGGCCGCCAGGGCCTGGTAGATGGGCAGCGGGGTAGAGCCGGTGGCAACGCCGAGAAGGGCGTCGGGCTTGCGGCTCAGCAGCGCGCCGATGGCTTCTGCGATGAGTTCGCCGCCTGCCTTGGCGTCCGGGACGATGACAACTTCCACGCGGGGCCTGCCGATCTGAAGAATTGAATCATGTGGTATAGACCAATCGGGATCCAATCTAGCAGAACCCGACGGCGCGGACACGATGGCCGTACCCGTCCCGGCCGCACCCCGCTGGCGGGTGTCCGGTTCCCCGTGGTCGACTGGGGCGAACGCCGTTCCTGACGCACCGGAACACTCCTGGGAGGCTCGACATGCCCGCCACGTCATCGTCCGAGGAGCGTGAGAAGCCCGGCCGGATCATGTCCGGTGAGATGGCAGAACAGCCCGGAGTGCTGCGCCGGATCCTCGATGAGGGAGCCCCCGCGATCCGCGAGGTGGCCGCCGGGATCGCGGCGAGGAAGCCGCGCTTCGTCCTCCTCACCGCCCGCGGCACGTCGGACAACGCCGCGCTCTACGCCAAGTACCTGTTGGAGATCCGGCTCGGCCTGCCCTGCGGACTCGCCTCCATGTCCACCACGACCGCGTACGGCGCGAAGCCCGACCTCAGGGACGTGCTGGTCGTCACCGTCAGCCAGTCCGGCGGCTCGCCCGACCTGGTGGCCTCCACCCGGGCCGCCCGCGAGGCCGGCGCGATCACCCTGGCCGTCACCAACAACCCGGATTCGCCCCTGGCCGCCGTCTCCGAGTACCACATCGACATCCTTGCGGGCCCGGAGAAGGCCCTCCCGGCCACCAAGACCTACACGGCGTCGCTGCTGTCCCTCTACCTCTTCGTGGAGGGTCTGAGCGGCGGCGACGGTGCGGCCGCCGCGATCCTGCCGGAGCGGGCCGAGTCGATCCTGGCCCGCAAGGACGAGGTCAGGGCGCTGGCCGCGCGCTACCGCTTCGCCGAGCGCATGGTCATCACCTCACGCGGCTACGGTTACCCCACGGCCAAGGAGGCCGCGCTGAAGCTGATGGAGACCAGCTACATCCCCGCTCTCTCCTATTCCGGCGCCGATCTGCTGCACGGGCCGCTCGCCATGGTCGACAACATCTCCCCGGTGATCGCGGTCGTCACCGACGGCCGGGGCGGCGAGGCGCTGCAGCCGGTCCTGGACCGGCTGCGCGGCCGTGGCGCGGATCTGTTCGTGGTCGGCCCCGAGGCCCAGGTGGCGGCGGCGTCCGCGGGCTTCGCGCTGCCGACGGCCGGGGTCGCCGAAGAGGTCCAGCCGATCCTGGAGATCCTGCCGCTGCAGCTGCTGGCGTACGAGGTGACGATCGCCCGTGGCCAGGACCCGGACGCGCCCCGCGCGCTGGCCAAGGTCACCGAGACCCACTGATCGCGCGACGGGCCCGTGGAACACCCGCGGGCCACGGCACCGGAGCGGGACCCTCAGCCCGTCCGGCACCGCAGCCCGGAGTTGAGACCGACCACCACCTGGGGGGGGCGGTCTGCTCGGCCGGCGGTGTGCGGTGCCCCCGGCCGGGGAGAGGTGCTCGCGCAGTCAGGGCAGAGAGCGCGGGTACCTCGATCCACTCTCCTGTGCGGGGAGAGCGGAAGCTCTGTCTTGAGCATTGTGGACTAGACCATTCGCCCGTGTCCATCCGTCGGAGCACCGCAGTTTTCCGGTCCTCCTTCCCTGACACGTACGCCCGGGCGTACGGTTCGGAGCCATTGCCCATCCGCGGGTACGCTCGCACACGTGCCCTCCATGAACGACCTCGTCCGCCAGCACACAGCCCTCAGCGACACCGACCTGGAGTGGCTGCACCTGCTGGTCTCGGAGTGGCAGCTGCTCTCCGACCTGTCCTTCGCCGACCTCGTGCTGTGGGTCCCCACCCGGGACGGCACCCGCTACGTGTCCGTGGCCCAGATGCGGCCCAACACCGGCCCCACCTCCTACCAGGACGACATGGTCGGCCACTTGGTGCCACGTGGCCGCCGTCCCCTGCTCGACGCGGCGCTGGACGAGGGCCGGATCGTGCGCGAGGGCGACCCGGAGTGGCGCGAGGAGGTGCCGGTACGGGTCGAGTCGATCCCGGTGCGGCGCGAGGGCCGGGTCCTCGGCGTCATCGCCCGCAACACCAACCTCCTGACCGTCCGTACCCCGTCCCGGCTGGAACTCACCTACCTCCAGTCGGCCTCCGACCTGGCCCAGATGATCGCCGCCGGGGCCTTCCCCTTCCCCGGCCAGCAGGTCGACATGGACGCCTCGCCGCGCGTCGGCGACGGACTGATCAGGCTCGACGCCGACGGGGTCGTCCAGTACGCCAGCCCCAACGGCCTCTCCGCCTACCACCGTCTCGGCCTCGCCTCCGACCTGGTCGGCCAGCATCTGGGGGGGATCACCGCCGAGCTCGCCCCCTCCCGGGGCCCGGTGGACGAGGCCCTGGTCAAACTCGCCAGCGGCTACGCGCCCCGGGAGTTCGAGGTCGAGTGCGCGGGCGGGGTGATCCAGCTCCGGGCGATTCCGCTCAAGCCCAAGGGTGTCCGGATCGGCTCCCTGGTCCTGCTCCGGGACGTCACCGAACTGCGTCGCCGCGAGCGGGAGTTGATCACCAAGGACGCCACCATCCGGGAGATCCACCACCGGGTGAAGAACAACCTCCAGACCGTCGCCGCCCTGTTGCGGCTCCAGGCCCGCCGGATGGACTCGGTGCGAGGCCGTGAGGCGCTCAACGAGGCGGTACGGCGCGTCGGTTCGATCGCCATCGTGCATGAGACGCTGTCCCAGAATCTGGACGAGCGAGTGGAGTTCGACGAGATCGCCGACCGGGTCATCGCGATGGTCGCCGAGATCTCGCCGGGCAAGGTCACCTGCCGCCGGACGGGACGCTTCGGCATCCTCGACGCCGAAGTGGCCACCCCGCTGGCGATGGTGCTCACCGAGGTCCTGCAGAACGCGCTGGAACACGCCTTCACCCTCGCCGAGTCCGGCACGGTCGATGTGTCGGCGGTACGCGGCGGTTCCTCCGCCGGGACACGGTTGCTGATCACGGTTCAGGACGACGGCTGCGGTCTGCCCGAGGGCTTCGACCCGCAGCGTGCCGGCAACCTGGGGCTGCAGATCGTGCGGACGCTGGTGGAGGGCGAGTTGAGCGGGACCTTCGGAATGATCCCGGCCCCCGAGCGCGGCACCAGGGTCGTCCTCGACATCCCGGTCCGGGCCGAGAAGTAACCCTGGCCGCGACCGACGCGAACACAGCAGTGAGCCCGGACCGTTGATCACGGCCCGGGCTCACTGCTCATGCATGCGCTTCGGGGGTACTGCGCGCTGCGACTCGGGGGCGGGGTTGTGCGTACACGCTGTACGCGCCGCCTGGCTGAGGCTCGTAGCGGTGGCGTCGGATCAGGCGCTGGCGTTACGCGCCCGGTTGCGAGCGGCACGGCGCTTCATGGCGCGGCGCTCGTCCTCGCTGAGGCCACCCCAGACGCCGGAGTCCTGGCCGGACTCGAGCGCCCACTGCAGGCACTGCTCCATGACGGGGCAGCGACGGCAGACGGCCTTGGCTTCCTCGATCTGCAGCAGCGCAGGACCGGTGTTGCCGATGGGGAAGAACAGCTCGGGGTCTTCCTCACGACAAACGGCGTTGTGACGCCAGTCCATGGCTGCTACCTCTCCTTGGTATTACATACTGTGCTTGTGAATGTGAACGCTTTCACGAATCCCCCCGCAGCCAACGGGCCGACGCCCAGATGAACTGGTTGTGGTCCTGTGGGTTGAGGAGGGGTTCTGGCTCTCAGTGGAGGCCGTTGTTGCGGGCCGTCCCGATCGCCATGTAGAGATTCGCAAACCTCGGCGGCGGATACAACCCCTTCCGGAAACTTTTTTTTGATTCCTCGGTGTCGACTAGGTCACAGCCGTACTTCTATGGGGTGGAGTCCAGCCCAAACGTTCGAGTTAAAGGACTTTGGTCACTTCCACTCACACAATCACACGCAGTGCACGGCGTACGCCTGTGAACGTCACACTGGTGCGCACTCCCAGATGGTCGCCGTCCATCTGAAAGGGTAGTGGCGCCTTTGAATGCAAGGTGAAGTCCGTGAGGTCATGGAGTGAAACGGCATGCTTCCCGGACGGGCCCTTCTCGGGGCTCGAAGTCAGCAGTTGGGTGCCGTACCGGGCCACGGCCGCGGTGGAGAGCCGCTTCAGTCCGAGCACGTCCAGGCCGGTGTCGAACGTGGCTCTGGGGGACGCGTACATGGGGCGATTCCCCAGGTAGGTCCAGGGGGCCGTGTTGGAGATTATCGACAGTGCAAGATCGGTCACAGGCGGTTGTCCGGGTGTCTCCAGCGTGATTGCCCCGTGTCTGCGGTGCGGTTCCTCCAGGAATTGCCGGACGAACTGGCGGACATACAGCGCGTGCGTGGAGCGCTTACCCGATTCGCGTTTCTGTTCGACCCGGCCGACCACGCCCGCGTCGAATCCGAGTCCGGCGCAGAAAGTGAACCAGCGTTCCGGGACCGACTCGTCCGCGGTGCCGGGGGTGCCGGCCGCCAGTCCCAGGCCGACCGTGCGTTCGGTCCGGTTGGCGAGCGCGTCCAGGATCGCGCCGGTCGCCTCCACCGCGTCGTTGGGCAGGCCGAGGGCGCGCGCGAAGACATTGGTGGAGCCGCCGGGGACCACCGCGAGGCTCGGCAGGTTGTCCAGGTCGGGGCCGCTGTGGAGCAGGCCGTTGACGACCTCGTTGACCGTGCCGTCGCCGCCCAGGGCGACCACCAGGTCGATCTCCCCGGAGTCCGCGGCCCGACGGCCCAGGTCCCGGGCGTGGCCCCGGTACTCGGTGGTCACGGCCTCCAGCTTCATCTCGCTGGCCAGTGCGTGGATGAGCACATCACGCGTCCGCGCACTGGTGGTGGTAGCAGCTGGATTGACCACAAGGAGTGCGCGCATGACGGCCAGACTACCTACCGAGTGGTATCGCTCTGAAGTCCCGCCCCATGGCCTTCACGCTCGGTGACGGACCGGGTGCGGTGGGGCGAGGGGCGGTCGTCCGTTCCCGTACGTTTCCGACCCCCGGCTTCGCTTTCGCGGTGCCGGGATGCCAACCTGCAAGGGTGAGTACTCAGCAGAACACGCCCTCCGAGCCGACCTCCGAGTCGGTTTCGGAGTCGCCCGCGCCCTCGGTCGGACCGGCGAAGCCGAGCAGGATCACGCTCGTGGCCGGACTCAACGCCCTGGAAGGGGCGGCGCTCGTCGTCGGCGGGATCTACATGCTGGTGATGGGGTTGCTGGGGCGCCCCGAGAGCCCGCAGCAGGCGGAGATGGGCGGCCTCACGCTGATCGCGCTCGGCCTGATCCCGCTGATCGCCGCACGTGGCCTGCTGCTGCGGCGCAGCTGGAGCCGCGGCCCCGCGCTCATCACGCAGATCATCGGGCTTCCGGTGGCCTGGACCCTGCTGAGGTCCCACGGCGTGCTGATCCCGGCCGGGATCGTCCTCGCGGCGGTGGTCCTGACGGCGCTCTATCAGCTGGTCAGGCCGACGACGATCGACGAACTGGGCATTCGCAGGCCGGGCACCACGCCGGACGCCTGAGAGCCTGTCGGGTGACCTCCGACCGGGCGGCCACGCCCTGGCACGCACGCTTCCCGCGTTGGTCGCCAATGCTCCGCGTCGACTCCCTCCTCCGCCTCGGAATCGCACGCACCAGGCCACGTCCGCCATCCGATCCGAGGCCACCCGACAGGCTCTGAGCCACGGGAGCCGTCGGCCGCCGGGACGCATGAGCGGGCCGTTTCGCTGCGGCTGTCACGCGCGCGACACCGCCGCACCTGATGGCCCGGCCACCGCCTGCCGGGCGGACACGAGCCGCTGCCCGTGCCCAGCCGCCGCCCGAGCCGGCTGTCCCGCAGCGACTGCCCGGCGCACGGAGTCGGCGTTCGCGTCGGCTCCGCGCACAGGCGTCGGACCCCCGCCCCGCGTCTCCCGCCCTACTCCTCGACGAGCAGCCGCTCACGCAGCTGCGCCAGGGTGCGGGCCAGCAGTCGCGAGACGTGCATCTGCGAGATGCCGACCTCCTGGGCGATCTGCGACTGGGTCATGTTGCCGAAGAACCGCAGCAGCAGGATCCGCTTCTCGCGCGGCGGCAGGTCCTCCAGCAGCGGTTTGAGCGACTCCCGGTACTCGACGCCCTCCAGCGCCTCGTCCTCGGAGCCCAGAGTGTCCGCCACCGCGGGGGACTCGTCGTCCGTGTCCGGCACGTCCAGCGAGAGCGTGCTGTACGCATTGGCCGATTCCAGGCCCTCCAGGACCTCTTCCTCGGAGATGCCCAGCCGCTCCGCCAGCTCGTGCACCGTCGGCGAGCGGCCGTGCTGCTGGGAGAGTTCGGCGGTGGCCGTGGTGAGCGAGAGCCGCAGCTCCTGGAGCCGACGCGGCACCCGGACCGCCCAGCCCTTGTCACGGAAGTGGCGCTTGATCTCGCCGACGACCGTGGGTGTCGCGTACGTCGAGAACTCGACGCCTCGGTCCGGGTCGAACCGGTCGACCGACTTGATCAGCCCGATCGTGGCGACCTGGGTCAGGTCGTCCAGCGGCTCGCCGCGATTGCGGAACCGGCGGGCCAGGTGCTCCACGAGCGGCAGATGCATCCGCACCAGCCGATTGCGCAGCTCCGCCTTCTCGGCCGATCCGTCGGGAAGCCCGCGCAGTTCGACGAACAGCGCCCGCGCCCCGCTGCGGTCATGTGGATCGTGGTGCCCGTGCTCGCTCATCTGGCCTGCCCGCTCCGCCTGCGACTGCTCCAACGCGACCGTGGGGCCCGCAGGCCCGTCCGCCCCGTCCTCCGGATGGGGCAGGGCCTGCTGCTCCGGGATGCCCGCTGCGCGCACCACCCCTGGTCGGATCGTCTCGTCCCGCACAGGACCGTCCCCGTTCCCGTTGCTCACGCCGGCCCGGGTCCCGCGCCGCGCTGTTTGTACAGGCTGATGCTGACCGTGCGGTCGTCGGCGACCGAGGAGTCGACCTTGCCGGCCAGCGCGGAGAGCACCGTCCAGGCGAAGGTGTCGCGCTCCGGCGCCCGGCCGTCCGTCGTCGGCGCCGACACCGTCACCTCAAGAGAATCCTCGATGAGCCGGAAGACGCAGCTGAGGACGGAGCCCGGCACGGCCTGCTGGAGCAGGATCGCGCAGGCCTCGTCGACGGCGATGCGGAGATCCTCGATCTCGTCGAGTGTGAAGTCCAAGCGCGCTGCGAGGCCGGCCGTGGCCGTACGCAGCACTGACAGGTAGGCACCCGCAGCGGGCAGCCGGACCTCTACGAAGTCCTGATTCCCGGGCTCGCCTGCGATCTGGGACACCCTCACCTCCAAGGTGGCACAAACTCTTTCGAGGGTCCGGGAAGGGTGCCCCGGAGCCATGCGGTACGTCTTCGGTTCTGGTCCGGCGACGCTATCGCGATCCATGATGCCGTGTCGCCGGGCCCCGGGGCCTGCCCGCGGATCGCGAACGGACGGCCCCAGCCCACGAGTGTCACTCATGGTAAGCCTATGAGCACAAACGGTGGCTAGGGGTCTGCTGAGGTCAATTCCGAACAACCGGCGCCGGATTGACGTACCCGGACGTCAGACGATCGAACCGTCCACGAAGCACCAGCGCCAGCTTTCGCCGGGCTCGAAGCTCCGCATCACCGGATGACCGGTCTCCTTGAAGTGGGCGGTGGCGTGCCGCAGCGGTGACGAATCGCAGCAGCCGACATGGCCGCAGGCGAGGCAGAGTCGCAGCTGCACCGGGTGGGTGCCCGCCGCGAGACAGCCGGTACAGGTCTCGCTGAGCGGGGCCGGCTCGGGGCGCGGCAGTTCGGACAGGTGCGGGCAGTCACTCATGATTGTCAGGTTACGACGGATGTGAGGACCGTGAGATGGACGCATTGCCTCTGGTGGCACTGGTCGCAGCCAGTGCGGCTGTCGCGGGGGCCGCGCGCCGCACCCCCGTGCCGGCCCCCCTCCTGCTGGTCACGGCGGGGCTGATCGCCTCGTATCTGCCCGGGGTGCCGACGTACACCCTGGACGCGCACGTCGTACTTCCGCTGCTGCTGCCGCCGCTGCTCTACACGGCGGCGGTCGACAGCTCGTACCTCGATCTGCGGGCCAATATCCGGCCGGTCGCGCTGCTCTCCGTCGGTTACGTGCTGTTCGCGACCGCGGCGGTCGGCTGGCTCGCGTACCGCCTCGTGCCCGATCTGCCGCCCACCGCCGCGCTGGTGCTCGGCGCGGTGGTCGCCCCGCCGGACGCCGTCACGGCCGCCGCGATCGCCCGCCGGGTCGGGCTGCCCGCCCGGGTCACGACGATCCTGCAGGGTGAGTCCCTGGTGAACGACGCCACCGCGATCACCGCCTACAAGGTGGCGCTCGCCGCCGCCGTCGGCGAGGGCATGAGCTGGGGCGCCGGGATCGGCGAATTCCTCCTCGCGGCCGTCGGCGGTGTCGTGGTCGGCCTGGCGCTGATGGTGCCGCTGCACTGGCTCCGTACGCACCTCAAGGAAGCGCTGCTGCAGAACACGCTGTCCCTGCTGATCCCCTTCGTGGCGTACGCGGCGGCGGAACGCGTGCACGCCTCCGGGGTGCTCGCCGTGGTCGTCGTCGCGCTCTATCTGGGTCACCGGGCCTGGCAGGTCGACTTCGCGACCCGGCTCCAGGAGGCGGCCGTCTGGAAGATGGTCGCGTTCATCCTGGAGTCCGCGGTCTTCGCGCTGATCGGGCTCCAACTGCCCTTCGTACTGAAGGGGCTCGGTACGTACGCCGTGGCGGACGCCCTCTGGTACGCGCTCGCCGTGTTCCTCGCCGTCGTCGTGGTCCGCTTCGTCTGGGTCTACCCGGCGACGTATCTGCCCAGATGGCTGTCGAAGCGGATCAGGGAGCGCGAGCCCGGCACGGACTGGACGGCGCCGCTGATCGTCGGCTGGGCCGGGATGCGCGGGGTCGTCTCGCTCGCCATCGCCTTCTCCATCCCGATGGTCACGACCGGCGGGCAGGCCTTCCCGGCCCGCAACCTCGTGCTGTTCCTGACCTTCACCACCGTCATCGGCACCCTCGTCATCCAGGGGCTCAGCCTGCCGCTGCTGGTGCGCGTCCTCAGGCTTCCGGGGCGCGACGCGACGGCACAGACGCTGGCGGAGGCGCAGGCGCAGAGCGAGGCGTCCACGGCCGCCGAGGCACGCCTGGAGGAACTCCTCACCGACCGGCGCAACGCTCTGCCCGGACCGCTCACCGACCGGCTGCGCGCCGTCCTGGAGCGCCGCCGCAACGCCGTGTGGGAGCGCCTCGGCGCCGCCAACCCGGTGACCGGGGAGTCGGCGGACGACACGTACCGGCGTCTGGCCGGGGAGATGATCGAGGCCGAGCGCGAGGTCTTCGTACGGCTGCGGGACGAGCGGCGGATCGACGACGAGATGCTCCGCACGCTGCTCAGACGGCTCGACCTGGAGGAGGCGGCGGCCTACCGGGAGGAATCGAGCGCGCCCTGACGGGGGCGTCTACGGCCGGCCCGTGACGACGGCCGCGACCGTGGTTCCCGCGGGGAAGGCTCCCTCTTCGGTGAGCGTGGTGAGCGCGTACAGCAGCTTGGCGACGTAGAGCCGCTCGACGGGCAGCCCGTGCCGCTGCTCGAAGTCGTCCGCGAAGGCGTGCAGCGGCGGGGGCGTACGAGCGTATCCACCGAAGTGGAAGCGTTCGTCCAAGGACCACGACCCGGCCGCCCCGCCGAACGCCTCCTGCTGCAGTTCCCGTACCGCGTCGCCGAGGAAACCGCCGCGCAGCACCGGGACGCCGAGGGCGCGCTGCCCCGGCGCGAGACCGGCGGCGAGACCGGCGAGGGTGCCGCCGGTACCGCAGGCCACCGCGACCACATCGGCCCTGCCGCGCAGCTCCTGGCCCAGCTCCGTGCAGCCCTGTGCGGCCGCGGCGTTGCTCCCGCCCTCCGGGATGACGCAGCACTCCCCGTAGGTGCTCAGCAGCCCCGCCAGGACCTCCGGATCGGCCTTGGCGCGGTACGTCCTGCGGTCCATGAAATGCAGGGTCATCCCGTCGGCGGCGCACCGGGCCAGCGAGGGGTTGAGGGGGCGGTCGGCGAGTTCGTCGCCGCGTACGACCCCGACGGTGGGGAAGCCGAGCAGCCGCCCGGCGGCGGCGGTGGCCCGCAGATGGTTGGAGTACGCGCCCCCGAAAGTCAGCACGGTGCGCCCGGCGGCGGCCCGCAGGTTGGGGGAGAGCTTGCGCCATTTGTTGCCCGGGAGATCGGGGTGGATCAGATCGTCCCGCTTGAGCAGCAGCCGCACGCCGTGGCGCGCGAAGCGGTCGTCCTCGGCCGGTTGCAGAGGTGACGGGAGCACCGGCCGCAGGCGGGACAGGTCGAACACTTCGGAAGGCATGACGCCATTGTCGTCGTGCCGCACCGGGCCGGACCGGACAGGGGCGGTTACGGGGCATTTCAGGCGGTCCCGGTTCCGGTCCCGCGCGGAGTCCGTCGTGAAGCCGCGTGGATCGATCCTGCCGGGCTGCCACTCCTTGTGGCCGACCGTCCGGGTCGGTCTCGTTGGTGGAGGGGAGGTGCTTCTCGGCGACGACGGCGCGCAGGACGTCGGCGTCGCCGAGTCCGGCGTGGACCGCCCTGCCGTGGCGACCGGATGGACCCGGCCGTCCTTGGCGATCACGCGTGTCGCTCTCCGGGCCGTCTGCCGGACCGGTGGTCCGGAGCGTGAGCGAGTCGATCCGGTCGGACCCCGCGAGAACGGGCCGGGTTCAGTCCTGCGCGAGCCACAGATCGGGGCCGAAGACCTCGTAGTGGATGTCGGCCGCCGGGACCCCCTTGGCCAGCAACTGACCGCGCACGGTGCGCATGAAGGGCAGCGGACCGCAGAGGTAGGCGTGGGTGCCCGGGGCGATCGCGAGGTCGCTCAGGTCGACCGGTCCGGTGCGGTCGGCGCGGTGGCCGGGCTCCGGGTTCTCGTACCAGAAGTGGGCGGCGGCGTCGGCGAGTTTGCCGGTCAGCAGGGCGTGGTCCGTGCGCAGCGCGTGGTCGGCGGGGGAGCGGTCGCCGTGCACGACGGTGACCGGGGCGCGGTGGCCGGTCGCCGCGAGGTGCTCCAGCATCGAGAGCATCGGGGTGCAGCCGATGCCCGCGGAGGCGAGCAGCAGCGGGGCGTCCGTGCTGTCGAGCACGAGGTCGCCGTACGGGGCGGAGACCCGCAGTCGGTCACCGGCTCCGACCTCGGCGTGGAGATGACGGGAGACCTCGCCGTCGGGCGATCCACCGCCGTGCACCCGCTTGACGGTGATCGAGCGCAGCGGCGAACCCGGGGCGCTGGAAAGGCTGTACTGGCGGATCTGGCGGGCGCCGTCGGGGAGTTCCACCTGCACGGAGACGTACTGACCGGGGCGGAAGACGGGGGCGGGGGAGCCGTCGGCCGGCCGGAGCTGGAAGGTGGCGACGTCCGCGGTCTCCTCGACCCGGGCGATCACCTCCCATTCGCGCCACACGTCCCCGGCGACGATGCCCTGCTGCGCGTACAGCCGCTCCTCGATCGAGATCAGGGCGCCCGCCATCAGCCAGTGGACCTCGTCCCAGGCGGCGGCGACCTCCGGGGTGACCGCGTCGCCGAGGACCTCGGCGATGGCGGCGAACAGATGCGTGTGCACGATGTCGTACTGCGCGGGGGTGATGCCGAGCGAGGCGTGCTTGTGGGCGATCCGGCCGAGCATCACGTCGGGTCGGGTGTCCGGCTGCTCGACCAGCAGGGTCGCGAAGGCGGCGATGGAGCCCGCGAGCGCCTGGCGCTGGGCGCCGGATGCCTGGTTGCCGCGGTTGAAGAGGTCGCGGAGCAACTCGGGGTGGGCGTCGAAGAGCTTGCGGTAGAAGAGATCGGCGATGTCCCCGATGGCCGCCCCCACGGCGGGGAGGGTGGCGCGGACAGTGGCGGTCGACGTCTCGGAGAGCATCTGTGGACTCCTGGATCTAGAATTGGTATTTAAGATTCTTATTTTTGGGCAGCGCGGAACCGGGTGGCGGCGCTTGTGGTGTGGTGTGCGCTGGTCCGGCCCCGGGTCAGCCGGGGGCCGGGCGGCTGCTGCTGATGCCGATCAGCAGCGGTCCGGTGGGGGAGGCGACGAGTTCGGTGACGGTGATCGGGTCGAGCGAGGCATAGAAGGCCTCCTCGGCCAGGCGCAGCGCGCCGCGCAGTCTGCAGGCCGCGCGCAGGGGGCATGGGGCGGAGCCCTCGCAGTCGACGACGTCGCCGGGTCCTTCGAGCTCCCGGACGAGCGCGCCGATGGAGGCGGACCGGCCCGCTCCGGTGAGACTGAGTCCGCCGCCGCGGCCCCGGCGTGCCTCGATGAGGCCGAGATGCTGGAGCTTGGCGACGACCTTCGCGGTGTGGGTGTACGGCACTTCCATGGTGGCCGCCACCTCCCGCGTGGTCGGCGGATCCTCGTTCTCCACGACGGCGAGGCGCATCAGCACGCGCAGTGCCACGTCGGTGAATCTCGTCAGCCGCATGACGGCCACGCTAGATAACTTGCATTGCGGATGCAAGTTAATGCCGCCCGTGGACATCGCTGAGCGTCGTGCCCAGCCCAAAGCCGATTAGTCGCACTCATTTGTGTAATGGCGTGCCGACTCTCCGTGCTGAAAGGCTTCTTCGCGCAGGTCGACCAATGATCGAAAGGGCGTCACATGTCCGTTGGTGAAGAGGTTCAGAACGCGCCGGTGCCGCCGCAGCAGAGTCTGGGCACGGCGGCTGCGCGGAACCTCGCGACGACCACCAAGTCCGCTCCGCAGATGCAGGAGATCAGCTCACGGTGGCTGCTGAAGATGCTGCCGTGGGTCCAGGTGCAGGGCGGCACGTACCGGGTGAACCGGAGGCTGAGCTACTCGGTGGGGGACGGCCGGGTGACCTTCGTGCAGACCGGTGACCGGGTCGCGGTCATCCCCGCTGAGCTCGGAGAGCTTCCGGCTCTGCGGGACTTCGGTGACGAAGAGGTGCTCGGCGAGCTCGCCCGGCGGTGTGAGCAGCGCGACATCGCCGCCGGCCAGGTGCTGGCCACCACCGGGGACGCGGCGGACCGCGTCTTCCTGCTGGCGCACGGCAAGGTCGAGAAGGTCGGCACCGGCCGGTACGGGGACGAGACGGTGCTCGGGGTCCACGCCGACGGGGCCTACTTCGGCGACCACGCCCTGATCGACGGCGACGCCGTGTGGGAGTACACCGCCCGCGCCGTCACCGACTGCAAGGTGCTGACGCTCCGGCGGGCGGATGTGCTCAACCTCGCGGAGCGCGCGGGTTCGCTCCGCGCCCATCTCGCCGGACTGCTCAGCGTCCCGCGGCAGCGCACCAACAAGTACGGCGAGGCGGAGATCGGCCTCTCCGCCGGCCATGTCGGCGAGGCCGTCGTCCCGCACACGTACGTCGACTACGAGGCGGCGCCGCGCGAGTACGAACTGAGCGTCGCCCAGACCGTGCTGAAGGTCCACAGCCGGGTCGCCGACCTCTACAACCAGCCGATGAACCAGACCGAGCAGCAGTTGCGGCTCACGGTCGAGGCGCTGCGCGAGCGCCAGGAGCACGAGCTGATCAACAATCGCGAGTTCGGTCTGCTCAACAACTGCGACTACGGGCAGCGCCTCCAGCCGCACGACGGTGTGCCCGGCCCCGACGACATGGACGAACTGCTCTCACGCCGCCGCGGCTCGAAGCTCTTTCTCGCCCACCCGAAGGCCATCGCCGCATTCGGCCGCGAGTGCAACAAGCGCGGTCTGGTGTCGGAGACCGTGGACGTCGGCGGACACCGTGTGCCGGCCTGGCGGGGCGTACCGATCTTCCCGTCCAACAAGATCCCGGTCAGCGACGCCCGGACCACGTCGATCATCTGCATGAGGACGGGCGAGGACGAGCAGGGCGTGATCGGTCTCCACCAGACCGGCATCCCGGACGAGATCGAGCCCAGTCTGTCCGTCCGCTTCATGGGCATCGACGAGCAGGCGATCATCTCCTACCTGGTGACGGCCTACTACTCCGCGGCCATCCTCGTACCGGACGCACTCGGCGTGCTGGAAAACGTCGAGGTCAGCCGTCGGCGGTAGACCCTCGGGGCCCGGGCGCCGGTGTCCGGGCCCCGTCAACCTCCGCCACCGGGCAGCCGTGCCCGGGGCGGCCTCGGGAGGACGTCCCAGTGAAGACCCATCACGCACCCCCATCACCCACCCCCCGGGCCCCGGGGGACGACGATCCGGCCGCCCGTGGCCTCCGGGGCTCGGAGGCCACGGCACCCCTCCCGGCCGCGCAGGGGCAGGAGGCCATGGCCCTTCTCGAACAGGCCCGGGTCCTCGTCGATCCCCAACTGCGCGCCGCCGTCGAGTCCTTGCCCGGATCCCTGCGCCGGGTGGCGCTGTACCACCTCGGCTGGCAGGAGGCCGACGGCACCCCGTCCGCGACGCGGGCGGGCAAGGCGATCAGACCCGCGCTCGTCCTCGCCGCCGCCCGTGCGCTGGGCGGCGATCCGCAACGGGCGGTACGGGCCGCCGTCGCAGTGGAGCTGGCGCACAACTTCACCCTGCTGCACGACGACATCATCGACGAGGACCGGACCCGTCGGCACCGGCTCACCGCCTGGGCGGTCTTCGGCATCCCGGACGCGGTAATCGCCGGCGACGCCATGCTCGCCCTCGCCCAGCGGCTGCTGGCCGAGGACACCGACCCGGCCTCGGCCCGTGCCTCGGCAAGGCTCTCGGCCTGTGTCATCGAGCTGTGCGCGGGCCAGCAGGCCGACTGCGCCTTCGAGGACCGAGGTCCGGACGAGGTGTCGCTCGACGAGTGCCTGACCATGGCCACCGCCAAGACGGGCGCGCTGCTCGGCTGCGCCTGTGCACTGGGAGCCCTGTACGCCGGCGCGGAGGAGCGGGCGGTCGGCGCGCTGGACGGCTTCGGCCGGGAGGCCGGTCTCGCCTTCCAGCTCATCGACGATCTGATCGGCATCTGGGGGGATCCGGCACAGACCGGGAAACCGGTCGGGGCGGATCTCGTCGCCCACAAGAAATCCCTGCCCGTGGTCGCCGCACTGACCTCCGCCACCCCTGCGGCGGCCGAACTCGCCGAGCTCTACCGGGGATCCATGAACACACCCGGTGAGGTCGGCCGCGCCGCCGACGCCGTCGACCGGGCCGGCGGCCGGGACTGGGCACAGATCAGCGCTGCGGACCGGATGGCCCGCGCGGTCCACCACCTGTCCCGGGCGGTACCCGACCTGGCCCCGGCGGGCGACCTCCTGACCCTGGCGGAGTTCGTCACCCGCCGGACGCACTGAGCCGGACGTGCCGAGCGGGACGCACTGAGCGGGACGCACTGAGCCGGACGCACTGAGCCGGACGCACTGAGCCGGGGGGCGGAGAGGAGGAGGCGGCACACGCGGCGGCGGAGGCGGTACTCCGAAGGGGAGCGGAGGGCGCGGAGCGAGGAAGGGGACGGTGGAAGGAGGAACGGAGCAAGGAGCCGAGGTCACAAGGCCCGTGAGGTGAAGAGGAGGGCGACCGGGCGACTGTCATGGGCACGGGCTACAGTCCGTGCCCATGACAGATGAGTCATGGGCAGGGTGGTACCGGGACCGGCAGGGTTCCGACGCGGTCATCCTCACCACCGACGGACAGCAACTCCGCCTCCGGATCAGGGGCATCGACTTCGAGGGCGAGAGCTTCGACGGCCTCACCCCGGTGGCCGGCACTCCACCGGCCGACGGCCTGTTCGCCCTGGTGGACGGCGCGCTGGGCGACTGCGTCCTGGAGTGGGACCTGCCACTCCCGGTCCTCTGGGACGAAGCCGTCCACCACGCCACGCTCAGCTGCCTGTTGGCGCTGCGCCGCCCTGATCCGTACCTCCACCTGGAGCTGCAGTTCGGCGGGGCCGCCTACGGATCCCACCGCGCGGAGAGCGACTTCGCGTCCGCCCTCGCCACGATCCAGCGCACCCTGCCGCCCGGGGTGCGCCTCCAGACCTGCATCGCCTGTGCCTTCTCCGACTACTTCCCGGCCCCCGGCCGGGGCCTTTCCGGCGGTCTCGCATGCTTCCGGGGTGCCAAGGACGCCTACCGCGGAGCAGCCGGTGAGAGCGATGTCGTGGACCTGTGGGACCGGCGCACCGGATTCGTCCAGGAGGTCTGGAGCTGCCGCGAGTACGAGCCCCGCCCGGACCGGGGTGCCGGCACCGGCCACCGGGGCGCGTTCCCGCTGGAGCTGGCCTGATCCTCCTTGTCCCACCGCTGAAACCGTCCCGTCCCGTACCGGAACCGATCCGGTGCGGGACGGTTTCGTTGTTCCGGGCCCCGGCGGTCTCCGCCCGCCGCGAGGCCCCGGACGTTGCCGCCCATAAGGATCCCGTGGGGCTGCCCGATGCGATGGCGCGAAGACCTGCCCGGCGCCCGCCGGAATCTTGTCGGCTCTCCATTGTTCTACTAACATGCGAACAATGGAGGTTTTCATGATGCGTAAGAACCTGGGCCGCGCGACGCTCGTCGCCCTGCCGTTCCTGCTGGCGCTCGTCGCCGACCTGGTCCTGTTCGTCGCGTTCCGCGACCGGTTGCCCGGGCAGCCGGCCAGCCACTTCCGGGCCGACGGCCGGGCGAACGGGTACATGGGGCAGACGGGGCACGTCGTGGCCGACGTCCTGCTGTTCGCCGTGATCGGGACGCTGTGGACCCTCATGGTGGTGCGGGGGAAGTTCTACGGGCGCGCCCATCGCCGGCTGACCGCCGGTGGCTATGCCTTCGCCGGGTTCCTCGGCTGGGTGATGGCCGCCGTGCTGATCGCCAACGTGGATGCCGCCGAGAACGCGCGGGGCGACGCCCAGGGGGTGTCGCTCCCGATGTGGCAGCTCGCCGTCGCCCTGGGAGTCGCCGTGCTCGCCTGGGGGCTGGGGCTGGCGATGGCCGCGCTCGCCCCCGTACCGGAGCCGTCGGCCGCGACCGTGCCGGCCATGGACGAAGCGCGGATCACGCTCGCCGACGGGGAGGTCGCCGGATGGGCGCGCGGTACCGGCAGTTGGTGGCTGCCACTGATCGCGCTCGCGCTCGTGGTCGGCGGAGTGGTGCTGCTGTTCGTCTCGGGCTGGGCGGTCGCGATCCCGCCGCTGCTCCTCGGGGTGCTGATGGCCGGCTTCGCCCGCCCGTACGTGGTGGTGGACCGGCGCGGCATCACCGTCTCGGGCATGCTCCCCTGGCCGCGCCTGAGGGTGCCGCTCGACCGGATCGAGACGGTCACCAGCCGGCACATCAACCCCCTCACGGAGTACGGCGGCTGGGGCTACCGCATCCGCCCGGGGCGGACCGGTGTCATGATCCGCTCCGGTGAGGGCATCGTGGCGACGCTGGCAGGCGGCCGGGACTTCGCGGTGACCGTCGACGACTCGGCGACCGCGGCCGCGCTCCTCAACACCCTGATCGACCAGCGACGGGCGGAGCACTGACCATGCTGTTCCGGGTCGATCCCACCTCCACCGTGCCGCTCGGCGATCAGATCGCGGCATCCGTGCGCCGCGCCGTCGCCGACGGGACGGTGGCACCGGGCGAGCGGCTGCCCGCCGCGCGGGTGCTCGCCGAGTCCCTCGGGGTCAATGTCCACACGGTGCTGCGGGGTTATCAGCAGCTCCGCGAGGAGGGGCTGATCGAACTGCGCCGGGGGCGCGGTGCGGTCGTCACCGGCGGCGCGTCCCCGCACCGGGCCCGACTGCTCGGGCGGGTGCGCGAAGTGGTAGCGGACGCACGTGAGTTGGGGATGACGGAGGACGAGCTGCTGTCCCTGGTCCGTACCGCGCTCAACAGCCCGTAGGCCGGGGAGGGTTGCGACGGCCGGCCCGGCGTGGCGGCACGTCGCCGGACTGCTCCTTTTCGGTCTTCGTCCGCGGGCCCGGGCGGCCACCCCGTCCTACGAGGTGGCCGCCCGGGCCGTTGAGCTGCCGGGCGGTGTCAGGAGGAGCTGCGCGCGAGCGCGGCCGCGAAGCCGTTCTGCCACAGGTAGTTCACCTGGCTGCGCTCGTTCGCGTTGGGGTAGGGATTCGTACAGGACGTGCCGGGGCCGCCGCCCGACATCAGCTCGCTGCACGGACCGGAGTAGTGATCCGGCAGGCCGAGCACATGGCCGGTCTCGTGGGCGGTGACACGGGTCGAGTTGTACTGCTGGTTCTGCGCGTAGTCGAGGAAGATGTAGCCGTTGCCGTGCCCGTCGGTGCTGGCGTACGACCCGCTCGGGTCGTTGCCCTCGTAGTAGGCGAAGTCGGCGTTCGAGCCTTCCTGCAGCCGGACGTTGGAGACCGAGCTGTTCCAGATCTGCGCGCTGTTGGCTATCTGGGTGCGGAAGCTCGGCGCGTTGGCCGTGCTGTAGACGATGGTGACCGACTGGGCGCCGGGGTTGGCCGCCCGCTTCTCGGCGACGGACTTGGCGACCGCCTCGAAGAACGCCTTGTTGGCGGCGGCGCTCTCGTGCGACCCGGAGTGGGCGGTGTAGCCCGCGTGTTCCGCCGAGGCGGCGGCGGGCGGTGCGGCGGGTGCGGGAGAGGAGGCGATGGCGGGTGCGGTGCCCAGCGCGGCCGCGAGTCCGAAGCCGAGGCCGACCACGGCCGACAGGACGGTCCTGGGGTGTCTCATGGGGGGTCTCCTACCGATTACCGATCCGATGAACCCGTCCGATGATCGGACTCGGACGGGAGGCGGTACGGAGAGAGTGTCGGGGAGCGGAAGCCGTGGCGGATGATGTCAACCGGCGATAGCACCGGCCTATCGCCACCTCCGGTCCTGTCGACGAAGCATCTGACAACTCCCGCTGAATTAAAGGGTTTTGATGGGATTGTGGCGTCTGGTGCGTCAGCCACCCGCCGCCCTACGCTCGACGGCATGGAGCTTGAGGTGAGACACCTCAGGGCGCTGTGCGCCATCGCCGACACGGGCAGCCTGCACCGAGCGGCCCGCACGCTGGGTGTGAGTCAGCCCTCCCTGACCACCCAGCTGCGCCGGATCGAGAACGCCCTGGGCGCCGAGCTGTTCCGCCGGGAACGGACCGGCTGCCGACCGACGTTGCTCGGCCGCGCCGTCCTCAGCCGGGCCCGCCCCCTGGTCGACGGGATGACGGCTCTGGTCAGCGACGCGAAGGCGGAGGCCGACGCGGTGCGCGGCCCGCGGCTGCGCATCGGCTGCACCGCCAGCCGGGTCATCGGCGGCTGGCTGCGCAGACTGCGGCTCCGGCTGCCCGACACGGACATCTCGCTGCGGGTCGACGTATCGGCCAGCGCGCTGCTGCGCACGGTCGAGGCGGGCGGGCTCGACGTCGCCTTCGTGCACGAGGTCGAGGGCTGCCCGCTGACCGTCCCGGAGGGCTTGGTGCAGCGCGTGCTCCTGGACCGTGAACCGCAGTTCATCTGCATGGCCCGGGACCATCCGGCCGCCGCCCGGCCCGTGGTCGACCTCGGGGACCTGGCCGCCGACCGATGGATGGTCGACCCCACTGTCGACGGCGAATGGGACGGGCTGCGCCGGGTGTTCGGAGAGGCCGGCCTCGCGCCCACCGTTCTGCACGGCGACTACCTCACCGCCGCGTCCCTGGTCGTGCTGGGCGAAGCGGTCGCCCCCTGCCAGCCCACCTCCGGACCGCGCGACGACATGGCGATCCGACCCCTGCGCGACGACCCCCTCGCGGTACGGCTGCTGTTGGTGTCCCGGCCGGGCGCCGACATGGCGGCGGTGTACGCGGAGCTGGAGGCGGCCTACCGGGAGGCGGCCCAGCGCGCGGCCGGGTACCACCAGTGGCTGCTGCGCAACCGCAGTCCGCTCGCCCGCACGCCGTGACGGACCGCTGTCCGATTCCGCCGAGAGCGAGGAACGGTTCCGATCCGGGTGTCCGGCGGGCAGAGTCGGGTCCCATGAGGCTTCTGACGCTGGGTGGTACGGAATTCGTCGGCCGGGCCGTCACCGAGGCGGCGCTCGCGCGCGGCTGGGAGGTGACGGTGTTCCACCGAGGCCGTCACGCGCCGCCGCCGGGCGTGACGGAACTCCTCGGCGACCGAACCGCCCAAGACGGCCTCGCCGCGCTGGCCGGGGCCGCCGGTCGCGGCGCGGGCTCGCACGTCTGGGACCTGGTCGTCGACACGTGGAGCGGTGCCCCCGCGGCCGTACGGGACGCGGCCCGTCTGCTGGCCGGCCGGGCCGCCCGGTACGCGTACGTCTCCAGCCGTTCCGTGTACGACTGTCCGGCCCCGGCCGGTCTGCCCGAGGACGGCCCGCTGGTGTCCGGTGCCTCGCCCGACGCCGGTGGGGACGTCCCGTACCCGCTCGCCAAACGCGGCGGGGAACTGGCCGCGCTCGATGCCTTCGGGGACCGCGCCCTCCTGGCCCGCGCGGGGCTGATCCTGGGGCCGGGGGAGAACATCGGCAGGCTGCCCTGGTGGCTGCTGCGAATTGCCCGCGGCGGGCCCGTACTGGCCCCGGGTACGCCCGACCTGATGCTCCAGTACATCGACGCCCGCGACCTCGCCGACTGGCTCCTGGAAGCCGGCCGCGCCGGCCTGCACGGGCCGTACAACCTGGTCAGCCGGCCCGGTCACGCGACCATGGGGCAGCTGCTGGAAGCCTGTGTACGCGTCACCGGCTCCGCTGCGGAACTCCGCTGGACCCCCGCGGAGACCATCCTGGCGGCAGGGGTGGAGCCCTGGAGCGATCTGCCGGTCTGGCTGCCGCCGGGCGAGTTGTACGACACCCTGCACCGGGGCGATGTCAGCAAGGCGCACGCGGCCGGTCTGCGCTGCCGACCGGTCGAGGAGACGGTCGCCGACACCTGGAAGTGGCTGGGGGAGCTGGGCGGCGTGGCCCCGCAACGGCCGGACCGGGCCCCGGTCGGCCTGGACCCGCGGGTGGAGGCCGAACTGCTGGCGGACACGGCCTGACGCACGTGCGTACATGTGGCGTGCGCCGATGCACCCCGAGCGCGCGGCCTGCCGTGACGTGGTTTCACATATCGGAGTATCCAGGTAGATCGGACATCGAACGGCGTGCCATACTGATCATTTATTCACAAAAGCTGCATATTGCCCTATATGTCAACACGTACACGTAGGTGCGGTACAAGTATCCGGGCGGCGGTGGCCGTGACGGCGGCTGCGGCGATGGTGGGCACGCTCGCGTCCACCGCCGTCGCCGACCCGCTGCCCGGCGGGCTCGGCCCGTGTCTGGGGAACGACTGTCCGACGGCATGGCCCGACCCGAGCAATCGGCCCGTCACCGAACACGACAGCAACATCAACATCTTCGTCGGCGGTGACTTCCTGGTCCGGGAGGCCGCCGCCGAGGCCGAGGGGAAGATTGTCACCCTTGGCGATTTCGACATGGCCAAGCGTGCGAGCGCCTCGCGGATCTACAACGTCGGCGTAGTCGGCGTGGGCTCCCGGGTGCCACCGCCCAATGATTCCGACTATCTGACCGTGGGCGGCGATCTGACCGTGGCGACCGGTGAGCGGCTGCTCGCCGAAGAAGGGCCGAACCACGGCGTGGTGAAGTACGCCCAGAACCTCAGCGGAACGGTGATCCCGGCGCCGGTCAAGGACCCCGGGGCCACGGCGCCGTACACCGTGCTGCGCGACCAGTTGACCGCGGCCAGCCACTGCTACGCGTACGACGACGACAAGGACCACCGCCGGCCGGCCACGGGCACCGTGCAGAACAACGGCTTCGAGACCGTGTTCACCGGTGACGGCAGCTCCGCGCTCCAGGTCTTCGCCGTGGACGCCGATGTGACGTCGGCCCAGGGCGGGCAGCAGGGCATCGCGTTCAACGGCATTCCGGACGGCGCGACCGTGCTGGTCAACGTCTACGGCAGCAGCCGCAACATCAGCACGCTGATGGGCTCGCTGCCCCAGGCCGGGCTCCGCGAACACCTGATGTGGAACTTTCCCGACGCCACCGAGATCGGGTTGAAGGGCACCGGTCAGTTCCAGGGCAGCGTGCTGGTCGGCAATCGGTCGAGCGTGACGACGCTCGCGATGAGCGGCACCAACGGCCGTTTCTACACCGCGGGTTCACTGACCCACACCTCCGAGGGGGAGTCCGGCGGCCAGGAGCTGCACGCCTATCCCTTCGACGGGGATCTGCCGACCTGCGGCGAGGAGCCCACCCCGACCCCGACTCCGACCCCGTCGGAATCGAAGACCCCCCATCCGACTCCCTCGCACACCACGCCCGCACCGAAGCCCACCCACTCGTGGCCGCACAAGCCGGACCATGAGTGGTCGCACGAGCCGGAGCACGAGTGGTCGCACGAGCCGGACCATGAGTGGTCGCACAAGCCGGAGCACGAGTGGTCGCACGAGCCGGACCACGAGTGGTCGCACAAGCCCGATCGCCAGTGGCCGGACGACCCGGGACACGGGAGCTCGCTTCCGAACACGGGTTCCTCGGGCGGCGAATGGATTCTCGGCGGCATTGCGGCGGTTCTCCTCGTGGCCGGATCGGCGGCCACGCTGATGGCCCGCAGGGCGCGTCGACGCGGCTAGCTTTGGCCCATGGCCGAATTGTTGCTGCACCTCACCGAACGCCCCCTGTGGGAGGCGGCCCGCGGGATCGGGACGTGCGAGATGTCCACCCGCGGCCGCACCCTGCACGAAGAGGGCTTCATCCACTGCTCGCTGCCGCACCAGCTCGACGGCGTGGCCGAGACGCTGTACGGCGCCGGGAGCCGGCCCGGGGCCGGTGACCAGGACCTGGTGGTCCTCGTCATCGACCCCGCCCTGCTCCCGGCCCCCGTACGGTACGAGTCCGTCGCGCCCGGCGGCGAGGAGTTCCCGCACATCTACGGCCCCGTCCCGGTGGACGCGGTCGTGGAGGTGCGCCCCTGGCTCCGCAAGGAAGGCGACTCCGCATGAATCCCGCACCCCCCACCGGACCCACGGGTCGCACCGGCCCGGCGAGCATCAGCGCTCCCATCGTCGCCGTCACCGGCGCGAGCGGTGCGGTCGGCGGCCGTGTCGCACGGCGCCTCGCACGAGCCGGGGTGCCCGTGCGACTCCTCGGCCGTGACCCGTCCCGGCTGCCGGAGCTGCCCGGCGCGGCCATCGCGCCGCCCGCTCCCTACGGCGACGGGGAAGCCATGCGCCGCGCCCTCGCCGGGGCGCACACCCTGTTCCTCGTGTCGGCGCACGAGAGTCCCGACCGGGTGCGCCAGCACACGACGGCGGTGGACGCGGCGGTCGCCGCGGGCGTCGAACGCATCGTCTATGTCTCCTTCGTCGGTGCCGCGCCGGAAGCGACGTTCACCTTCGCCCGGGACCACTGGCACACCGAGGCGCACATCCGGGTCGCCGAGGTCCGTTACACCTTCCTGCGCGACAATCTGTACCTCGCGGGACTCCCGGCGATGACCGGCGCCGACGGGGTGCTGCGCGGTCCGGGCGGCGACGGCCGGGTGGCGGCGGTGGGGCACGAGGACATCGCGGACGCCGCGACCGCCGTGCTGCTGGCCGACACCGAGAGCGACGGAACCCGCCACGACGGGGTCACGTACGACCTCACGGGCCCCGAGGCGTTCACCCTCGCCGAAGCTGCCGAGGAGATCGGCCGGGCCAGTGGACGGACCGTCACCTACGTGCCCGAGACCCGCGACGATGCGTACGCCTCACGGGCCGGGTACGGGGCCGAGGACTGGGAGGTGGCCGGCTGGGTGACGTCGTACGAGGCCATCGCCGCAGGCGAGATGTCCACGGTCTCGGACGCCGTACCGCACCTCACCGGGCATCCGGCGACGAGCCTGGCCGCGTATCTCAGGGAGAATCCGGAAAGCTACCGGCATCTGCTGAAGACGGACTGATCTCCGGTCGGGCCGGGTGTGCGGCGGGCCGCACCGCAGGCGTCGGCCACCCCCGGGCGGCACGTCTGCGTGCCCACGTGGCCGCCCGCCCGCCCCTCACCTCACGTACGCGCCCGCCCGCGCCGCCGCGACCGCGGCTTCGGCGGCGCGGTCCGCCGCCGCCTCGTCGAGCGGGTCGCCGCTGGCCAGCAGCCGGTAGTAGAGGGGCGCCGACACGGCGCGGATCACCTCGTCCGGGTCCGTGCCCGGGGGCAGTTCGCCGCGCCCGACGGCGTCGGTGACACAGCCCGACCACTCCGTGACGCGGATCGCGTAGAAGCGGTGCAGCGCCTCCGCGGTGCGCGGATCGCAGGTCGCCGCCGCGATCACGGACTTGAACAGGGCGCCCTGTCGCGGATCGGTGAGGGTGGTGACCACCAGCCGGGCGTTGGCCCTGAGGTCCCCGGCCAGGGAGCCCGTGTCCGTACGGGGTGAGGACTGCTCGGCCATGTCGTGGAGAAGGTCGGCGATCAGGCCGGTGGGTGTGGACCAGCGCCGGTAGACGGTGGTCTTGCCGACTTCCGCGCGGCGCGCGACGTCTGCGAGGTCCAGACCGTCGAAGCCGTGCTCGGCCAGGGCGTCGCCCGCGGCCCGCAGGACGGATTCGCGTACCCGGGCGGTACGGCCGCCGGGTCGGACGGTGCCGGGTTCCGCATCCTCGCGCGCCATAACGGGTCTCCAGTTCCATTAGTTGGTCCGACTCTGTTACCGTGACCCTCATCTTAACGGAACCATAGTCCCGTTATGCCTCTCATCGAGGAAGGGCCATCATGTCCGCACCCAGTCACGCACCATCACCCGACGCCACCGACGCCACCGACGCCACCGACGCCACCGCTCCGGTCGCCGCCCCGCACTCGAAGATCCGTATGACCGGACGGCAGAAGCTCGTCCTGGCTCTCCTTCTCGGCGCCCAGTTCATGATCGCCGTGGACTTCTCGATCCTGAACGTCGCGCTGCCCGTCGTGGGCGAGGGTCTCGGCTTCCCGCTCTCCCGCCTGCAGTGGATCGCCACCGCGTTCGCGCTCGCCGCCGCCGGATTCACCCTGCTGTTCGGCCGGGTCGCCGACCTCGTCGGCCGCAAGCGGCTGTTCCTGGGCGGCATGGTCGTCCTCGGTCTCTCCTCCGCCCTGGGCGGACTTGCCACCTCGCCCGAAGTCCTGATCACCGCAAGGGTGTTGCAGGGTCTCGCCACGGCCGCGGTCACCCCGGCCGGACTTGCCCTGCTGACCACCGCCTTCAAGGAGGGACCGCTGCGGGAGCGCGCGCTGGGCCTCAACGGCGCTCTGATGTCCGCCGGATTCACCGCCGGGGCCATCCTCGGTGGGCTGCTCACCGATCTGCTCTCCTGGCGCTGGGCCTTCTTCGTCAACGTGCCGGTGGCCGCCCTGGTGGTGGCTCTCGCCCCCGCCGTCATCACCGACTCGCGCCCTGCGAACCGTCCCCGGCCGGACGTCCCGGGAGCCGTGACCGTCACCGGCGGACTGCTCCTGCTCGTCTACGGACTGACCCAGGCAGGTGAGTCCGGCTGGACCACGCCCACCACCCTGGCCGCACTCCTCGCGGGTCTCGTGCTCCTCGTGGGCTTCTGGCACGTGGAGAAGAGGGCCGCTGCGCCGCTGGTTCCCGTGCGCATCCTGAAGCGGAGCAGTGTCATCTGGGGCAATGCCGCAGGCCTGATCGCCTTCGTCACCGAGACCTCACTGGTCTTCCTGCTCACCCTCTATCTGCAGGAGGTTCTCGGCTACTCGCCGCTCGCCACCGGTCTCGCCTTCGGTGTCCTGGGCATCGGCACCGTGATCGGCGGCGCGTCCGGCGGTCGCGCGGTCGGTCGGTTCGGCAGCCGGGCGACCATCGTCATGGGTGGCGTCGTCCAGGCCGTCGCCACTCTTCCCCTGGTGGCGCTCGGAACGTCGGGGGCATGGATCTGGCTCCTGCTGGTGGCCACGTTCATCGGCGGCATCGGCAACATGCTGGTGATCGTCGGCTTCATGGTCACCGCGACCTCCGGACTGGCCGACGAGGAACAGGGCCTGGCGACCGGCCTCGCCACCATGACCCAGCAGGTCGGCATCACGATGGGCATCCCGGTGATGAGTGCCGTCACCACCGCCCGGATGTCCTTCGTCGGCGACACCGGACCCGAAGGCGTCCTGTCGGGCGTCTCGGCCGCGATCCTGGTCGACTCGGCCCTGGTGCTGGCCGGCGCGTTGCTGGCGGGCGCGTTCCTCGGTCCCCGTCGGACGAGGGCCGGCTCGCGCCGGTGACGCGGGACGCCTCCGCGGCGGCGCGAACCTTCTACGTGGGCCCCGCGGTGACGCGAGAATGCCGGACGGAGGCCGATCCGTCCGGCATCCTGGCCCTGTCACCCCTCGTCGTGCGCTTTCCGCAGCGCGGCGATGTCCAGCTTGTTCATCGTCATCATCGCCGCGGTGGTGCGGGCCGCCTTCGCCGCGTCCCGGTCGCCGATCAGATCGATCAGCACCTCGGGGACGACCTGCCAGGAGACGCCGTACCTGTCCTTCAGCCAGCCGCAGGGCCCCTCCTCGCCCCCGTCGGTGAGGCTGCTCCAGTAGTAGTCCACCTCGTCCTGGTCCGCGCAGTGGATCTGGAACGAGATGGACTCGTTGAAGGTGAACTGCGGTCCACCGTTCAGCCCCACGAACTTCTGGCCGTTGATCTCGAACTCGACCGCCATCGCCGACCCGGCGGGCCCGGGGCCCGCTTCGGTGTAGCGGCCGATCCTGCCGAGGCGGGAGTTCTTGAAGACCGTGAGGTAGTACTCCGCCGCCTCCTCTGCCTGTCCGTCGAACCACAGACATGTGGTGAAGCCCTCGGTGGTCATCCCTGTCTCCTGTCGTGAGCGCATGTCTGTCCCTGCTGCGCGCATGTCCACCCATACCGACTGATCCCGCCCCGGAAACTCATCGGTCACATTTGGGGTATCGGTGACACCCCGGTCGACGGCCGACAGCCACGGATCGGTGCGCGTCCGGTCCGGGCCGGGATCGATCCCGTCCTCCGTGTACGAAGAGGGGAATCGGTCCCGTCCGGCTCCATATGGTCCCGGTGGGTGCGGCGAGAGTGACCGGCGACGAAGACGACGACGGCGGCCGCATGGACGGCGACCGACAGCATCGCAGCAGGCCAACGGACCGGAACGATCGCCCCCCGGTTCGGGCGAGGTCCGGCAGGCCTCTGGTGACGGTGAGGGCCGGGACGGCCGCCCGGGCCCTCACCCCGGACAAACGGCTCGCCCCCGAAGGGAGTTGACCCTACGCTTCTCGTAACGGGACCGCGCAGTCCCGCAGTTTGCGGGAGCCGTGGCAGAGCGGCCCATGGCAATCGGCGTGCGAAAGGTCCTCCGCATGCCGACTGAGGTCGACGACAGCCAGGCACGCCTCACGCCTGTCTGCATGCCGAACGGCCCAGCGGTGTCGGCCGATTCGGCCGGTGAGCACGCGGCCGTCCATGAAGGCCGGCTCCTTGGCCGGCTCCTTCTCCCGGACGCTGGGTAGTCCGGTCCCGTCGTCACGGAGCAGGTGCAGGACCCCGTCCTCGTCCTCGGCACGTCTCGGAAACGGTCCTCGCCGAGGGAACCTCACTGGCCCACCCTGCCGTCGACGCACTCGCGCAGCAGGTCGGCGTGCCCGCAGTGACGGGCATACTCGTCGATCCTGTGAACCATCAGCTCCCGCACCGCAATGCGGTCCTTCCCCAGGCGCTCGCCCAGATCCGGGTGCTCGGCCAGCGCGGCATCGGTCGCGGCCTGCTCGCGCTCCAGGTCGGAGTACGCGGTGTCGACCTCGGCCTGATCGGCGACGGCGCCGTCGAAGTCCGCGTCGCGCTTGCCGTACAGCTTCGGCAGCGGATCACCGTCGCTGATCCAGTTGCGCCAGTCCCGTTCCACTTCGGCGAGGTGCCGAACCAGGCCCAGCAACGACATCGTCGACGGCGGAACCGACCGACGGGCCAGTTGCTCCGCGTCCAGGCCCTGGCACTTCATCCGCAGGGTCATGCGGTAGTTCGTCAGGAAGTCCTGCAGCGTCGCCAACTCGCCGTCCGAACCAACTCCTTCGTTGTGGCGGGGGTCGTCGTCCGGGTCGACCCACATGTCGGGGTAGACGGTTGCCGGGCTCCAGCGTGCGGGTGTGTCGCTCATGCGTGTCATGTTGGTCCGCGAGGGACCGAGTTGGCCAGTGCGTTTCCCACTGGTGTGCGTACATCGAGCAGGTCCGGCTCGTCCCCGGCCATGCGTCCGCCGTCATCACGCCGCGGATCCGCGCCCACCCGTGCCCGTACGCAGAAGACCGCACTCGGTCCGTCATGGACGCCGTGTTCGGCGGCCCGCGGACCGGGTGCGGTCGGGTGGGCGATTCGACCCACGAAAGTGAAGGTCGGGCGGCCCGAGCCAGGATCAGGCCTTCTTGGTCTCCCAGAAGATCCTGTCGATCCGGCGGGATGCTAGCCGGGTGGGGTGCCGACCTGGAGATATGGCGCTGACCTGCGGTTGCTTGCTCCGCGTATCTCGCAACATCTCGCAGTATCTAGCAGAGCAATGCAACGACTCCTCTTGATCATCTCCCAAATCGTCTCCCACGTCTCCCAGGCCCGGTTCGGGACGCAAAGAGACCGCCCGTCCGCCGGGGGTGCTCGGCGAACAGACGGTCGTCTGAGTAGGTGTTACAAAAAGCGACACACCTGTCGCTGACAAGAAATCATGCAGGTCACACGTTTGTCGAGTGCCCCGAGACCTGCCCGAGCGAATCCACCACCAGCGCCAGATACTCGGGATCCGGATCAGAGACCTCCGCGACAATGCACTGCTCACGCAGGAGGTTCTCGCAGAGATGACCGGTATCAATCGCCGGACACTTCAGAGGATCGAGCGCGGGACCAGTGACCCCCGATACGGCGACCTCGTCCTCATCGCCGACGCGCTCGGTGTACCGCTCGCAGACCTCGTCCGCGAATGAGCCCCGGCAGGCCGATGCGGGCGGCCTGCCGGGGCAGGCTTGAGGGCCGGGGCTACCCGCGGTTGTCGTCGCGTCCCGTGGGCAGTGTCGTGTGGCCCTCGTTCCAGTGGTTCACCCAGCCGCACAGTGGGCACGCGTACCGGCCGTCGATGCCGTGCACCTCGTGGCCGCAGCGTCGACAGTCCGTGCGGGTGATCTCGCCGCTCGTCGCAGCGGGCTTAGGCGCTCGTTCGGGGTGCCGGGTCATGCTCGGAGGCTACCCCCGGCGGTGCCGGAGCAGGCACGGCTCCGGACTGCCAACCGCAGTTCCCGCACAGCCACCCGCCTGTGGGGGTTTGCTGAGTACCCGCGCCGCAACTTGGACAGTTCATGTTGCCCTCCCAATGCGTAGCCGCTGTTCCACCCGCAGTTTTGCGAGCAGAACCACTGGCCGAGGTTGTCTTCGTACGTGAAAGCGCCGCAGTTGGGGCAGTTCACTTCTGGCCCTTCTCGGTCGGCGCTGTTACGGGTAGCACCTCTCCTTGTTCGGGATCCGGCTGCCAGATCAGGGTGATCCCGTGCTCCTCGCAGTAGGCCCCTCTGGCGTCCTCGATGGCGAAGTCATGCTCGCCCTGCGGGCAGTGGGTCATCGGCGGGCCTCCCGCCAGACCCGGCCGAGCCGGACAGCCGTGGGACACGTGGCCCCGGCGCGGCAGGTGGCGCAGACCGTGGTGTGGCCGATCCAGGTGCGGTACGCGGCATCCGGCGCGGCGGCCGGCTTCGTGGGGGCGGTCATGCCGAGCCCGCAGCGCTGGAGGCCGGGACAGCGAGGAGATACGCGATGCGAGCGGCGCACTGCCTCTCGTGCCCCTGCTCGCCAATCTCGTACTCGAAGCTCGTGACGTAACGCCCATCGATGGCGACAATCTCCTCGGTGAGCATCCCGTGCAGCGGGTTGCTCGCGTGGAGACGCAGCTCGGGTTCGAGGGTGGCGACCTGCAGCCCATGGCTCCGCAGGTGGCCCGCTAGTTTTTGCAGGTCGGTGGCGTCCATGTACTGACGGTCTCAGCCGGGACGGAGCGGCGGGATATGACAACCTATGACACGGAGTTGATCATGCGGACAGTGGCGATTACAGGAACCCGGAACACGGGACATCGCCCGCTTGCCGAGTACGGCCAGCTGTTCGCCAACTACCTCGGCCCTTTCGCGCAGGGTCACTTCTACATCGGCGGTGCAATGGGCATCGACTCACTTGCCCTGCTCTGGCTCGCGGGTCAGGCGGATGCGAGTATCACGATTGTGACTCCGGGCACGGTGGACCAGCAGCCAGCTGAAGCGCGGCAGGCCATCGCTCGAACGAGGGACCGCATCACGGAGATTGTGGAGCTCGGAGCGGCCGAGCTGCGGACCCCGGCATACCACGCACGCAACCGGTGGATGGTCGATCGCACGTCGATGACCATCGGATTCCCTCACACCGCGGAGCCGTCGACCGGAACGTGGCAGACGATCACCTACACGGCAGAGCAGGGAAAGCCGAGGCTGATCGTGCCCGTATAGACCCCGTGCCAGCATGTCCTGCGCCACTATTGCCAGATGGGCACCAGGGCCGCGGGGGCGGCGAAGCTGAAGCGGCTACGGACACGGCGCGGGCTGTCCCTCGCCGACGTCGCACGCGCGCTTTCCCAGCTTGCCGAGGACCTGCACCATCCGCGTCTGCCGACAGTAGCGAGCGTGCAACGGTCCGTCGCCCGGTGGGAGTCCGCGGCACCGACGCTGCCAGACGAGCGGTACCAGCTGCTTCTCACCCACTTCTACGCCCGGACCCCGGCCGGGCAGATGTCCGTCGGCGCGGGCAGCGACCTTGCCGAGCTCCTGGGTGCCCTGCTCGACCTCGGCGAGAGTGAGACCCGCATCGCTGCCCTGCGCACCGCGCTCGTTCGTACCGCGACGGACAGCGGCGGCATGCTTGCTTTGCTGGCTCCCGAAGCGCAGGGTGGGCTGTCGGCGGCGCTATCCGACCCGTCCCGGGCGGATGAGGAGATCGCTGCCGGACTTGCCGCGGCCGTCTCCGACGTTAACGCGCAGGTGGGGGCCGTGCCGATGGTCCGCTTACAGCTTCTACTCGCGCCTGTGGTCGAGGCGTGCCGTCAACTCCAAGCCGGGGCGCTGCCTGAACCGGTGGCTGGGCAGGTGCGGGCCGTGGCTGTCGCCGCCTGCACCCTGGCCGGGCGGCTAGCTTTCGAGACCCGCGACGATGACGCCTCCCGTTCCCTGTACGCCGCAGCCACCACCCAGGCGGGACAGCTCGGAGATCCGTGGCGGCGCGCGTCCGTACACATGAGCCACGCCCTCGTCACCCTGTACTCGTCGCCCGACCTCGCGGACGCCCGACTGCTCGTCGACCAGGCCGTGCGCGCTGCACGCACTGGGGACAGCACCCGCGTCCGGGCACGAGCGCACGCGTTGCAAGCGGAAGTCGCCGCGCGGGCCGGGATGGAGCGTCAGGCACGGGCGGCGCTCGGCCTGGCCTGGTACGACATCGAAGACCAGGCCGACGGGGACCCGTCGGGCAGCAGCTTCAGCAGCGGGCACTTGCGCGGGTTCGAGGGTGTGTGTGAGCTGTACGTAGGCGATCCCGCACGAGCGCACGACCGGTTCGCAGCATCGGCGGCTGCCCTGGCCGCGCCCCGGGAGCAGGTGCAGCGGGCAATCGTGACGACGGACCAGGCGCTCGCCCGGATCCGCATGGGCGACCCCCGGGCAGCGACCGACCTCCTGCATGAATGCGTGCTTGCCGCCGCAACCACCGGCGGCCGGGTGCCGGCCATTCGCCTGCGCCGCGCACGGGCCGAGCTCCGCCCGTGGAGGCGAGAGGATTTCGTCGCCGATCTCGACGACCACCTCATGGACGTGCTGGGAGCTTGACCCCAGACACGACGAAACCGCCCCCTGCCCGGCCGTAGCCGGAACAGGGGGCGAGGTTGTGAAGCTGGCCTCGCCGACGGGGGTACGGCGGGACCATGGCCAGTGTGGCAGAGAGGCCGCTCACGGGTCCACGTCCGCGGTGAGCTGCTGGGTTCGGACATCCACGCGATCCACCGCGTCCCGGAGTGAGCCGCCCGAGTTCGGGTGCAGTTCGTGTTCCACAGACCCGAGGCGCTCCTCGATCCCATCCAGCCGAGCCATCACACCCGGCCGGCCCGGAACGCCAGGCCGACCAGGTACGCCATTCCAGTCGTCGACGAACTCGTCGACCCTAGTGACGATGCGACGGACACCGCGCGTCATACGCCACAGCAGGCCGAGTCCGGCAGCTATGGCCGCAGCGGCTACTGACCAGATGACCGCCACGTCCACGGCCACGACTCCGGTGGTGCTCTCGCTCATTCGACGTCCCCGTATCTGCTGCGCGAGGTGTGCCGGGCCTGGTACCCGGCCAGCCACGTCAGCCCGGCCGGAACGAGCGCGAGGAGCGGCGCCTGGAGCCACGACGGCAGCGGGCCGAGCAGGCTGGAGTCCGCGGCCACCGCGTTCAGTACGGCGATCGCGAGACCGGCCAGGAATGTGGCGGCGGCCGACGCCTTCACCTTCGCTTCGACAGGTGCAGCCATGGTCACTTCTCCTTCTTGAGTGCGGTGACATCCGCGCGGAGCTGACGGACCTCGTCGAGGATGTGGGCGAGGAAGTAGCCGGCGCCGTGCTCGACGCGGCCGGACGCCGTCCCCTTCGCAGTCGTGCCGATCTCCCCAATGGAGAGGAGGTTGGTGTGCAGGGCGGTGACCTTGCTGTCCGTGCTCGCCGCAGGCTTCTCCTTCGGCGGGGCGGTGGGTGCGGGTGCGCCGGGCGACCACGACGCGGAGTGCTTCAGCCGCTCGGCCACGTCGGCGCGCAGCTGCTGCATGCTGAAGCCGCGGGGGTCGACCTTGTCGCTTGACCACTCCAGGTGGCCGATCACAGACTTCGCCGACCAGCCATGCGCCCGGCACAGAGCCGCCTGGACACGCACGATCGCGTCGTACTGCGCCTTGGGCCAGGGGTCCTTGCCGTCGCCGAGGTTCTCGCACTCCCACCCGTAGAACCTGCTGTTGCCGTCGACCCCATCGCTGTTGCCGCGGGTCGGCGGAGTCGGCCGGGTGCCGTACGACTCGGCTATGACCTGCTCCAACACCTTGGGGTCGCCGCCGCCGGCGTGGTTGGTGCGGCCCCAGCCGACCATGTGTACGGTGCCGTCCTTCGCGATCATGCCGTGGCACAGCGGGCCCGGCAGGGACGCGTAGCCGTCGCGGACCATGGCGACGGTGGACGAGGTGCCCTTGGTGACGGTGTGGTGGACGATGCTGCCGTTGAGCGGGCCCCATGGGCCCTTCTGGTTGCGGTTGCGGTTGCGCCAGTCGCCGACTTCGACAGTGCGGACGCCCTCGGCGCGGAGGGCTGCGAGGACCGCAGCGGCGGACAGTGGTGTCGCCATGGTGTTCCTTTCAGAGAAGTCGGGCGTAGCGCGGGGCCATGCCGATGGCACCGCCGCCGCCGAATTTGCCGCCCGTTGTCGCGCCGGACGTGCGGCGGACCTGGATCTGGACCTTGAGTTCGGTGAGGGCCCGGTACGGGGTGAGGTCAATGACCTGTGCCGCGAACTGGTAGCTGAAGGTGGCGGGGACGCTCCCAGCCATGACGATGTCGGCCTCCGCGAGCACGACCTGCCACGCCCCGCCCGTGTTCGTGGTGCCGACCTGGTCGCCGATGGCCACCAGCCCCAGCGATAGCGATGCTGTGCGCGGAGCGAGGATCGTCTCCCACACCGACGTAAAGCTGGTCGCGTCCGTGTACGGCATTGTCTGCATCGACGTCGGGTAGAACGGCAGCTCATCCCGCTCCCAGCCGGTCCGGCGAAGCTGCGCGACCTGCTCTTCCAGTACGGCCAAGCGCTGAAGGAAGTCCGGGGTCGTGGAGTACTGGGCCACGTCACACCGCCACGCAGGTGAGACGCACGCGCTCGGGACCGGCCGCTGCGGTGTTCTCAATGCCGATGATGCGGAGCACACCCTGGCGGCCGGCTGGCGTGATCGGCTCGGGGTCGATGATGAAGAGCGCTTCGTCGCCGACGGAGTAGCTACCGAATGCGGGGTCGGTGTCGGCGCTGACTTCGAACGTGGGCTGCACTTGCGCCTGTCCGCGCGCGGTCAGCTCAGCGTTGGCAAGGCCGTTGAGCTGTGCCTGCTCGATGACCCCGTCGTATGTGGTCACGGCCTCCAGGAGCGGCCAGCCGGAGGCCAGACGATCCGCGTCTTGTACGACGGTGCTCACCTTGGCCTCACCGGTTCCGGCACCGAGTGCGCTCACCTCGGTAGCGGAGGCGGTGCCGTCCTCGGGCCAGTCGTACGACAGGATCGACGCACCCTGCCCGCCCTTCACGAACACGAGCCCGGACTCGTCGGCGGTCCGACCCCTGCGCGGGTACCAGGTACGAACCTTCCGGTATCGGGTGGGCGCCTGGTTGTTGGCCGAGGATGTCCAGCCGACATCGCACCCGAAGTCGAATCCGTTGTCGGCGGCGGCGAGTTCGGTGAACGCCTTGTAGATCTCGGGCCGCTCGAACCCGTAGTACGTCGCCTGCCGAACGATGCCGTGCGCGGGTGCGGTGAGCGCGTCGACGTTGATTCGCGGGTTGCCGCCCGTCTGTGCGTTGGCATACGTGAGCAGTGACCATGCGATGTACTTCTGATCCGTGTACAGGCGCTGCCCGCCGGGTACATAGGCGGTGTTCAGGATCGCGCTGGTGTCCGTGCTGAGCGTCGTCTTCACGTACCGGCGCTGGTAGTAGGACAGGAACTCGGCGGCCTGGATCTCCTTGCTGCGGGCCCCATTCGGCTGGCGGGTCCAGACGATGCCGCCCCACACGATCACCCCGTCCCGGTCGACGTAGACCGCGGTCCTTCCCGGCGTCGTCGCGGTCTCGGGGTCCAGCGGGATTGTCTCGTCCGCGTATGGCACCGTGGCGGTAAGCGTCCCGATGCCATTGAGGATGGTGGAGTACGTGACCCCGGAAAGCGGCAGCTCGGCCAGGACGGTGTCGGTCATGAGGTCGCAGAACAGGTACGTATACGTGTGCTCGGGATCCGGGCCCGCCGCGGTCGCGAGAGTTGAGAAGCCCAGAGTGGCCGTCGTCATGCGATCGGCTCCACGATCAGCTGCCCATCCGTGACAGACGTGGCCCCAGAGGCGTACGACGACACGTTGTACTGCGGGGTGAAGGTGACGGTAACGCCGGGCGTGAGACCGGATCGGACGACAGTGCGGCTGGCGTACACCCGGGAGCCCATGGTGCTGACAGCGTTTGCTGACGTAGACGACTCGGTGAGACCGCCCGACGACCGCCACCGAGCCCATGCGGTTGAGGTGCCGGAATTTGTGTTCACGACGGCCGCCCCAATGGTGATCCGCAGCATGCCGGACGGAGGAACCGTCACCGTGATCGGCGGCCACTGTCCACTCGTGAAGTCCGTGAAGGAACCGGTGACGGGGGAGCTGGGGAAGCTCACCTGGTCGGACATCGACGGACGGATCTGCTCTCGTACCTGGCGCTTCCCTCCGGCCTGGAGCCCGACCTCGAACAGGTCCGTGTCCACCTGGTACAGCACCTGCCCTGGATGCGGGCGGGGCGGAGCACCAGACGCCGACGTGGGGAGCACGCCGCCGAGCCCGACACTGTACTGCCGAACATCGCTGATGCTGCCCGCACCGATCGAGGTGACCGACGCGCCAACCGCGATATCTGCAAGGATCTGGGCGTTCGGCGGCAGGCTCGGCCGGACTGCGGCGCCGGCCGACGCGGCGTAGGTGCCCTGGATTACCTCCAGTCGCCATTCCGATGCCGATCCGGCGGTCTCGGCGTCGTAGACGCTCGCGATCACACAGTCTTTCCGGTACTGCCCGGTGCCGCCCGCAGGCTGGATGGGCAGGGTGACGTCGGAGTCGTTGATGCAGACGTACGTGCCGGAGCCGCCCGCGTCGTGGTTGTCGACGTAGGCCATGCCCGCGGACACGATGACGGTCATGTTCGGTGTCGGTGCCGCCCGCACCTTCAGCTGCTGGTTGGTGTAGCTCGGCCTGACGCCTTGCCGGATGCGGAGCGGAGTGGACTCGTCAACGAGGAATCCGGGGTAGCTCAGCATGGAGGCGATGACGAGCCGGTCCGTGCGGGCCGGGTAGCTGCCGGCCTGCATCCATGCCGGGGGGTTGATCAGTGCCATGGGTGGGTCCTTCCTTCTACAGGCTCGTGTCGCGCCATGTGACGGTGAGCAGGGACGATTGGCCGGGCGCGCCCGGAAGCGCTGAGCCCCGGTAGGCGAGTTCGTTGGAGCCGGGCTGGAGCAGTGGCCATGTGGACCCGGCGCGCACCCAGGAGCGGCGCGGGCTGGACCCCATGAGGAGCACGGCCCGGGTACGGGTGTCGATGATCAGGTACTCGCCGGCCTGGATCGTGGCGTCCAAGGTGAGGCCGCCGCCGGTGGTGACCTGCTCGATGCTGGGGTTGGCTACGGGGCCGTCGACGCGGAGCACCGGGTACGCGGGGCTTGCGCCTCCGTTGACGGCGGTGAGTCGGCCGGAGGTGCCCGCGCTGCCGTACGTGCGGTTGGCGCCTGTCGGGCGGGACGACACCGAGGCGTTCGGGATGCCCTCCCAGATGCCACCAGTCGACCCGTCGAAGTACGTTGTGAGGGCCGTGCCGCCGACCTGTGCGAGCGCGGCGTCCGCCCACCACGTGGCGGCGCCTGCCGCCGAGGCGGTGGCGACCGCGGCCACCCGGTCGCAGGTTTGCCCGGCGGCCACGGTGTACGAGCCGGAGACGCGCGCCCACGTTCCCGGGGTGGCCTGGGCGAGGACGGGCGTCGTGTTCAGGTTGGTGGTCTGGTTGCGCCACCAGAGTTCCAGCGCAGCGATTCCCGTCGCCGGGATCTTCACCCACACGCCGAACCGCACCGTCTGCCCGGCCGCGACCGGTTCGATGTTCCACGACGTGCCGCCCTGGGCAGAGGCCGTACTGATGGCGTGCTGCACGCTGTACTGGCCCACGTACGACTCAGCGGACACGCGCGACCGCATGCTGTTGGTACCGAAACCAGTCGTCTCGGTAGTGAAGGTCTCCTCGAAGCTGGGGTTCAGCACAAGGTTCCGCACCGCAGGGCCGACCCCGGCGTAGGCCAGCGGATACGTCCGGCCGGCCGCCGGGGAGTACGCGGCTGTACTCGCGGTCTGCTCGTTGAGCCCGTACAGGTACGGGTCGGCGCAGTAGATTTCCAGCGCTGCGGTGCCCAGGCGCCACAGGTACTCGGCGTCGTACGGCACGTTCCGGCGGCGCACCTTGCCGTACACCAGAATGCCTTGGTCGAGGAGCTGGAACGGGGCGGGCTGGCGCTGCGGCTGTGTTGCATCCCGCAGTGCCAGGGTGAGGGCCCGCAGGTCGTCCGGGGACTGGCCGCGTATGCCGAGCCTGATCTGCACGACGCGCGGCCCGGTGAAATCCGGTCCGGTGTAGTCGCCGTGCTGGTCAGGCCGGGCCACGTCCTCGGCTCGGATGTCGGGCATGTCGTCGATGCCCTCGATCGCGGTGACCACGTACGGGGTGCCGGGGCCGAAAGTGAGCGGCCCCCACTGGATGCGGCCGAGCTGCTGCTGGGGCATCAGCGCCTCCCTACGAGGCCGCGCCACGACAGGGCACGGAGGATGTCATCGGGCCGGGTCTCTGTGCCGTAGAGGTTGAACGTGTTGTGCGTGTCGCCGCCGCCTGTGGCGCCTGCGTAGGCGGTGGTGAGCTGACCAGGAGCCGGGATCGTCCGCATTGCGCGACCGGCGACATCGGCGGCGCCGACCGCGGCGTTGGCCATGGACGCGGATGCGGCGGCCACGGCAGCACGGGACCGGAGCATGCCCTCGCGGAGACCGTCTCCGGAAAGCTGCCCGATCCCCATGAACACCCGCGACGGGGACTTGATTTTGAGGGCCTTCTTCATCGCCTTGACCATCGCCGTCGCGATCCGCTCCATCTGCTTTTCGATGGCGCCCTGCTGCCGCTTCAGCCCATCCACCAAGCCCTGCGCGGCCTTCACGCCGGAGTCGTACAGTGCGCTCGCCACAGACGTGCCGGTCGACGAGGCGGCTTTAGCAAGCTGCGCCTGGAGGTCGTTGATGCGCTTCAGCTCGGCCGGAGTTGCTCGGGCCAGCGCCTCGGCGGTCGCCGCGCCGCCTTCCACACCCGCGTTCGCGATGTCGCCGAGCAGATCGGACCGCAGCCCGGCCTTCTTCAGCTTGGCCAAGTTCGCAGCGAAGTCCTGCGTCTTCTTCACAGCGAGCTGGAGCCCGACCGTGATCGCGGAGACGCTGTTCACCACGTTGTTGCCGGTGGTGATGTTCGCGTCGCCGAGGATCCCGTCACGGATGTCCGCCGCGGCCTTTGAGCGCTCCTTGATGGCGTCATCAAGGCGCTTCTGAGCGGCCTTGAGCCGGGCCGCTGCCGAGTCGCGTTGCTTGGCCAGGGCGATCAGCCGCTTGTTGTCGCTGTTCACACGGCGTAGCAGCCCGTCGAGGCCGCCGACTTTCTTGCGGTTGCCCTTGTTGATCGTGATCGCGCGCTCGATCGTGTTCGTGATCGAGGTGAGCTTCGACTTCAAAGATGCCGTGGACGCGTCGATCCCTGCGACGAGTCCCTTGATGATGGACTTACCCGCCGGGGTCAGCAGAGTCGCGTCCTTGCGCTTCGGGCCCTTCCAGTTCGGGATCATGTCCGTCAGCCCGGACAGCACACTCTGCACCGACGGAATCGCCGACCGAATCCCGTCGACCAGGCCCTGCACAATCGACCGCCCGATCCCGGTCAGAATCGACCCGGCCGACGGAATGGCACCGCGGATCCGGCTGGGCAGGTCACGGAAGTAGCCGAGAGCCTCGGCGATCCGTTGGCGGATGGAGTCCACGAGCCGGTGTCCGGCGTCCAGCGCATACTGACCGACCGCAGCAGCGAAGCGCGCGAGGAGCGGCCCGACCTGGTCAGCCATTCCCTTGATGGCCTTGAGCGCGTCCTCTTTGAAGTTGGACACGATCGTCGTGGCGTGCTTCACGGCGCCGCTGAAGTCGCCCTGGAGGACGGCCACGACAAACTGAATGGCCGGAACAACGTATCGGGACAGGATGTCCACCAGCGCGCTGAACCCGGTCGTGATCAGCATGACGAGGCCGCCGACGACCGGCAGGATGATCGGCAGCAGCTTCTCAGCGAGCGCTACTTGGAGCTCCAGCACCTTGGCGATCAGGGGCGCCATCTGGATCCACAGAGCAGCGATCTTCGTTGACAGGTCCACGAACCCCGGGGTCAGCCGGGCAAGCATCTCCGTGAGCTGTGGCCCGGCGTCCTGCGCCAACTGGACAAAGGGCGGCAGGATCTGCGCGAGGATCGGGGCCAGTGATTCCAGGATCGGTACCAGCTGAGCCGACAGGTTGGTCGCGATCTGCTGAATGACCGGGGCCAGCGCCACGAAGACCTGCGACAGGGCATCGAAGAGTGGGACCAGTGCAGGCAACAGGGCAGCAATGAGAGTGCCCGCCACGTCGACCAGGGGCAGCAGCGACACCACCAGATTGCCGAACGCTCTGGCGAGCGAGGCAAGAACCGGCCCAAGTGCGGTCATGACCCGGCTGAGCGCATCCCCAAGGACCCGCACGAGCTGCTGCGCGGGGCCGGCCAACGCTTCGACGACCGGGCCGAGGACACCCAGGGCCTGGCCGAGGAGCGGCGCCACGGTGGAGGCGACGACGCCCATCGTCTGTGACAGGGCCAGAAGCGCCCGCTGGAATCCGGGAGTGGCGGTCGCACTTCTCAGCGCGCCGGTGATCTTCTCCAGTGTCCCGAAGAGGCCGTCCCCGCCCTGGCTGACCGCCTTGAACATGTTGCCGAAGATGGCGCCGACGTTGCCTACCACCCGGCCGAGTTGTGCGAGGAGGTCGATGGCGCCGTTGATCGCCTTCTCCATGCCGCCGGACTCGAAGGCTTTGGCGATTTTCGCGGACAGCCGGTCCAAGGCGGTCCCGCCTGCCTTCGAGACCCGTTTGAATGCAGGCGCCGCGGCGGCACCGATCTGTCCGAGTGCGGTGACGACTTGGCCAGGCGCGCGGCGGAATTCGTTGAGGCCGCTGGTGGCGCCCCTCAGCGCGGTCCCGAGGGTGCCGTCCTTGGCGAGGCCACGGACAGCGGTGAGCACGCCTTTGCCCATCTGGTTGAGCGTTCCGGCGGTGTCGGACAGGGCCCGCTTCAGTACGGGCAGCGCAACCTTTCCGGTCGACGCGAGCTGCTTGTCGAGCCCGGCAAAGACCTTGTCCTGGACGGTCTTCTTGATGGCGTCGAGGGCGGGTTGTGCCTTATGAATTTCCTGCACGAACGCGCGCGCGTTCGGGCTGAGCTTCTTCAGCGCCTCGGCATACGCCTCCGGATCACTGGGGTCCAGTGCGGCCTTCACGGCGTCGCTGACCCCCGACATGGCCAGCTTCAATGTGCCGGCCGCAAGACCGATCGCCAGGACACCCGATACCGCGAGCGCGGCGGCCGGAGCCATCTGCTGCAACGCCGAGGCCACCCCGGCAAGGAGCGGGATCAGACTGCCGACCGCTGCACCAGCCATGGCGAAGGGCGCGGCCAGCCGCCCAAGTCCGCCGATCATTCCGGCGACGCGAGAAAGCCCAGTCGTGAGACGGGTGGTGTCGAGGCTGCGGAGCCGCTGGTTAGCGTCGCGGACGAGGCGGCTGATCTGCCGGTTGGTGAGGGCACGCGCGAACCGCAGGCCCTCGATGAGGCCGGTCAAGTCGAGGCGTACACGCCCGGTCAGGTTCGGGTCATCGGCCATGGGTCACCTCCGTTCAGGTGCGGCGCATCGCAGCGAATCCGAGAAGAGATTCGCCGCCGGCGGGTTCGGCGGCCGACTGTCCGCCCGCCGTTCCTGCGGCGTGGCGGTGCTGATCGGCGAGGGCGAGGAGCTGGGCGAGCGTCAGGTGCCAGAAGGCGTCATCAGAGCGTCCGAGGGTGACGGTGCCGAGGTAGTAGAGCTCGTCCCACGGAAGGTGTCGGGCAGTTCCACGTCGATGACCGGCCCCGCCGGGGCCTGTGCTTCCCCCTGCGGGAAGGCCTCCGCGAACGCGGCCGTCATGGCGTCCACCAGCTGGTCGAAGCCGTTGAAGTCGAGGAGGTCGCCCAGTTCGCGCCGGTCGCTCTGGCGGACGTAGCGGACGGCGGTGACTTCACGCACGTCCCGGCTGGTCTTGCGGCCGTCGGGGGTTTCCTCGCGGACGGTGGTGACGCGCTCGGTGATGTGCGGAACGAACCCACCAGACCCGGTGAGTCCGGCGCCGATCAGTTCGAGCATCGGGCCGATGACGACGCCGGAGAGCCCGCCCTTCCCGTCGATCTTCTCGAAGACGCCGAGAATCGCGTCGATGCCACCATGCCGCTGTTCGAGCAGGGCGAGGGCGCCGAGGCTGTAGCGGAGACGGGCGGTGGTGCCGTCCACAAAGTGGATCTCGCGGCCGAGGGCGGTGAGGGGTGCTGCTGTGGTCACGGTGTCGCTCCGAGGTCAGTGCCGGGTTTCGGCCTGGCGGGTGTTGGAGGGGCCGGGCGGGCGGCGGCGTAGGCGAAGGGTCCGCGCACCCGCCCGGGGATCACGGGGTGGCGGTGGTCGGAATGGGGGCGGCTGTCTCGTGGATCTCAACGTCCACCCACTCGCCCGTGCTGATGAGCGGAACGGCGCGCGCTTCGTTCTCGACGGTCCGGTAGTCCTCCTCCGCCAGGCCCATGCCGGGGAAGGACGACATGACGCACTTGAAGAGGGTGAAGTACACGTCGCCGCCGACGGCGTCACCACCGCTGGTCGGGGTCTTCCCGACGATCTTGTACGGGAGAGGCTTCGCGCCCTGCTTCAGCGACCACTTGCTCTTCTGGGCCGGGGTCGTGCCCGAGTCCGTGACCGTGCTGGTCACGAGCGCCTTCAGCACGTCGAGCGACAACTTGGCGTGCGGGTAGCTGACCGTGACGTTCGAGATCGACGAGTCCGAGTCCAGCAGGCCGTTGTCGCCTCGGAGTTCCTTCACCTCCACGTCGCCGGAGATCTCCATCGACTTGATGCCGGGCACGTCGATGCCCTCCCCATACGACGGAGTACCGCCGGCAGGGTCAGCAAGCAGAGGGAAGATCTTGCAGTCCTCGACTGCGTACAGCTTTGTGACTCGGGAGAGCGGCATGATGTCTGGTCCTTCCTGGTGCCGGGATTCGGCCCGGACGGCTATGGGCGGGAGGGCTGAGGCTGGTCGGGGTCGTCCGAAGGAGGCGGGGACTCCAGTACCGAGCCCTCTACCTGCGCGGCCAGGTCCTCGGTGGCGGTGCCTGCGGCTTGCGGCGGGATGGCGCCGTCGATGAGCCACCAGAAATAGCCGGGGCGGCCGGGGGTGGGGTAGACGATTACGGCGCCGTCGGTGACGCCGGTCGCAGGGTCGATGCGGAGCAGGGTCGCGTCGGGGCGGGTCGGCCAGTAGTCGGGGCCGAGTCCGGCGATGACGTCGTCTCGGGGAAGGTCGAGGATGGCGACGGTGGTCATGCGGGGGTGACCTCCTCGGTCAGGAGTTCGCGGTGGATTTGCACGGTGATGCTGGTGCGGATCCGGTTGTCGCTGATGGGGAACCGATCTATGTCCGTGACGCGGACCGCAGTGACCTTGGTCGGGTGGGCGGGCAGCCCGTGGCCGTGAAGGGCTCGCGCGATTGCCTCTGCCAGCCCGTACCGCTCGACGTTCTTCGCTGTGGCCGCACCTGACTTGATGCGGGCGTTCTGCACGAGGTCGACGGCCACCTTCTCGACGATCGTGATCGGGGCGGTTGGGTCGCCGAAGTCGCCGTTCGCGGTGTCGAGGGTGGTGGACAGTGCCTCGGTAACGACGACGAACGGCGGGGCCTGCCCCTCGCGGGGCCCGTCGCGGAAGACGGGCACCCCGAACTGAAGTCCTTCGAGCCGGGCCTTGATGGCGCCGGACGTGGTCGCGGCCATCAGCGGACCCTCCTGCCGGCGCGGGCCAGCTCCTCGCGCAGCCACCTCTCGGCCATGGCGATGGCCGGTGCGAGGAAGGGGTGCGGGGCTGTGCCGGGGTGGTTGACGTACGCGACGGGGTGCGCCGCTCCGGGCCAGTACAGGGCGGCTTTGGTGCGGGGGTAGATGCGGTGCGGGGCTGTGCCGTGTTCGACGTCTTCGGCGTAGTCGACGTTGGTACCGACGGTGACGGTGTACGTCCGGCCGTGGTCCTCGGCTCGGGACACGATCGAGGAGCGGAGGCGGCCGGTGTCGACCGGGGCTCGACGGCGCGCCTCGTTTTGGACGCGGGTGCCGGTCCGGTCTGCGGCGCGCTTCGACTCGGTGGAGAGACGGCCGACCCATCGGCGGAGGCCGCGCTCGAACTGGCGGGAGTCCATGCTGAAGCTGCCGGAGACCATCAGACACCGCCGATCAGGTTGTAGCCGCGGTTGAGGTAGCCGACGAGGAGGGCGTCTACCTGCGTCGATCCGGTCGACGCCGACGGGGAGACGGGCGTCGTCGACTCGGTGTCGTCCTCGATGCGGACGTTGTTGCCCTCGTCGTCCACGTCGAGCCCCGGTGACTGCTGCGCGTCCGCGTCGGACGGAGCAGCCTGCGCCTGGATGTGCGCGGCAAGCAGGGCGCAGGCCTGGCCGACAAGCAGCGGGACTTCGGCGTATCCGAACTCCCCGACGATGCGGGCCTGCTCCAGGCCCCAGCTCTCGAACAGGCCGCGCCACCCACCGTTGTAGGACTCGGCTCCGGCAATGAGGTCGTCGTAGCCGCCCCAGCGCAGGAGTACGGCGTCGACCTGTCCAAGCACGTCAGACGACGTAAGCCGCCATGCCGACGACGGAAGCGACGGGGCGTCGTCCATGGCGACGACGGGCGTCACAGAGGAGACCGCGCGGACGCGGCGCGGGAGGAGACACGTCCCATCCGGCGCCACGTCTACCACGACCACCAAGGGTGTGGGCTCGAAGAGCTGCTGCGTGTAGGCGGTGATCCGCTCCGTGGCAGCGCTGATCCACGCAGCGACCTCGGCATCAGTGCCGGTGCAGCCTGCGTTCTTCGCCTGTTCCACAGAGCAGTACGCCATGTGTCAGGCCCCGGTGCTCTCGGCCTTGGCCGCGTCGAGCTCGCGGCGCACGCCCTCCGTCACGAGGGCGCCCTTGGCGACGATCTGGCGGGCGTACCCGCCCGGGTGGGCGGATACGACCGGGCCGACCGGGGCACCGGTCCCAGCGGCGTCCAGCGCCCGGAACGCGTCCTCCGGCGCGGTCTGCCCGACCTGCCAGCCGGTGCCAGCCGCGTACTCCCGAGTCCTCACAGCTTCGTTGGGCTGCTCCTCGGTCTTCTTCGCTGCCATGCTGATCAGCTCCCGGTGATGATGCCGCGCGCCCGCAGAGCGGCGAGCAGAGTGTTGTAGGCGGTCGTGGCCGCAGTGAGGTCGGCGAACGTCGCCGCGTTGTTGACCGCGGTTGCAGTGCCGGTGAGGAACCGCGCGTCGTTGCCCGCAGCTGCCGTAGTCCCTGTGGTGCCGAGCGCCCGCACGGTCGCCGTACCGGCGGCGCCGGCCACCAGCCGCGAATCGTTGCCCGCGACTGCGGTCGTAGCGGTGGCGCCGATCGTCGGCGCGAACGTGGCGGGCTTGCCGGTGATGTCGGCCCACGCCGTGGACCCGCCGCCGAGGTCGCCTTCGACGACGCGGAGGTCTACGACGTCCTGGCCCTCAACTCGTGTGCCGCTGCTGACGGCGGCCTGGATGAATCCCATCACGGGGCCGCCGCGAACGTGACCTTGACGAACGCCGCCGGGGTGTGGACTGCGACGTTCGCTCGGCGCTCGGCCAGGATGACCAGGGTGTTCGCGAGGAAGAGGTCGGCGTGGCTGTCGGTCATCAGGATCGTGATGCCCTGCCGCTCCCACAGGGTGGCCCCGGTGCGGTAGCCGCCGAGCAGGGCGGTGCCAGCCGCCATGGCGACGGAGGTGACGACCTGGAGGCCCCAGATGCGGAGTGCCGCAGCGCCCTCGGTCACGTTGGTGATGACGCGGAATTGGCCGATGCCGTCGCTGTCCAGCTCGATGTCCTGCCAGTCCAGCGGGTTGAGGACCACGGCGTCCGGCGGGTAGAGCGCAAGCTCCCCCTGCGTCTTCGCCTTGCGGAGCGTGATGAGCTTCGAGTCCGTGGATCCGGCGCCCGGCTGGTACGCGCCGATGCCCGGGGTGGTGAGGATCCCCTGCATCTGCGTGGTGCCGTTGCCGGTGAGGATCTGCCGGTCCATCTGGAATTCGAGGCCATAGGTGAGGCGGCCGTTGATGTACCCCATCATCTGGCCGTCGTCGTCGGCGGCCTGGCGGGTGATCGGCACCCAGTGCGCGACCGTCTTGAGGGACGTGGTGATCGTGTCCCACGAGAACGGTCCGCTCTGCGGCTTCATCGTCCCTTCCGGAACCACGGCCGCCTTGTTCCACGTGCCGGTGCCCTCGACGGGGCCGGAGGTGTCGCGGACGTACTCCAGCGTGTTGCCGCTGGACGTCTGCCGGTCGAGGAGGTTCGCGATGAGGAGAGGGAAGTCGGGGTTCTGCGGGATGATCCCCGGCACCCGCTCCGGCCGGGTCGGGACACCGTTCGTGGTGGTGACCGTGCCGGTCGGCGCGTCGCGGTACTCCACGCTGAACTTGCCGACGGCACCATTCGCACGGAAGGTCTCCAGCGCCTTGGACCGAACGAAGTTCTCAGCAACGGTCAGCGGATGCTGTCGCCCCTGGTCGTCGGGCTGCATGCCTGGCTGCTCGCGGCGGGTGTCCGGGGCCGGATCGCCAGCGGGAAGGTTCGCGGCGCGCAGGGTGCGCAGTCGGGCGTCACGCTGGTTGGCCTGCTCGATCTTCGCGGCGATGTCGTCGGCGCGCTGCATCAGCTCGTCGACGTCGCCGTCGTAGGAGTCGTCCTGGAGCAGGCGCATGATCTCGTCGCGCTGCTCGGTGAGGGTGGGGGCCCCGCCCTTGATCGGGTAGATCGGCCGTCCGTCGCGACGGCGACCGATGGGGCGGATGCGGGCGAAGTTGCTCATGGGCCGCGTCCTTTCGGTCCGTGGACGGCTCGCAGCCGCCCAGATGTCTGGGGGTCTGCGGTCCGTCTTTCACGGCCGGTGGATCGCGCCCGGCATGCTCACGGCTTTTACGTCCGGTGTGAGCCCCGGATCATTGCGGCGAGGGTAGATCGAAACGTCTTTGCCGCGTTTGGGAGGGGTGTATGTCGCGGGCGACGACGGGCGTTTACCTGCGTCGTCGCCCCCACCGCCCCGCAAGATCATGTTACTTGGTGTGAGTTTTCATAGGACGCATCCGTCAGGACGCCAGCCGCAGCAGCGCGGCCCGGCGGCGCCGCTCGGCCATCCGTCGGTCGCCGTCGACCTGTTCCCGCTCGGCCTGGTGCGCCTGCTCGTCGAGGGTGGGGGCGTCGACCTGCTCGTACAGATCACCGAGGGCGCTGCGGACCGTCTTGAGCTTCGAGCCGGGGACCGCAGCCATGCGGGCGGTGATCTGCGAGACCTCCACCAGCCGGGCGCCCTTGATGTTCACGATCGTCTCCTCGCGGTCCTCGTCGCTCATCTCGGCGAGCTTCTCCCACGGGGGGAGGTCGGTACGGACGAACCCTACGGACAGCTCGGAGGCGGACCCGGATCGGGCCATGGTGCGGGCGTCACGCCCGGCTGCGGTGTCGTCGTACCGGCCGCTGATGTACAGGCCGTCGTCTCGCTCCTCAGCGGTGAAAGTCCCAACGGGCTGGAACGGGGAGTGCATGAACAGCATCGCGTACTGACCCTTGAGGCCCTTCCGGAACGCGCGCGGGTGGAACGTGGTGCCGTAGCTGTCGACGACGCCGTATCGGCATGCCAGCCCCTCGAACGTGCCGTCGGCCCCGTCGTCGAGACGCCAGTCGATGTCTTCCAGAGACCTGAACTCCAGCTCGCTCATCGCTGGCCCTCCTTCTTCAGTGCGTGCTCGGCGTACACCTCGGCAACCCCGTTCATCACCTCGCGGTGCGACGGGGACAGCAGCGGCGAGTACCGGTAAACAGCCCGCTGCTGCTTGTCACGGCCGTCGTACTCGTAGACGACCCGGCCGCCGCCGAACGTCATGTGGCGGGGCAACTCCCCGTCGCCGTCCGGCCGGACGGCGATGTCCTGCTTCCCGTCGAACGGGCCGCGGCGGACCTCCTTGAACGGAACCCCGGGCGGGCAGTACGCCCCCTGGTACTGAGCTGTTCCGGCGGGCTGGAGGATGGCGCGAACCTCGCCGCGCAGCAGAGTCGCCATGGTCAGTTCTCCTCGAACTCGAAGGTCAGCGCACACCGGCACTGGATGGACTGGCTGGCGGGCGCGGCCGGATCAGCCGGCCACCGGGACTCGGTCAGCGGGAAGCGCCGGTTCATCGCCACGGTGGAGCCCTGCGCCGCGCGGTGGGTGCGCCGGGTCCGCCGGTCGTCGGTCGACACCCACGTCTTCCGCACCGCGCCCCGATCGAGCGCGGCCATGTGTGAGGCCGCCGAGTAGCCGCCGACGGTCTCCGTGCGGGCGATCATCGTGGCGCGGTAGTCGCCGAGGTTGGTGAACACCTGCTGGATGCGGGCCCGGAGCTCCGGCACGGACTCGCCCTCGGACACGCCATGCGCGAGCAGCTGGCTGCGGAGCACCTGCTCCGTGGTGGCGGTGATCTGCCCGGCCAGTTCGTCGATCCGGTCGTCCAGGGCGCCGGCCACGTCTGGCTCGTCGAGGTCGAACGACGGGTTGATGGACACGCCGCCGCGGCGCCATGCCCGCTCGACGAACGGGCGCAGCGCCTCGGCCGTGCGGCGCCGCCAATACCGGGGGTCGAAGATCTCGCGAGCGCGAATCCGTTCCTCCCACCCGTCAGGGCCGGTCGCGACGTCCATGTCCGTGGCGCGCGCGGCCGGCACGATGTCAAGGTCGGGCGGGGCCAAGCGGACGGTGGCCTCGCGGGCAAGGGCGCACGCCTCGGCACGCAGCCCGGTGAGCCAGTCAGTGGAGCGCTGCGGCTTCTTCATCAGCCGGTCGAAGTCCCGCAGCACCCGCTCCTGCTGCTCCCGCGCGAGCGCCCGCACGGCGGACCGCCCGGCCGCCTCCAGGTCGTCGTACGCGGCGTTGATGTCGTCCAGCGACGGTGACGACGGGGCGTCGTCCGCGCGCGTCAGTTCCAGACGACGGGTCGCCGACGGGGCGTCAACCTGCGTCATTCTCGCGACGACGGGCGCCAGCACCTCGGCCACGGCCCGTTGCACGGCGGCCTCCAGCGCGGGAGCGTCCAGGCGCTGACCTGCTGCGGGCGGGGCGGCGTTGTACTGGGCCCGGTACGCGGTGATGGTCTGCTGCCCGGCACCGCCAGGCAGCGGGTCGTGCCCGACGTCGGCGCGGGCTTCGTCGAGGAGGAGGATGTCGGAGTCGACGAGGGACACGGTGCGGTCGACGACGGCCGTCCGGGACTCCTGCAAGGCGTCGACGCCGCTCAGGTCGAACTCGGCCTCCTCGGCATCGGAGGGCAGGAGGATGCGGTCGATCTCTGAGCCGATCAGTTCCAGCTTCGGCTTGATCGTGTCCGACCACAGCAGCGTCTTGGCCGCGGACCGGTTCTCGTACGTGGTACCCGCGCTCAAGTAGTCGTGCGGCACCCCAAACGCCATCATGACCTCGGACGCGTTGGCCATGCGGGATTCGAGGTAGTCCATCTCCTCGGCCGTCAACCCGACACGCGCGTACGACACCGGAGTACCGCCACCAGGCGGAGACGCGACGAGCAGGTTCTTACCCGCGTTCGCAGGGCCCTGCATGCTGCTACGCCACGACGCCTTGGCAGCGATGAACTGCTGCTCCTCCATCTGCCCGAGGTAGATGACGCCCGTCGGCGACGCCCCGTTCTTGTAGCTGGACCGCTGCCACTCCCGGGCATACGCGTCCATGTCCACCGCGTGCCGGGCCGCCTTCCACGGGGCCAAGCACCCGAGCGGATCGAACGGGTGCGGATACCGCAACCACAGCATCTCCTCCGGCAGCACGGGGACTTGCACCCCGTCGAGACGCCGGATCATGAACCCGATCACGTCGGCCGTCGTCGGCCGCTGCGCCAGCGGCTTCGACACGATGACGTCGACCTGGTCGAACACGGGGTGCGCCTCGGTCACGTCACCGAGCCCGGTCTCCCCGCGGTCCAGCCACACGAAGGACTGTCCGGCCAACTCGGCCTGCTGAAGCAGCAGCGACTTGAAGACACGGCCGGACATCTGGCCGTTGGGCCGCTTGTTGAAGAGCTGCGCGACGGGGTGCTGCTCAATGATCGAACCGTCCGGGCGCCGTACAACTACCGGCACCGAGCTCCCGTTGTCGGCGATGGCAGCCACGCACCGGTACGCCACCGCGCTGTGGGTGTAGCCGCGGGCCTCGGCGTCCAGGTCAAGGGTGAGGGACTGCTGCCCACCGATCGACGCGACGGTGATCGGGCGCCGGTCCCGCAGCGTGTCCACGCCGCCGATCGCGCGTCGGCCGAACGCCACGTCGAGCACGTCCTTGATCCGTCCCACGTAGTCCTCCTATGCGACCGCGGCGTAGTTGCCCGCAGGCGCGAGCATGAGCTTGGTGAGGGCCCAGACCGTGGCGTCGAGCCGGTCCGGACTGTCGTCGCCCGGCACCCACGTGGTGAGCTGCTCCTCCAGATGCGGGAAAGACGTGACGATGTGCGCGGCCAGCTGGTCGAAGATGGCGGCGACCGGCTCGGCCCTGGTGGCTTTGCCGCGGGTGGCGGTGACGGTGTCGTAGTTCACCGTCGGGTCGGTCTGCCGCATGGCGAGTCCGATCCAGTCGCCACCGTTGTTCACCTCGGCAACAACGAGATCGGCCTTCCACGCGTGATACGCCTGCGCGGCCTTCCGCATGCACTCCTCCGGGGACATCCGGCCGGACAGATCATCAAGGACGTACCCATGCCTGCGGGCGAACCCGTTCCGGTCGGGGATGAGGGACTGGCCGAGCCCGGCCACGACGATGCCCATCTCGTCAGACTCGCTACCACCCTTGGCCGCAGGGTCGATCGCGACGACGATCCGGGCCATGGGCGGGGCCGCACCAACCCGAGTCGCATCGAGGCCGCGCCACGACCACAGGGCGCCCTCGATGTCGTCGATCAGTTCCCCGTCGAGCTCCTGGCGTTCCAGGCGGGTGCCGGCGTACTGGGCGACCAGCTTGGTGCGCATCATCTCGGGGAGGTGGATCGCGTCGCGGGTGCGGCCCTTGGTCGTGATGACGTCCGGGCGGGCGAGCAGGTCCCTGATCTCCTTGCGAGGCTTCGGCGTCGTGCTCGCGATGTAGTGGGGGTTCGGGCCGACGCGGAGTCCCATGGCGGAGTGGGTGAGGGCGGGGCCGAGGCGGCGCATCGCTGCGGCCTCCTCCAGCCACACCAAGCATCTGTTACCGCCGGAGCGGAGGCGTTCCACGTCGTCGGGGGTGTGCGCCCCGAAGAGCTTCGCCTCGGCTCCGCTGGGCCAACGCACGTGTGTGCCGCCTGCGGTGGTCCTCAAGACGACGCGCGGATCGTGGGCCTTGAGCCCGGACGGCCCGTTGACGGCGGACTCAACGGCGTCACCCTGTGTCGGCGCGATGATGCTCATCCGGTGCCCGCCGGGTACTCGGTCGTCGCAGGCTGGCCCGTTGACGTGCTGGACCATGTACCGGGCGCAGCCGTCGGTTTTGCCGGTGCCTCGGCCGCCGAGCTGGAGCCACATGCCGTGGGTCTCTACCCCGTCCGGGGCCACCTGCCACGGATACGGGGTCCAGCGGTCCCATTTCTTCTGCCAGAGCTTGGCGCGGAGCTTCTCCTCCAGGAGGTCCAGCTCTGCTTCGGTCATGCCGGCGAGGCGGTCGCGCAGGTTGGTCACTGCTCGCCCAGCTCCTCGACGAGGGCCTCGATCGCGGCTGCGCGTTCGTCGGTCAGGCTGATGTCGCGCTTCACGGGTGCGTCGAGGCCGAGGAGGCGGGCGCGGCGTTCCTGGATCTTCAGGAGGCGATCGATTGCGGCGAGGACTGGGCCGTCGTCGGGGATGGGGGCGCCGTGGAGGTCGACGACGCGGCCGTTGGACACGGTGACGTGCTCGCGCTCCAGCACCTCGGAAGCGGCGACGTACAGGGCGTCGAGGCGCTCCAGCTCCAGCGTCCGCAGCTCTTCGCCGGCCTCGCGCACGGTCTCCTTGAGGACACGTTGGACGGCGTTGTACGCGTCGGCGCGGTGGTTGTAGCCGAGGTGCTCGGCGATGCGTGGGTACGTCCAGCCCTTCGACCGGAGATCAGCCGCAGCCGCGTCTCGCTCGGCAGTACTGAGGGTACGGACGAACCGGCCTCGGCCGTCGTGCGGGCGTGCCTGCGGGTCGTCCATGTCCGTACCTCCTCCTGGTCGGGAGGGTACGGATTTCGGGCGTTCCAGGATCTTGAGGTGTGTATGTCGCGGACATGCGTCGGCCCCGCACAATGGCGGGGCCGGGCCGGTTCAGCAGGCGTCGTACCGCCAGGCGCCGCCCTCACGCGCCCACGGCTGCGCCTCCTGGTCGAACTTGGGCAACCCGTTCACCTTGTACGTGACGCGGGCCATATCCCCAGAGACGTTCGCCTTTACGTTTGTGGCTGGGTGGTCGTTGCCGTAGTCGGCTGCGGCCTGCTTCACGACACCGGCATATGCATCCAGACCGACCTTCCCTTGGCAGCGCTTCGACAGGATCTCGTACGCGGTGGTGGCGTCGCCCTTGAAGTACGCGGCCGTGTACGCGATGACGGCCTCCTCCGGGCCGTCCTCGGTACCCAGCGAGGGTGTGGTCGGCTGCTTCGTGCTGGGCTCGCTCGACGACGACGCGGCAGTGGGCTTGTCGTCGTTCGACGAGGAACAGGCGGTGAGGGTGAGCAGCGCGGCGGCGAGCACGGCGATGGTGGCGCGGGTGTACATGTATCCCCCTGGGCGGATTGGTCCGGGAAAGCATCGTGCCATGTACGTGCGCGAGACGTGATGACGATGTGAAGAAGCCCCGCCCGGGGGGATGTTCGGGCGGGGCCTCGGGTCCGAGCAGCGCCGCAGCCATGAAGCGCGAATGGGGACACGTTCACGGTACGGGCCGGGACTGACAACTGGGCTACGACCGCCAGGTGTCCCGGTAGTCGGGGTGGTCGGCGTAGGGCAGGGCGAGGTGAGGCAGGAGGACCCGCCTGTACTCCGAGAGGATCGCCTCAGCGCCTGTCATTACGAGCACCCCAGCAGCCATGGCTTCGTATCGACTGAGCAGCTCCCGCTTGGCTTCGACCTCGCGCAGGACGCGGGCCGGGTCATGGCGGGCGATGTGCTCAGCAACGCCCGCCCAGTTCCCGTTCGCGCACTCTTCGGCACGGTCGCCGTCGGACGCGACGATCACGCCCGTCTCGCCGATCTGCCGCCAGGTCAGCGGCGGCTCGGAGGCGTTGCCGATGTGCGCGATTTGCTCGTCTTCGTCGAGGCGGTCGCGGAGGAACTGCACCAGGTCGTCCATGGGGTCATCCTCTCGTGCTGGTAGATCCGGGGTAGGCGGGTCGGTAGATCGGGGTAGCTGTGGTGGTAGATCCGCAGGTAGACGGGGGTGGTAGACCGTCAGGCGGCCTGCTGCTCACCCTCGGCCGGGGAGGGCTGCGGGAGGTCGTCTCGGTGGACGCCGTACGCCACCTTCCGGTCCACCTTCACGGAGCGGCGGACGGGGATGCCGAGGAGCGGCAGCCGGGTCCGCAGATCAGACACTTCCCAGCCCTCCCCCTGCCCGTGCCGCCGAAGGTGGGTGAGGAGGGTGGCGAGGTGCACGCCGGGCCGGTCCGCGATGAGGTCGCGGATCAGGGTGTGCAGCTGCTCCCGCTGCGCCTCGATGGACTCGGCCGCCTCGGGGGTCTCCTCCTCGTCGTCGGGGATGGCGCGCACGGCGGCCCAGCACCACAGCGGGACGGCGGCCCACAGGATCGCGGGCCAGCGCCGGAGCAGCCACCACGTTCCGTACGCTCCGGCGGCGAGCAGGACCAGGCGCAGGATGCAGCCGAGGATCGCGGCGAGTCCATCGAGGTCGTCGCGGCGGCCGGCGCGTACCCATTCGGCGGCGCGCTCGGCAAGGTTGCGGATGAGGTAGCGCTGCCCGGCGGTGAGGGTGCGCGCGGCGCGGGTCCGTTTGGTGGTCTCTGGCTCGGCCATCAGAGGTTCCCCTCCAGCGCGTTTCGGCCGCTGAGACCGATGCCGTTCACCAGCTCGGGCAGGCCCTCCAGCGCACCAGCGACGCCCGCCACGGCGCAGAGAATGAATCCTGCGGCCAGCGCGCCGAGCAGCTTGCCCTTGTCCTCCTTGCTCGCAGCCTTGTACGAGAGGACGAGAGCGACGGCAACGATGAAGACGACGACTCCACCCTCGGGGGTGAGCTGGCCCATGGAGGCGCCGGCCAGCGGTGCGCCTGAATCGGTGCCGGTCACTCCGGTGATGGCCTTGCCTCCTGCGGAGTTGACGCCTTGGCGGGTGCATCCGGCGAGCCAGCCGAGGAGGCCGCCCGCGCACATGGTGCCGAGTGCTCCGGTGAGCAGCCCTTGGACGGTGGGGAGGAGGTCTTTCAGCGCGCGTCCCCCGGTCCACCATTTCCGGAGCTGGATGAACAGGATGGTGACGGCGATGGCGGCTCCGGCGAGCGTGACGCCGGTGGTAGCGGTGTTCATCGGGTGACTCCGGTGATCCAGGTGATGGGGTCGTAGAGGTGGATGGCGCCGGTCAGACCGACGACGGACACGGCGAGGACGAGCAGCCGGCGGATGGTGCCGCCGTGGTAGTAGATGCGCAGCAGGGTCCAGGCGAGTGGTGTGCACGCGAGCCCGTATGCGGCGCCCTGCCCCCACATGCCGCGGGTCTCGGACACGGCGGAGGCCCAGGTGGTGGCGACGCTGTACCCGACGCCAGGGATCGGCAGGAGGGCGAGGGTGAGGGCCCCGCAGATCTGCCACGGTCGGCCGAACTGCCCGATCCAGGCAGTGAATCGCTCCCACCGGGTCGGCTCGGGCTCCGGGGGCTGGAGGGTGACGTGGAACTCGAACGGGCCTTGCGGGATGAAGATCTGCTGCACGGGCGGCGGGGGCGGCGGTGCGGCCGGTGGTGCGGCAGGCGGCGGAACTGGGGCCGCAGGCGGCGCGGGCGTGGCTGGGGCGGCACGCCACGGCGGAACCTCGCCAGGCTCGGGCCCGCGGTCGGGAAGCGGGGCGCCGGCCGGAATGATCCGGGTCGGGGTGATCGGGTGATCAGACATGAGTCCTCAGTGGAGGATGGCGGCGCCGAGCGCCGCGAGGGTGACGATGAGGGCGACGGTCCCGGTGATGCGGGGGACGTCGGGGGTGGCCACGTAGGCGAGACCGAGCAGCCCGAGGAGGGCCGCGAGCGGGAAGAGCACGCCGAGGGCGGCGAGCACGGCCGGGCCTACGGGTTCTGCCCGACGGCGAGCGGGAGTGTGGCCGGGAGGCTCTTGAGGCTCGGCTCGTGATCCTCGATCTCGGCCCGGATGACGCCGCGGATGGTGGAGTCTCCGACGCGGCCATGCCCAGCAGTGATGAGGGCGTCGCGCATGGCGGCGGTGCCGGGCCGCGTCCCTGCGTCGTACAGCGGGCGGACGGCGGCGCACCGCGGGTCGCGGTAGACGATCGGGGCGGGCACTGGCTGCGGCTGCGGCGCAACCGGGGTCGGGGCTGGGAGCTGCGCGGCCGGGGGCTGCGTCGGGAGCGGCGGCAGCACGGGCGCCTGCTCGACGCGCTCGACGACGGCCGTCTCCTCAGGGGTGTCGACGCTGGTCGACGGGGCGGCGGTGGGTGTCGGGGTCGCGGCGAGGTGCAGCAGGTGCGCGAGGACAGCCGGGGGCACCATCGACGTAACGGCGATGAGCCAAGCCTGGTCATGGTTCATGTGCCCGGTGTTCACGAGGTGCGCGACGACCTGCGCGGCCAGGGCGAGGACGATCGCGAACGCTGCGCCGATCGTTGCGGAGAACCGCCCGCGGGCACCCTTCGGCCTGGTAGCGGCGACGACGGCGGCGATACCGGCGTAGGCCGAGAGCGAGAACGGCATGCCGTACGCCCACGGGTCGGACCATCCGGCGAACTTCGCGACGTGGTACTCGCCGGGCATCGACATGATGAGGGTGGCGCCGAGGACGGCGGGGCGTCCGGCACTGGTCGCGAGTGTGGCGTACCAGGGTCCCGCTGGGAGCGGGGATGTGCGAGGCTTCTTCCAGCCCATGGAGGTCACTCTCCGGTGGTCAGAGCCTCGGTCGGGATTCGCAGTCCTGCCGGGGCTCGTTCAGTTGTTGGGCGTCGTTGGGCGTCGTCGGCCCGTCCAGACGCATCCAAGGGGTATCCCTTGGATGTTCCAGAGGGTACCCCTTGGGTGGGTGTCTGTGCAGTCCTACGCTCCGGCCGGGAGGTGGCTGTCGTGGCTGAAGAGGTGGAACGGGTGCGTGAGGCGCTGCGTGCGCTGGAGGCGATCCCGGATGCGGTGGACCGGGCCGCGGCCTGTTCCGAGCTGCTCCGGGAGTGGCCCGAGCTGCATCGGGTGCTGGCCGACGTGCGCCAGCAGGCAGTCATCACGGCCAAGGGGCAGGGGCATACGTACCGGGCGATCGGTGCGCGCATGGGCGTGACGGGGGAGACGGCCGGCCAGATCGCGGCGGGGAAGAACAGGGCGTCGTCGGAGTAGTCCGACGTGCGTCGTCTGGGTATGTCGACGCCCCGTCACCGTGTGGGTGGCGGGGCGTCTGTGCTGCGTCAGCGCTTGGGGGGCCAATGGGCGTCGGGGTCATGGAACGGTGAGACGGAGCAGTACCGGTTGACGCAAACGATCTTCTGTTCCGTCTTGCTCGGCTCGGTGTACTTCCGCTGGCCCCACGTGCCGCACGTGGGGCAGGGCTCGGGATGCGGCTCGGTGTAGCTGAGGAACTCGGCGAACGGTGTACCCACCGCCACATGATGCGACGGGGGCGGGATGTCGTCTACAGGTCAGCGCGGCCCCTCCTTGGCGGGCATGGCGTCGAGAGCGGCGTGAACGGCGTGCCAGATCATCGCGTTCCGCCCGACGACGGTGTCCGGTAGGAAATCGCAGGGCTGGCTGCGGATGTACGCGAACACGGCGTCGTATGCGGGCTGGTGCGGGTCGTCGTCGGGCGTCTCCTTGGCGGCGTCGGGCGTCGCCACGACGGAGGCAAGCTGCGCGGCCGGGGCGTCGTCACCCGTCGTCTGCACGTTGTCGGCGTCCTCGACGACGGGCGTCGTCATCGCGTCGGCGACCCGTCGGACCTGCGTCGTCAACCGGTCAACGGCCTGAATGACGCCACGGTACGGATCAACTGGCATGGTGCTGCTCCTTGCTTGTGATGGTGGCGGTCATGACGCCAAGGCCAGCGCCGGCCGCTGCTCCCTGGCCTGCCGTGCTGCCCGCCTTGCCGCCGTGTTCGCCCGCTCCGCTCGCAGGCACCCGAGGCACACGTCCTCTCCCAACCGGCGGTGAATGACCGCCCCTGTGGCCGACCCGCCGCTGATGTGTTCCTCGGCGAGCCGTGCACGGCGCTGCGTCTCCACACGGATGGCCTGGGCGCCCCGGCAGGTCTGGCACTCCTCCCCGTACCGGATATGGGCACACAGCGCCTTGTACGTGCCGCAGGGGACACGAACCCGGCCCTGTGCGTCGAGCCACGTTTCGTCACCGGGGCGGAGGATGCGGCGGCGCTCCTTGGCGGTGAGCCCGCCCCAGGTGCCGCGTTCCTCGGGCCGGTTGAGGGCGTGGTCGGCGCATGCCGGTCGGAGGGGGCAGCCCTGGCAGATGCGGGCGGCTTCGCGTTGGTCGGCGGGGAGGGCGGAGGCCCAGAGGTCGGGGTTGTGGTCGGGCTGGGCGCAGGCAGCGGTTCCGTGGGTGAGGAACGCGGGGAGTTCGATCATGGTCGTCCCTCCTGGGGCGGGGCAGTTGGCGGGGTCAGGTGGTGGGCTGCTGCGGCTGGTCGAGGGCAGCGCGCAGGGCGCTTACGACGGCGGGTGTACGGATGACGTCGGGAAGCTGCTGCTCCCAGGCGTCGGCCATCTGACGCACGCGTTCGATGACGGC